>CACKFY010000004.1 GCA_902599495.1 uncultured Pelagibacteraceae bacterium | reverse complement strand
TCGGCTTCAACTTTAAACTTGTTGAGAGCTTTTTCTCAAGGAGGATTTGCTGATCTTAGACAAGTACATTTGTGGAATTTAGGATTTATTAAAGACAAAACCAAAGGTAAATACAAAGAGATTGAAGATAAGATTAGTGACGCTTTAGCTTTTATGGAGGCCTGTGGAATTAACTCTGATAACAACAGAAGATTAAGAACGGTTAACTTTTATACTTCTCACGAAGCTCTTTTATTACCTTTTGAGGAAGCTATGACAAGAGTAGACTCTACAACGGGTGAATATCATGATACATCCGCACATTTTGTGTGGATAGGTGATAGAACTAGACAGCCAGATGGTGCTCATGTTGAATTTTGTAGAGGCATAAAAAATCCTTTAGGTTTAAAATGTGGTCCAACTTTAAAACCAGAAGAATTAGTTAAGCTTTGTAATGTTTTAAATCCAGATAATGAACCTGGAAGAATGACACTAATTTCTAGATTCGGTGCGGACAATGTTGAAAAATATTTACCAAAATTAATTAAGGTAATTAAAAAAGAAGGATTAAATGTAATTTGGTCATGTGATCCAATGCACGGTAACACCATTAAAGCAGCAACAGGATTTAAAACAAGACCTTTTGATAGTGTTTTAAAAGAAGTGAAAAACTTTTTTGGCGTACATCAATCCGAAGGAAGTTATGCTGGAGGATTGCACGTTGAAATGACTGGTCAGGATGTGACTGAATGTACAGGTGGAGCACAAAAAATATCTGAAAAAGACCTATCTAATAGGTACAGAACGCATTGCGACCCAAGATTGAATGCTGATCAAGCGTTAGAGTTAGCTTTTCTAATTTCTGAGGAAATTAAGAAAAACTCGAAATATTCAAAAAAAATTATTCAAGCCGCGTCTTAATAATTATTGTAATTATTAAGACATGACCTTAAAAGAGGAGGTGTATTAATTATGGAAGTAAAAAATAGAGCAAAAATTATCACTGATTGGATCAACAATTATTGTGAAACTACCTCGTTTAATCCTAAAGCATTAGTGGTTGGTATTTCAGGTGGTATAGACTCCTCTGTAGTTAGTACGTTATGCGCAAACACAGGAAGAAAAACAATTGTGTTAACAATGCCAATTAAACAAATAAAAACCCAACATGACTTAAGCTTGAAACATGCAAATTGGTTGAAAGATAAGTTTAAAAATGTTGAACATCACTTAATCGAGATGGACAAAATATTTGGATCCTTTTCTCAAGTTTTAAATAACTTTGATAACGAACATGGATTTGCAAATTCAAGAGCTAGATTAAGAATGGCAACTCTTTATCAGGCGGCAGCCGCTAATTCCGGTATTGTAGTTGGAACAGGGAATAAAGTTGAGGATTTTGGCGTTGGCTTTTATACTAAATATGGTGATGGGGGTGTAGATATATCTCCAATAGCTGATTGTACAAAAACTCAGGTGTGGGAATTAGGTAAATATCTTGGAGTTTCAGAGGAAATTATAAATTCTCAACCAACAGATGGATTGTGGGACGATGGGAGAAACGATGTCCAACAACTAGGAATGAGTTACGAGGATCTCGAGAAGGCTATGGAAAACAAAGACGATCCAAACTATCAGAAATATTTAAAGATAAGAGAAAAAAACTTACACAAAATGAATCCTATACCAGTTTGCAAATTCAATGAATAATTTACATTTAACTAATTCACTTACAAATAAAAAAGAAATTTTTAATCCAATAAATAAAGAAAAAGTTTCTTTATACGCATGTGGACCAACCGTTTATGACAATCCTCATGTTGGTAACGCTCGTGCTCTTGTAGTTTTTGACCTTCTTTTCAGAATACTTATTGAACTTTACGGCGAGAAAAAGGTTACTTACGTAAGAAATATAACAGATATAGATGATAAAATTATTGAAGCTTCAAAAATTAAAAATATAGATATTTCAGATTTAACGAAATCTGTAACAGAAAAATTTCACAACGATTGTAAAATTTTATTTTGTTTAAATCCTACTAATGAACCTAGAGCAACTGATCATGTTGACGGTATGATAAATATGACAAAAAAATTAATTGAAAAAAAAGCTGCTTATGAAATAGAAGGACACGTTTTTTTTGCAGTAGCGTCTTTTAAAAGATATGGAAAGCTTTCAAATAAAAATCCGGATGATCTTAAAGCTGGCGCTAGAGTAGAAGTATCAAAATTAAAAAAAGACCCTTTAGATTTTGTTCTTTGGAAACCCTCAGATAATAAAGATCCAGGTTGGGAATCGCCATGGGGAAGGGGTAGACCTGGATGGCATTTAGAATGTTCAGTGATGAGTGAAAAATATCTAGGTAAAAATTTCGATATACACGGTGGAGGATTAGATTTAATTTTTCCACATCATGAAAATGAGATTGCTCAATCATGTGTTTATAATGGAACAAACAAATTTGCTAACTATTGGGTACATAACGGTTTTGTTACTATGAACAAAGAAAAAATGTCAAAATCACTCGGGAATATAACGACAATAGAAGACGCTACTAAAAAATATTCAGGGCAAGTTGTTCGCCTATCTCTTTTGAGTGCTCAATACAAACAACCATTGGATTGGAATAACGAATTACTCATGGAACAATCGAAAACTTTAGATAAATGGTATTCAATGTATTCCTCTGAAGTAAGTGAAAAAACACCTGATTGTTTTAATGATCTATTAGATGATATGAATACACCTCTTTATATTTCTAAATTGCACGAGCTATTTCAACAATCACAAAATGGAGATAAAGATAAAAAAAAAGAATTTAACAAAGCATGTCGCTTAATTGGCTTATTTAATGAAACTGACGAAAAAAGATCTGAATACAAAAAAAGTAAAGTTAAAATCTCTGAAGATAATATATTAAGCAAAATTAAAGATCGTGAAGCAGCAAAAAAAACTGGTAATTACAAACTCGCGGATCAAATTAGAGATGATTTAAACAAAGAAGGTATTGATATAAAGGATGAAAAAGGTAAAACGACTTGGAACTATAAATGAGTAAAGAAAAGATATATATATTTGATACCACTCTAAGGGATGGTGCACAGACTGAAGGAGTTGATTTTTCAGTTGAGGATAAGAATAAAATTGCAAAAATTTTATCTAATATAGGAGTAGACTACATAGAAGGCGGCTGGCCAGGAGCCAATCCTATAGATAATGAATTTTTTGATAAATCCCCTAATCTTGGAAACTCAAAATTTACAGCTTTTGGTATGACTAAGAAAAATGGAGTTAGTGCAGATAATGATCCAAACTTATCTCCTTTAATGAATGCTGATTGCAAAACAGTTTGCGTTGTTGGAAAAACATGGGATTTCCACGTCAAAACTGCTCTAGGTATAAAAAATGATGATAATTTAAAAAACATTAAAGAAACAGCTAAGCATTTTGTAAAGAATAAAAAAGAATTTCTCTTTGATGCCGAACATTTCTTTGATGGATATAAAAATAATCCTAATTACGCCCTTGATTGTTTAAAGCAAGCTTATGATGAGGGGGCTAGATGGGTGGTTTTATGTGATACTAATGGCGGAACCTTACCTAATGAAGTTGGAGATATTATAAACAATGTTACGAAAGTAATTCCAGGAAAAAATTTAGGTATACACGCGCATAATGACACTGAAAATGCTGTAAGTAATTCTTTAACCGCTGTATTAGCTGGAGCAAGACAAATACAAGGAACTATAAATGGGTTAGGAGAAAGATGCGGTAACGCAAATTTAATGTCTATTATTCCAACACTCTTTTTAAAAAAAACCTTTAGTGATAAATTTGATTTAAACATTAATAAAAAGAAACTTTCTTCGTTGACTGAATGTTCTAGATTTTTGGATGAGGTTTTAAATAAAAAACCTAACAAAAGTATGGCTTATGTTGGTGGATCTGCATTTTCACATAAAGGCGGACTACATGTGTCTGCGGTTAAAAAAGATCCAAAAACATATGAGCATATAGATCCAAAAGAAGTTGGTAATCACAGAAACATTATTGTTTCTAATCAAGCAGGAAGATCAAACATAATATCTAGACTTGAAAATTATGGAATAAAAATTGACTCAAAAGATACAAAAGTTCAAAAAATTTTAAATGAAGTTAAGGAAAGAGAGTTTACCGGATATTCTTATGATGGGGCAGATGCATCTTTTGAACTTTTAGCAAATAAGTTATTAGGCAAACTTCCTGAATATTTAAAAGTAAAAAGTTATAATGTAAATGTTAAAAAAGATAATGAACTTAAAACAACAGCGGAGGTTACTTTTATAATTGACGGTAAAGAAATAAATTGCTCAGGTGAGGGAAACGGGCCAGTTAATGCATTAGACAACGCAATAAGATCCAATTTTAAGAAAGTTGAAAAATATTATAAATATTTTTCTGATCTTAAACTTTTAGATTATAAAGTTAGAATTTTAAATACAGGCACTGGAGCGACCACAAGAGTTTCAATAGAGAGCACTGACAAAACTGGAAAAAGTTGGTTTACTATTGGTGTTTCACAAAATATTATTGAAGCTTCATTTAAAGCTTTAATTGACAGTTTAGAATACAAATTATTTAAAGAAAAAGCGCCAGCAAACATCCATGAAAAATAACTATGGTTTCGTTTTAATCCAACCACAGCTTGGAGAAAATATTGGAGCAACCGCAAGATCATTAAAAAACTTTGGATTTAAAAATTTAATAATTACTAATCCAAAATGTAGTTGGCCCAATATAAAAGCTAAAGCGACTTCTGTTGGTGCCTTTGATATTATTAGCAGTACTAAAGTGTTTAAAAATACAAATACAGCTATTAAAAAATTTGATTTAATATTTTCTTTCAGTGCGCGTAAGAGAGATATAAATAAAAAACACATTAGCGTATATAATTTTCTTAGAATCTTAAAAAAACAAAAGAAAAAAAAAATTGGTTTAATGTTTGGTCCTGAGGCATCGGGATTATCAAACTTAGATTTATCATACGCAAATTATGTAGTTCAAATACCATCTTCACCTAAGTTTAAATCAATGAATCTTTCTCACTCAGTGTCTTTAATTTGTTATGAAATTTTTAAATTAAATAATTTTAAATTAACCAATCAAAAATATTTTAGTAAAAAATTAGGTCAAAAAGGCAAGTTAACTCAAATATTAAATTTACTGGAGAGAAACCTAAAAAAGAAAAACTTTTTTCAACCACCTGAAAAAAAAAGTTCTATGTTAAAGAATATAAACAATTTATTTTACAGATTGGAACCAAATGATAAAGAATTAAGGATTTTAGGTAGTTTAATTGGGTCTTTGAGTAAAAATAAAAAAAAAGCTTAATTGACATTTACCCCCTAAACCTTGTAAACCCGAGATCAAGAAATGACAAAAAGATTAAAATCTAAACATAAAGTGGATAGAAGATTAAAAGCCAATCTTTGGGGTAGGCCCAAAAGTCCATTTAATGTTCGCGCTTATCCTCCAGGTCAACACGGTCAAAATAAAAAAGGTAAGCCAACTGATTACGGAATTCAACTTCAAGCTAAACAAAAACTCAAAGCTTATTATGGAAATATTAATGAGAGACAATTTAGAAATATATATAGAAAAGCATTATCTAAAAGGGGAGATACTTCAGAAAATTTAATAGCTTTATTAGAAAGTAGACTTGATACTGTAGTATACAGGGCAAAATTAGCACCTACTGTTTTCGCTGCAAGACAATTAATTAATCATGGCCACATAAGAGTAAATAAAAAAAGAGTTAATGTTTCAAGTTATATTTTAAAAGATACAGATCAAATAGAAGTTAGTGAAAAATCTAAAAAGTTGAATGTCATAGATGGTTCTATACAAAACAAAGAAAGAGAAATTCCCGAATACATCCAGTTAGATGGAAAAACAAAATCTGTTAAATTAGTCAGAGTACCTAAATTTTCTGAGGTTCCTTACCCCGTTATTATGGAACCAAGCTTGGTTATTGAATATTATTCAAGATAATTAAATTAATTTTTTTTCTTCGAAAACTTTTTTAAGTTCACCCTTTTCAAACATTTCTTTCACAATATCACATCCGCCGATAAATTTGCCTTTGATATATAATTGTGGGATAGTTGGCCAATCACTAAAGTCTTTTATTCCTTGCCTCAAATTTTGGTCTTCCAAAACATTTACACCTAAAAATTTAACGTTTAAATGTTTTAGAACGTTGGAAACAGCCATTGAAAATCCACATTGAGGGTTTTCTGGAGTACCCTTCATAAAAAGACATACATCGTTTTTTTCTATCAAGTTTTTAATATTTTCTTCTACATTCATATTACTTTTCCTCAGTAGTCAATGAAAGTGCATGTAATTCGTTTCCCATTTTACCTTTTAAAGACTTATAAACTAATTTGTGTTGTTCAATTTTACTCATTCCTTTAAATACACTGGATTTAATTATCGCTGAATAGTGATTATTGTCACCCATCAAATCTTTAATTTCTATTGATGCATCTGGAATTCTTTCTAAAATATATTCTTTAATTTTATCAGCTGACAAAGCCATTATAACTATTATACCATTTATTATTTATATCATAAAGCTCTTTAACACTAATTTTAAGATGCTTATCAAGTTCAAATAAATTATTTTGAGTTATACCAATTTTTTGAAAATAAATACCATTATCCTTAAGAATTTTTTCAACTTTTGGATAGTTTTTTTTGTCAATTTCTAAAATATATCTACTTTGATCTTCTCCAAAAAAATACTCAAAAATATTAGATATTTTATTCGGTTTACTTATTTTTACTCCTATGCCAGAACTCAAAGACATTTCAGCTAGAGATAAAATTATTCCTCCAGACGATATATCGTGTACAGAATTAATTGCGCCACTAGTTATTAATTTTAAAATTATTTCTCCATTGTTTTTTTCATTAGTTAAATTCACCTCTGGTGAAGGACCATCTTGTAATGAATACAGCTCCTCAAGAAATACACTTTGACCAAGATGACCAAATGTTTTACCTATAACTATAATTTGACTATCAATTTTTTTAAATCTATGATTTTGTATTCTCTTTAAATTTTTAATTAAACCAACACCTCCTATAACCGGTGTTGGAAAAATATTTTTTTTGTTAGTTCCATTGTAAAAAGATACATTTCCAGACACTACTGGGTAATTTAAAAATTCACACGCTTCTTTCATTCCTAAAATATTTTCAGCAAACTCACCCATAATTTCCGGATTTTCTGGATTTCCAAAATTAAGGCAATTAGTTATAGCTATAGGTTTTGCTCCGACAGCAATTAAATTTCTCCAACTTTCACAAACAACTTGTTTTCCACCAGTTTTTGGATTTGATTTACAGTAATTAGCAGAGGAGTCCACAGTAACAGCTATTGCTTTATCCTTATTATGAATCCTAACTATTGCAGCATCAGTTCCCGAGCGCTCTACAGTATCACCCATCACCATTTGATCATATTGTTCGGTAACCCATTTTTTATTAGAATGATTAGCAGAGGAAACTATTTTTAAAAAAGCTTCATCAAATTTGATACTTTCTAAATTTTTCAAATCAACTTTCTTACTAGAAACTTTTTTTTTATTCCATTTTCTGTCATATAAAGGCGCTTTAGACGACAAAGCGTCAATTGGAATTGACGCAACTACTTCATTTTTAAACTTCAAAACTAAATTATTAGTTTGAGTTGTTTTACCTATTACAACAAATTCAAGATCCCATTTTTCAAATATTTTTTTAGCGCTCTCTTCTTTGCCATCCTCAATAATTAATAACATTCTTTCCTGACTTTCGGATAACATCATTTCATAAGGACTCATATTTTCCTCCCTACAAGGAACCTTATCTAGGTTTAGTTCTATTCCTAAATTACCTTTGTGTGCCATTTCAACACTAGAAGAAGTCAAACCAGCTGCCCCCATGTCTTGAATTGAAATAATTGAATTTTCTTTCATTAATTCTAAACAAGCCTCCATAAGCAATTTTTCTGTAAATGGATCACCGACTTGCACAGTTGGCTTTTTTTCTTCAGAGTTTTCATCAAATTCTTCTGAAGCCATTGAAGCTCCATGTATTCCATCTCGTCCTGTTTTTGACCCAACATAAACTACAGATTTATTTGTTCCTTTTGCTTTTGAGTAAAAAATTTTATTTTTATTTGCTAAACCCACAGCCATAGCATTGACTAGAATATTTTCATTATAGGTTCTATTGAATTTAGTTTCACCTGCTATAGTTGGTATGCCAATACAATTACCATATCCACTAATTCCTGAAACCACTCCGTTTAACAGACTTTTAGTTTTTGTATTTTCAGGACTACCAAAGTGTATTGAATTTAAAAGAGCGATAGGTCTAGCTCCCATAGTAAAAACATCTCTTAATATACCACCCACTCCTGTGGCTGCGCCTTGATAAGGTTCGATAAATGAAGGGTGATTATGACTTTCAATTTTAAAAACAATTGCATCATCATCTCCAATATCAATTACACCAGCGTTTTCACCAGGACCTTGTATAACATATTTATTTTTTACTGGTAATTTTTTTAAATGAATTTTTGATGATTTATATGAACAATGCTCATTCCACATAGCTGAAAAAATACCTAGTTCTAGAAAATTTGGATCTCTATTTAATAAAGTTTTAATTTTAGAGTACTCATCTATTTTAAGTCCGTGGGAGAGAATTATTTCATTTGTTATTTTCATTAATTTAAAATACTTGAAAATAAATCAATTCCATCTGTATTTGAAACTAGATCATCAATCATTCTCTCAGGATGAGGCATCATACCAAGAATATTTTTTTCTCTATTCAGAATTCCCGCAATATTATTTAATGATCCATTTGGGTTACTTTCATTACTAATCACACCTTTAGAATTACAATATTTAAATGGTATAAGTTCATTATCTTCTAGTTCTTTGAGATGATCTTTATTTGTAAAATAGTTACCCTCGTTATGTGCAATATTTAAACTTATAATGTTATCTTTTTTATATTTACTACAAAATTTATTATTATTATTTACGACTTTAAGATTAACATCTTTGGATATAAATTTTAAATTTTTATTTCTCAGTAACGCGCCACTTAATAGACCAGTTTCAATTAGTATTTGAAATCCATTGCATATGCCTAAAACTATCGACCCAGATTTAGCAGATTTAATTACTTCTTTTAAAATATTTGATTTAGCAGCTATTGCTCCTGATCTTAAATAATCTCCATAAGAAAAACCTCCTGGTATAACAATTAAATCTGATTTAGGTAGCTCAGTATCTTTATGCCAAACCATCTTATTTTTAAATTGTAATTTAGTTAAAGCAGAAGCTATATCTCTATCACAATTTGAACCAGGGAAAACAATAACAGCAGAATTCATTTATAATTTTTTAATCTTGTAATCTTCGATAATAAGATTTACTAAAAGTTTTTCACACATTTGCTCAATAATATTTTTAGCCTTATCTTCATCTAACTCATTAATTTCAATTTCAAAGTATTTACCTTGCCTTAAATTTCTTAATGAGTCCATACCCATGTTTTGTAAAGTTTGCTGCACTACTTTTCCTTGAGGATCAAGAACATCTTTCTTTAAAGTTATAATTACAGAAAATTTCAATTTATTTTTTTTTGAATTTAATAGAACTTGACTTATTGAAATTAATCTCTTTAATATTTGAAATTTCAGGCATAATACCCAATCTTCTTGCTACCTCCTGATACCCTTCAATTATATTCCCTAAATCTTTTCTAAATCTGTCCTTATCAAGTTTTTTCTCAGTCTTTATGTCCCAAAGTCTACAAGTATCAGGGCTAATTTCATCAGCTAACAAAATTTCATTTTCATTTTTATTCCATGCTTTTCCATATTCAATTTTAAAATCAACTAATTTAATTCCAATGCCTCTAAATAAACCTACTAAAATATCATTTATTCTTAGAGTTATTTTATCTATTTCCTCAATTTCACTTTTAGTCGCCCAGTCAAAATTGAATATGTGTTCTTTAGAAATAAGAGGATCTTGCAACTCATCATTTTTAAGACAATATTCTAATAAAGGTTTTTCTAAAACAGTCCCATCAGATATACCCAATCTTTTAGTCAAAGAACCACTGGCAATGTTTCTAACAATAAATTCTATAGGAATAATATCAACCCGTTTAATTAATTGTTCACGCATGTTAAGTCTTTTTACAAAATGTGTTTTTATTCCACATTGCTCAAGATTCGTTAGAATACATTCTGAAATTCTGTTATTTAAAACACCCTTTCCTTCTACTTTAGTTTTTTTTAAATTATTAAATGCAGTAGCATCATCTTTAAAATGCTGAACAACTAAGTATTTATCATTTGTTGAATAAATTATCTTAGCTTTTCCCTCGTAAAGTTTTTTTCCTTTATTCATATAAGATTATTTTTTAAGTGCTCTGTTAAAAATTATATTAATTTTTTTAGAATGGTAACTTAAATTAAATAATTTTTTCAATTTATTAACAGGTATTTTTTTACTAATTTTGCTGTCTTTTGATAAATTTTCAAAAAAAGAGGTATTATTTTTCCAACTCTGCATGGCATTCTTTTGAACGATTGAATAAGCTTGTTCTCGTGTGAAACCACAAGTAGTAAGTTCTAGCAATACTCTTTGTGAAAAAAATAATCCTTTTGTTAACATAAGATTTTTTTGCATATTTTTTGGGTATATATTTAAGTTTTTAATTATATCATTTAATCTTATCAAAGCGAAATCTAAAGCTGTAGTAGAGTCTGGTCCTATATTTCTCTCTACAGCTGAGTGCGAAATGTCTCTTTCATGCCATAATGAAATGTTTTCCATAGCTGGCAAAACAGTTGATCTTATTAATCTTGACAGACCAGTGAGATTTTCGCTCAATATAGGATTTTTTTTATGAGGCATCGCAGACGAACCTTTTTGTTTTTTTCCAAAAAATTCCTCTACTTCTAAAATCTCGGTTCTTTGTAAATGTCTTATTTCTGTTGCGAGTCTCTCTACTGAGCTAGCGATTATACCAAGTGTTGAAAAAAACTGAGCATGGCGATCTCTTGGTATAACTTGTGTTGAAATTGGCTCTACTTTTAACTTAAGTTTTTTTGCTACATATTTTTCAACTTTTGGATCTACATTGGCAAAAGTTCCAACTGCACCCGAGATAGCACATGTAGATATTTCATTAATTGCGTTTAGAAGTCTTTTTTTGTTCCTTAAAAATTCTTGATAAAAGGATAACATTTTTAAACCAAATGTAATTGGTTCAGCGTGAATACCGTGACTTCTTCCTATACACGCTGTAAATTTATATTTTACAGCCTGTTTTTTTAATGAAGTCAATAATAAATTTAAGTCTTTTATTAAAATTTCACCAGATTGCTTTAACTGTAAATTAAAACAAGTATCTAGAACATCCGACGAAGTCATTCCCTTATGTAAATATTTCGCCTCTTTACCCACTCTTTCTGTTATTGAGGTTAAAAAAGCAATTACATCATGTTTAACTTTTTTTTCTATTTCAAAGATTCTTTTTGTATTAATTTTTGCCTTAGACTTAACTTTTTTTGAAACACCTTTTGGAATTATTTTATTTTTTTCCATTGCTTCTGCAGCGGCAATTTCAATTTTGAGCCATAGAGAATACTTGTTATTGTCACTCCAAATATTTTTTAGTTCTTTTCTTGAATATCTATCTATCATTCTAAATTTGGAGGAAAGTTTAAACCTTTTTCTGATAAAGTAAAAATTTCGTATCCATCATCAGTTACACCAACAGTGTGTTCAAATTGTGCTGATAAAGACTTGTCCTTTGTTACTGCAGTCCAACCGTCTTTAAGAGTTTTAGTCTCATAATTTCCAGCATTAATCATTGGTTCAACTGTAAATATCATACCTGCTTTAAGTTTTGGACCTAAGTCTTTTGAACCGTAATGAAGGACATTAGGACTTTCGTGAAAATTTTCACCAATTCCATGTCCACAAAAATCTCTAACAACTGAAAAACCTTCAGCTTCTACATTTTTTTGTATTGTATGACCTATATGACCGATATTTATATTAGATTTAATTATACTTATAGCTTTCATCATAGACTCATAAGTTATTCTAATAAGTTTTTTTGCTTTGACAGAACAATCACCTACAACAAACATTCTGCTAGTATCGCCGTGCCATCCATCTTTAATTGCAGTGACATCAACATTAAGTATATCACCATCTTTTAAAGTTTTACTTGAAGGTATGCCGTGACAAACTATATGGTTTGTAGATGTGCAACATGATTTAGGAAATCCTCTGTAATAAAGAGGTGCAGAATAAGCTTTGTGATCATTTATGTAATCGTAACAAAGTTTATCTATCTCATCTGTACTTACTCCGGGTCGGACTATTTTATCCACTTCATCAAGAGCACCAGAGGCTATAGATCCAGCTAATTTTGTTTTTTCAAAACTTTCAATCATTATTTTTAAATTTAATTTTTTTATTTATTACTATTCCTTTTGATAAAAATTTACAATCATAGCAAATAACTTTTAGATTATTTTTTAAGCCAAATGTTAATAAATTTTTATATTCAGGATCAATGTCTTCTGCAATTTTTAAGATTTTACAATCTTCACGTTGAACGATAAATACAAGATAAATATCAAAACCCTTTTTATTTGCTTTAATAAGCTCTTTAATATGTTTTAACCCTCTTTGAGTGACAGCATCTGGAAATTCAGCGGTATTTATTGTTCTAGAAAGAGTAACATTTTTAACTTCAATAAAAATACCTTTTTTTTCTCGTTCAATAAAAAAATCAAAACGAGTATTTTCATTAAATTTTTTTTCTTTTTTAATTTTATCAGCTTTTCTTAGTTTAAATATTTTGTCTTTTAATAAAGCCTCATAAAAAATCTTATTTGTGAGATGTGTATTCACTCCGATTTTTTTTTTATTAACTTCAATTATTTGTAAGGTATATTTGAGCTTACGTTTGATATCATTACTTTTAGTAATCCAAACTTTACTACCTTTATTGATAAGCCCCATCATTGATCCCGTATTGGGACAGTGAGCAGTAATAACTTTATTTTTTAGTTCTATATCAACAAAAAATCTTTTGTATCTTTTAATCAAGACACCTGATATTAATTCACTTTCAAAAATCATATACAAATTTTTACTATGAAGAAAAATTTTAAAAAAGTAAATGCAGCTATTTTAGTCATAGGAAACGAAATTTTATCAGGAAGAACACAAGATTTAAACGTATCATTTATATCTAAATGGTTGAATGACAGAAATGGGATAGCTGTTAAAGAAGTAAGAGTTATTCCAGATAATGAAAAAAAAATTATAAAAACTACTAATGATTTAAGAAAAAATTACAAATATGTTTTTACAACAGGCGGTATAGGACCAACGCATGATGATATTACATCAAAATCAATTTCAAAAGTTTTCAAAGTTAAATACGAATATCATCCTGAGGCATTCAAAATTTTGGAGAGATATTATGGAAAAAAAAAATTTAATGATGGAAGAAAAAAAATGAGTAAAATGCCAAAAGGATCTAAATTAATTTATAACCCATCAAGTGCAGCGCCAGGTTTTAAAATTAAAAATGTTTTTTGTTTACCTGGGGTGCCCTCAATTTTAAAATCGATGATACATAATTGCTCAATATACTTGAAAAAAGGATTAAAGACACATAGCGACTCAATAAATTTAATTACTGTTGAGAGCAACATTTCTAAAGAACTTGAAAAAATACAAAAAAAATTTAGAAGAGAGATTGATATAGGAAGTTATCCCTTTTTTAGGCTTGGAAGAGTTGGAGTTTCTATAGTTTTGAGGTCTCAAAAAAAACATAAAATTCAATTATGTAAAAAAGAAATTTTGAAAAATATTGTTAAAAAGAAAAAAATTAAAAAAGTATGAAAATTTACGATTGTTTCATGTTTTATGATGAAGACTTAATAATAGATCTTCGTTTAAATATTTTAAATAAATTTGTAGATGAATTTATAATTGTTGAGAGCAAATTTACTCATAGTGGAGAAAAAAGAAATCTTTTGTTTAATATGAATAAATACGCAAATTTTAAAAAAAAAATTAATTATATTGTTTTAGAGAATGAACCTAATAATTTAGAAACGATAAATGATAGTGACACAGAAGATAAAAAAAATTCAAAATATATTATGAATGCTTTAAAAAGGGAAAACTATCAAAGAAATGGAATTAGCAAAGGACTTTCAAAAGCAGCCCCTGACGATCTGGTTCTTATCTCAGACGTAGATGAAATTCCTAATTTATCTAATCTAGACATTAATGAAATAAATAATGAGATAATTTTGTTTAAACAAAATTTTTATTATTACAAGTTTAATCTTAAACTTGAAGATTTGCCTTGGTTAGGAACAAAAGCTTGTAAATTTAAAATTCTTAAATCACCACAATGGTTAAGAAATATTAAAGATAAAAAATATCCATTTTGGAGAATAGATGTACTATTCTCAGATAAAAAATATTCAAACTTAAAGTTTATAGATAATGGAGGATGGCATTTTTCTAATATGAAGACACCCGAGGATATTGAAAAAAAAATGAGAACTTACCTTCATCATAGAGAATATGATATTAATCCACTAGGAAAAAAAAAAATAGAAGAAATTATAAAAAGCAAAAAGTCTATTTATAATCTTAGAGCTGACATGAAAACTGAAAAATTTGATGGAACTCAAAACCTTAAAGCTACAGACGGCAGTGAATTACCAGATTATATAAAGGAAAATAAAAAGAGATTCTCTAGCTGGATTGAATAAATGACAAAAAAAACAATTGTTACACTCGCAGACTCAAATTATTTTCCTCTTTTAGAGGAATTAATTTATTCTATAAGAAAATTTAAACAAAGTGAAAAAATTGATATTTGTGTATTAGATGCTGGATTAACTTCTAAACAAATAGAGTTATTAGATACCCAAGTTAATGAAATTAAAAAAGCTGAGTGGGATATAGAGATTCCATTTTATAAAAAAGGAAAAGAGTGGTTAAAAAGTCAAATATCAAGAGCCTTTATTCCAAAATATTTTCCGAATTATGATAAATACTTATGGATTGATTGCGATGCGTGGATTAACTCATGGGAATGTATTGATAATTATTTTAAGGCTTGTGAAAAAAATAAATTAGGTATTACCCAATCAATAGGCCCAGGATATAGAAGCTTAGCAAAAGTTAATTGGATATTTGGAAAATTTGCAGCAATAAAAACACAAAATTATAAACATGCAAAAATGTCTGGGCTTTCAGAAAATGATGCTAGAAAAATTGCTTTTGCGCCTCACTTAAATATTGGAGTTTTTTCTTTAATGAAAAATTCAACTTGCTGGGATATTTGGCAAAAAAATTTAAAAAAAACTTTATCTAAAGGGAGAGTGTTTGGATCTGAGGGTTTGGCTATCAATATGACAGTTTATATAGATAATGCAGAAACTGAATTTCTACCCATTAACCACAATTGGATAACGAGTCACCTTCTTCCAGTTTATGATGAAAAGGAAAAAACTTTTAGAGAGCCAAATATTCCTAATAATGAGATAGGAATTATACATCTGGCGGCTGGAATATGGAAAAATGGGGTAGATATGAGAGTTGATAAAAACATAAAGGTTAATATAAAGTCATTAGAGGGAAAAATTTTAGAAAAAAGTTTAAGAAACTTAATTAAATGAAGATATGAAACTTTGTAGAATAGGTGATTTAGGCAAAGAAAAACCTGCAATTATTGATAAAGATGGTTCATATAAAGATCTATCTAGCACAATATCAGATCTTAACCCTGAAAGTTTAAACTTTGAAACTATTGAAAAAATAAAAAAATTAAATATTAAAGATTTACCAACTCTTGATTCGAACTCTAGGGTAGGTGCTTGCGTAAATAATCCTTCGAAGTTTTTAGGAATTGGTCTGAATTTTAAAGATCATGCAACAGAACAAAATTTACCCATTCCTAAAGAGCCAATTATATTTTCAAAATTTACTAATTGCATTGTTGGACCTAACGATAACATAGAAGTTCCAAAAAATTCAAATCAAACGGATTGGGAAGTTGAGATTGGTTTTGTAATAGGAAAAAAAGCTAAATATGTTGAGGAAAAAAATGCTCTTGATTATGTTCTTGGTTTTTTTCTAGTTACAGATGTAAGTGAGAGAGAGTTTCAGAAAAATAAAGGTTTAACATGGGATAAAGGAAAAGGTTTTGATACCTTTGGACCAATAGGACCATATATTCTTACGAAAGACGAAGTTAAAGATTACAATAATCTTAATATGTTTCTAGATGTAAATGGTGAGAGAATGCAAACTGGAAACACGAAGGATATGATATTTAATATAGAACAACTTGTTTCTTACATGAGTCACTGCATGACTTTATACCCAGGAGACATCTGCTGCACTGGAACACCTAATGGAGTTGGAGAAAATATGAAACCACCTAGATTTTTAAAAGGTGGAGAAGAATTAACTCTTGGTATTGATAAGTTAGGAAAGCAAAAACACAGAGTTGTAAAAGGTTAAAACTTAGCTTAAATATGTCAGTGAAAAATAATGCCCCCGTGGTGAAATTGGTAGACACAAAGGATTTAAAATGTCTATCTATTGCTTAACCAAATTGTTTCAAAAGGCTTTAATATTAAAAGTTTATTGTTAACTTTAATTTTAGATCCGATTAAATTTTTCCAATTGTAATAAACTTTATCAAGGTGCGCTTTTTGGGTTATTGATGACAAATTTGTAATACAAATTACAGTTTGCTTTCTATCAATGCTTATTCTTTTGAATGAAAAAATTTTTGAGCCAAGGTTTATATTCTGTCTTGAGGCATTTGGATGAAATGCTTTTTGTTTTCTTCTAATACTAAGCAGATTGGAAATTTTCTGAAAAAATATACTTTGTTTGGAATTTTTATTATCTAGTTTTTTTGAAATATTTTTATAATTCCATTTATATCTGTTAACGTCTCTTTTATTTCCAGTTATTATATATTTAGCTTCATCATTAGATTTTCCAAACAAGGAGTTAAAATATACTGCGGGGATACCTTCAAAAGACATAATAATAGAATGTGCGGAAACGTATCTTTCTAAAAGAAATTCACCTTTAGAATCAGTATCTGATTTTTTAAGCGCATCGAAAACAGTTATATTTGCTTCATAGACTTTTTTTGTCTTATTCTTTACTTTTCTATATGAAAATTTTGATCCATTTTTTTTTAATCTTTTAAGAAATATGTTTAATGTTTTTTTCTTAAATATTCCCTCTGTGGGTCTAATACCAATTCCATCATGAGATGATATAAAATTTAAATAACTATTTCCTTTTTTTGCGATTGGAAGTTTTTTGCTCCATTGATTTAAGTATGAACTATTTTCAAATAAAAACGCATGAATCAATAATGGTGGGAGAGAAAAATTATAAATCCAATTAGCCTCATCATTTTTACCAAAATAACTGAGATTTTCTTTTTCAGGCAAATTTGTTTCAGTAACAATTGTGGTTTCTACATTTAGTGAAATACTAATTTGCTTTAAAAGTTTGATTATTTCATGCGTTTGTTTCAAATTAATGCATTTTGTACCACTTTCTTTCCAGAGATATGCAATTGCATCCAGCCTAAAAATAGTTACACCATGATTAATAAGATTAATCATTATTTTTATAAATCTTAATAAAACAGATGGATTTTTAAAATTCAGATCCAATTGATCTGAACTAAAGGTTCTCCAAAGGTATTCTTTTTTGTTAAAAAAATTAATTTTTTTTAATAATTTATGATCTCTTGGTCGAACTACTTTTGAAGTATTAAATTTAGAGTCAACTTTTAAAAAATAATTTTTTCCTGGACTTTTATTTTTTAAAAAGTTTCTAAACCACAGACCTCTTGCCGATGAGTGATTAATGACCATATCAGCCATAATGTCATTAGACTTTGAAATTTTTTTTATATCAGACCAACTACCAAGTTTTTTTTCAATTTTATAATGATCTTTTACAGAAAAACCACTATCACTACTCGAAGGATAAAAGGGTAAAAAGTGTATTGTATTAAAATATTTTTTTAATTTTTTTTGAAAAAAAGTTTTAAATAATGAAATTGAACTTTTTTTATTTAAATAAATACTATCGCCATAACAAATTACTAGAGAAGTTTTCTCAGAAATATTTTTTTTTCTTTTTGAATTTTTTTTATTAAAATTTTTAATTATTTGAATAATTTCATCTTCAAACTTATAAATATCATTTTTAGGTAAAGATTTTTTGTATATATTGTTTAGTTTAGATCTTATTTTTTTTTTGTAATTCTGAGCTAACATTAATAATATTTTTTATTTTAATGAACTTACCTAATCCTTTTTTTTTCCTTATTAAAAAGAAATACTTTTTCCTTTGAAAAAGAAACTTTGAGTGAGTCATTATTTATATTTTTTGATGATTTAATTATAATTTGATTTTTTGAAATCTTAGAATAAATAATTTTTTCAAAACCTAAATTTTCTACAAGATCAATTGTTACTTCTAACTGGATTTCATGATTGCTTTCTAAGCTTATATCCTCAGGTCTAATACCCATATAAATCTCATCTTCAAATTTTAAATTGTTAAAAGTTATTTTATTATTGAATAATTGAAAAGTATTTGAGTTAACAATGTACTCTTTATTAATCTTAATGATATTCATTTTTGGAGATCCAATAAATTCTGCAACAAAAATATTATTTGGATCTGAATAAATCTCATTAGGTGTTCCATATTGTTCGATATTTCCTTTGTTTAGAACTACAATTCTATCAGCTAATGTCATCGCTTCAACTTGATCATGCGTTACATAGATTATATTTGAATTCATTTTTTTATGAAGCTTAGATATTTCAACTCTCATTTCAGATCTTAAAGCAGCATCTAGATTTGATAATGGTTCATCAAATAAGAAAACTTTAGGACTCCTTGTGATCGCTCTCCCAATTGCAACTCTTTGTCTTTGTCCTCCTGATAGCTGTTTAGGTTTCCTTTCAAGCAAATCCTCTATTTGAAGAGTCGCTGCAGCATTATTAACTTTTTGATTAATTTCACTTTTTGAAATTTTTTCCATTTTTAAGCCAAAAGCCATATTCTCGAAAACACTCATGTGGGGATACAAAGCATAGGATTGAAAAACCATTGCAATTTCACGTTTAGAAGGAATTAGATTATTTATAATCTTGTTATCTAAATAAATTTCTCCTTTATCAACTGTTTCTAAACCTGAGATCATTCTTAAGAGTGTAGACTTTCCACAACCTGATGGACCAACCAAAACAATAAATTCTCCATCGTTTATTTTAATATCAAATTTATTTATTACCTTGTTTGATCCGAAACTTTTTTCGATATTTTTAAGTTCGATAGATGCCATAAATAAATTTTCAACTCAGAGTTTAGTTTCAATATTTTAGATTTAATTTTAAACCAAAAACAACGTTAATGTAAAATTTGCGTACCTGCCAGATTTTTTTTTAAAGGTTTTATTATATCGGCAAATTTGGTAGATTTTTATAAAAAATATAGAGGGGGATCATAATGAGAAAAATATTAATATACATATTTGCTTTTTCATTTTTTATTACTTCAAGTTACGCCGGAATTACGTTCTGGACTACTGAGGTTCAGCCAGAAAGAATGGAAAAACAAAAAACAATGGCTAAGGCTTTTGAAGCAAAAACAGGTATTAGCGTTGAAGTAATACCCGTTGAAGAAAAAGATCTTGGAACAAGAGCTACTGCAGCAGCTGCAGCAGGAGAGCTACCGGATGTGATTTATCATACTTTGCAATACGTTTTACCATGGGCTGAAGCAGGCATATTAGATGTAGATGCAAATAACGATGTTGTTAAATCTCTAGGAAAAAAAACATTTGCACCAGGTGCATTAAATATGGCTAAACAAGGTGGAAAAATTGCAGCCGTTCCAGTTGATGGCTGGACACAGATGGTTGTTTATAGAAAAGATCTATTTGCAAAAGCTGGTTTAGAACCACCAACATCATATGCAAATATAGTTAAAGCTGTAAACGCATTATCAAGTAATGACATGTTTGGCTTTGTAGCTGCTACTAAAACAGATGAAAACTTTATGAGCCAAGTGCTTGAGCATGTGCTTTTAGCAAATGGAGTTAACTTTGTTAAAAAGGGTGGAACTAAAAAGCAAGGTAAAGCTTTAAAGAATTCCTTAGAATTTTATAAAGTAATTGCTAAAGCAAGTCCTCCTGGAGAATTGTTTTGGAAACAATCTAGAGCTTTATATTTCGCTGGAAAAACCCCAATGGTTATTTGGTCTCCATTTATAATGGATGAATTAGCAGGATTAAGAGACTCTGCTCCTCCAACAATAAATAGCGACCCTACATCACCAGAGTTGGCATCTAAAACTGGTTTTATTACTAATTTTAGTGGACCAAATAATAAAAAGGGAGCTGCTTGGGCTGATGTAAGATACTTTGGAATAACAGCAGATGCAGACACCGATGAAGCTAAAAAATTTATAGAATACTCAATGAGTGAAGGGTATACAGCAACATTAGGAATTGCTCCTGAGGGAAAATTTCCTGTAAGAAGAGGAAATAAAAGCGATCCAAACGCTTACACAAAAGCATGGAGCAAATTACCTGTAGGTGTTGATAGAAAGGCACCACTGACTGATCTTTATTCTGCAGATGTTATTGATAACATTGTTGCTGGTTTAGATACCGCAAACAGATGGGGAGTTAAAGAGGGTGAACTTTCAAGAGCATCGAAGATCATTAATTCTCAGTTCTTAAATAGAATCACTAGAGAATATATAGATGATCAAATCTCAGTTGATGAAGCGGTTAAAAAAATAAACGCTGAATTAGCTAAGTTTTAAAAATAATTTTATAAAGAGCGGATAATACTTTATTATCCGCTTTTTATTTATGAGTAACACATTATCAAAATTAGAAAAAAGAACTGCTTATACTTTAGTCTTACCTGCAGTTTTATTAGTTTTTGCAATCGTTTTATTTCCAATATTTGCAAATATTTGGATAAGTTTTAAAGATATTGAGTTAAAAGATATAAGAATTCCAGAACCTAGAGCTAAAAAAATCGTTAAATCTATTTCTGATGATGGGTCAGAATTAAAAGTTATTTATAAGTTAAGAAATAGTTCATTAATTCAAGAAATTAGAAATGTTAAGTTCCAAGATAAATTTCCTAAAAATATTTCACTATTAAATTTGGATCCAAGATGTAATTTTAAATCAAAAAAGATTATTTGTGATTTTGGAAACTGGGAAGCGAAATATAAAGAAAATTTTGAAATAATTTTGAAAAATATTAATGGTGAAAAAATTGAAAAAGAAATAATAAAATCTCAAAAACCAATTTTAAGTGGAAAGTCAGATAATCCATTAGTAACAACAAATTTTACACTAGAAAATTTTAAAAAAGTTTTTTACGAAAATAATTTTGTTGAGTTACTTTTAACTACATTTTACTTCACTTTTTTTGGTACAGTGGGAGCAATAATTTTTGGGATTTTAGCAGCGCAGTTGGTAAATCAAAACATTCAAGGACGATCTTATATGCGTGGCATTCTTCTTTTCCCATATGTAGGCCCTGTTGTTGCATTAGCTTATACTTGGACATTATTACTAGATCCTAATAGTGGAACTTTAAATGCTCTATTGGTCAATTTTAATATTATTGAGTCTCCAATTAATTTATTAGGCCAAAAATATATTACAATAAGCGTTTTGGGATTTGATTTCAAATTGAGGCTGGCATTAACGACAGTTATATTTTTTGAGATTTGGCGTTATTTTCCTCTAGCTTTTCTATTCATCTTAGCAAGGTTACAAGCTATTCCAAAAAGTTTGTATGAAGCAGCCGAAGTAGATGGAGCAAGCCCAGTTAAAAAATTTATACATATTACACTTCCTCAAATTACAGCGATAATTTCTATTTTGTTTATGATTAGATTTATTTGGAACTTTAATAAATTTGAAGATATTTTTTTATTAACTGGCGGAGCATCCGGAACAAGAACGTTACCTATAAATGTTTATCAGCAAGGGTTTGCTGTTTCAGATATTGGTATGGGGTCAGCTGTCTCAATTGTTATAGTTATGTTGCTTTTAGCATTTATGATTATTTATTTTAAATTAATTGGAAAAAAAGCAAATGAAATTTAAATCTATAACAATATTTTTAGTCATTTCGTCTTTTTTTCTTACATGCATTTTGTCAATTTGGAAAATCATGTCTACCCTTCAAGGTTTAAACTTTACAAATCTCAATATCACAGGAGTTTTTTTTAATGGAATTATTTTGTCTTTGTTATTTGTATTAATTGGAAACAGAATTAATCACTTAATTAAAGTATTTTCATTATCATTATTATTTTCATTTTCATATTTTTACTTTAATGAAACATCTCCATATTGGTATATATTTGGAGTTTTCTTGATAATACTATTTTTTACTAACAAATTAAAAAAATATAATACAAAATCTCTTACCGAAGATTTTATATCCGAAAAAATTATTTTTGATTTTATCACTTTATTTGGCATTGTTTTTTTTGCTTTTGTAATTTTATTTCCGTTTTATATTATGCTGGTTACAAGTTTTAAAACTCAAATTGCTTTATTAGTCAATCCACTTGATTTTAGTCTAGACTTTTCTAAAAGTTTAACAGAATTATTTAAATCTTATTTTGTAATTTTTGAAACCTACAATTTTAGTAGATACATTTTAATTAGTTCAGCCGTTTCTATCGGGACCGTTATTGTTACATTGTTATTTGCAATTCCAGCAGCCTATGCAGTAGCTAGGTTAAATTTTTTTGGTAAAAATTTTTTATCAACTTCAATTTTAATTATTTATATGTTTCCAGCTATAGTTTTAGTAATCCCATTGTATACTGTATTTAGTCAACTGGGCTTAAGAAACTCAATTTTTGGTCTATTGATAGTTTATACAGCTACAACTCTTCCAGTAGCTATTTATATGTTACAAGGCTATTTTAAAAGTATCCCCAAAGAAATTGAAGACGCAGGTATTATGGATGGCCAAAATTGGTTTGGTATTATTTTAAAAATTATTATTCCATTAAGTTTACCAGCTATTTCATCAGTTGCTTTATATGTTTTTATGATTGCATGGAATGAATTTCTTTTTTCTTTGATGTTTTTAGATAACCCTAAATCTTTTACATTATCGAGGGCTATTCAATATTTAAGTGGGGATGCAGAAACCCCTCGCCAATATTTAATGGCTGGATCCGTTATTGTTACTCTACCAGTTCTTTTTATTTTTATATATTTTGAAAAATATTTGGTTAGTGGCCTAACATCTGGTAGTGTCAAAGGGTAGTGCTTAAATAAATTATTTTTATTTCTTTAAAACTCTTGTGTATTAATATATTAACAATATCGACAAATTATGACTAAAGCCCTCGTGGTGAAATTGGTAGACACAAAGGACTTAAAATCCTTGCCCTTTTGGGAGTGCCAGTTCGAGTCTGGCCGAGGGCACCACTAATATGAATAAATTTCATTTTATTTTTGATAAAAACAAAAAATCACAAAAATTTAAAAAAAAACTTGCCAGAAAATTTAATAATTTTTCTCCACAAAAATCCTCAGCTATTATTGTATTTGGTGGAGATGGATTTATGCTTAAGAATATTAAAAAATATTACAAATATAACAAACCTTTTTATGGTGTTAACTGCGGTTCATATGGTTTCTTAATGAATAATTCTAATATAAATTTTTTAGAGCAAAAAATTTTAAAATCTAAAAAAACTACTATAAGCAGTTTATCTGTAAACTGTTCTTATGGTAATGGTTTAAATAAACATTTAATAGCAATTAATGAAATTTCAATTTTTAGACAAAGCAAACAAACAGCTTCGCTGAATATTTCAGTTGGAAAAAAACAAATTATTAAAAATCTTATCGGAGATGGGGTTTTAGTATCAACACCTGCTGGAAGCACTGCATATAATCTCTCAGTTCATGGACCAATTTTATCTTTAAATTCTGGAAAGTTAGCAATTACTCCTATAAGTCCGTTTAGACCTAGAAGATGGAAAGGAAAAGTAATTTCAAATAAATCAATAGTAAATATTAAAAATTTGAATTCAAAAAAAAGGCCAATCGCAGCTGTTGCCGACAACATAGAGCTACGAAATGTAAGAAGCGTCTCAATTAAAAGAGATAGAAAAATTAATATTAAATTATTATTTGATAACAACAGAAGTTTAGTCAAAAGAATTAAGAGTGAAATAAAAAGACAAAAAAGTTCAAAAAGATAATTTTATATCAATGAATTACAAAGCAATTTTATTTTATTTAAGTCTTTTTATTTTTCCTTTATCTGGGCTGTCACTTTTAAATATTCTTTATTCAACTTATTTTGATTATTTTTTAAATATAGAATCTTATACCATAACTTTCTTTATTACACTTGTAGCAGGATCATCTTTTTATTTTTTTGGAAAAAACTCAATAAAAAAAATTAATTTTTACGAGCAATTACTCTTAATTATTTTAGTTTATTTTGTTTCATCTATTTTTATTTCTTTGCCATATTATTTAAGCAATTATCAAATTACTTTTGTCGACTCAATTTTTGAGAGTTTTTCTGGCATTACTGCTACCGGTTTCTCAATTTTTGACAATATCAAATATTTAGATCCCACACTGATTTTATGGAGATCTTCTTCACAATGGATTGGCGGTTTATATTTTTTAGTCTTTATAATAATTATTTTTTCAAATAATCAATATAACTATAGATTAAACCATTTAGTTCACACAGGTAATATGGGGTCTTTTTCAAAATCTAATACTAAAAATGTTATACTTCAAATTTTTTTAGTTTATTCGTTACTAACAGTTTTAATTTTTATTTTACTAAATATTGGAAATGCTAGACTATTTAACTCCTTAAATCTCTCAATGACTATAATTTCTAACGGTGGGTTTTTACCCACAAATAGTTTGAGTCAAATATTTTTAAAAGATAATTATTATATACTTGCTATTGCTCTTTTAATACCAACGTTTAATATATTTTTTGTATTTAACTTCTATAATAAAAAAAAACTCATTAATTTTCATCAAGAAGATATATTTTTGATAATCCTAATATCAGTTTTATCACTTACAATGTTTTACTCTTTTAAAAACACTAGTATCAGTGAAATTATAATCAACATTGTCACAAGTATAAGTAATTCGGGAATATCTTTCACTAAATCAGTGGATAACACGATAATTTACATTTTACTTTGCATTATGGGAGGATCGCTGATTTCCAATTCATCAGGTATAAAATTTATAAGAATTTATATATTGGTAAAAACAGCTGCAGCAGAAATCATTAGACTTGTGAGACCAAATAATATTTTTAATAACACAATCTTTTATTCAGAAAAAAAAATTGACAATCAAACTATTAATTTGTCTTTCCTAATTTTTATATCTTTTTTTATAAGTATTTTTATTTTGTCTAGTATTTTAGTCTTAGACAACATCAGCTTTGAAAGTTCCTTTAAATTATCTATTCTTACTCTAACAAATACTACCAATTCAACGCTATATGGTGTAGCGGATATAAGATTTGCTGATCTTTTGTATAGCACAAAATTATTCTTAATATTATTTATGATTATTGGAAAAATTGAGTTAATATCAATATTAATTTTGCTCAAAAAACTTTTATTTAAAGAATAGATATGTCAAAGATTGTTATAATCGGTGCTGGAGCAATGGGTACAGCTTTCGCTTTTCCTTGTGTAGATAATAATCACGAAGTAAGTATCGTAGGAACACATCTAGAAAATAATTTTATAGATAATCTAATTAATCAAGATAAATTTCACCCGGCATTAAATGTAAAAATAGATAAGAAAATTAAAATATATAAATTTGAAAAATTTAAGGAAATTTTAAATGAAAAAATCGATTTAATCGTTTTAGCAATAAGCTCTAAGGGGATTGAATGGGTATCAGAACAACTAAGTTCAATTTATAAGGATGGAAAAATTCCAAAATTACTTATGCTTACCAAAGGATTAAGTGTTTATAATAATAACTATGAATTATTAGTTGATAAACTAAAAAGGTTAATGGCAAATAAAGGAATAAATAAAGTAAATATATCTGCAGTTGGTGGCCCTTGTCTTGCAGCTGGTTTAGCTAATAGAGTTCATAGTAGCGTTGTTATAGCTAACGAAGATGTGCAAACTGCAAAAGAAATAGCAGACATGTTAAATACTGGTTATTATCACACCTCATTTTCAGATGATTTAAATGGTGTAGAAGTTTCAGCTGCAATCAAAAATATTTTTTCTATGGCAGTTGGCGCTGCTAAAGGTTTATGTGGTAAAAATATTTCAAATGAGGCAAGAGAAAAAAATTATTTAAATACATCTTCAGCACTAATAAAACAATCTATTCATGAAATGGAAGTATTCGTTGAACACCTAAAAGGAAAAAAAGAAACAGTAAAAGGCCTAGCAGGGTTAGGTGATTTATATGTTAGCTCTGGTGGCGGAAGAAATGCAAAAATGGGATCTTATATTGGAGAAGGATTAACTTTCTCTAAAGTTAAAAAAATGAAAATGGAAAAAGTAACGGTTGAGGGAGCTGATTTAGCGAAAGAAATAGCAAAAAAGGTAAATGAAGATTTTGATAAAAAAAAATTACCATTAATGTTAGCTATGATAAATGCAATAGTAGAAGATAAAAAACTTGAACTCAATTGGGAAGCTTTTAGATAATGAAAAAATTTATTATTTCTATAGATGCTGGAACCACTTCAAATAGAGCAATACTTTTTGATTTAAAAGGTAAACCAGTGTTTTCATCTCAAAAAGAATTTACGCAGTATTTTCCGAAAAGTGGATGGGTAGAGCACAGCCCAGAAGAAATTTGGAACACCACAAAAAAAGTTTTAAGAGATGTTATTTTAAAAGCTAAAAAATTACATGGAAAAGTTTTAGCAATTGGAATTACTAACCAAAGAGAGACAACAGTATTATGGGATAAAAAAACAGGTAAAACAGTTTATAAAGCTATAGTCTGGCAAGATCGTAGGCAAGCAGAATATTGTAAAAAATTAAAAAAACAAAATAAAGAAACTCTTATTTTTAATAAAACTGGCCTACCAATTGACTCTTATTTTTCAGGTACAAAAATCAAATGGATTTTAGATAATATTTCACAAGCTAGAAAACTAATGAATAAGAAACAACTTCTTTTCGGTACTATTGATAGCTTTTTAATTTGGAGGCTCACAAAAGGACAAGTTCATGCAACTGATGCAACTAATGCAAGTAGAACTATGATTTTTAATATTTCTACAAACAAGTGGGACGAAACTATCCTTAAAATTTTAAAAATAAAAAAACATATCCTTCCAGAGGTAAAAAATTGTGCTGATGATTACGGGCGTACACATTCATCAATTACCGGTGTATCAATTCCTATAACTGGAGTTGTTGGCGATCAACAATCTGCTTCAATAGGCCAATGTTGTTTTGAACCTGGTTCATTAAAAAGTACTTACGGGACAGGTGCTTTTGTTTTGTTAAATACTGGTTATAAAAAGATTTATTCTAAAAATAGATTACTCACTACTATTGGTTACAGACTTAATGGCAAAACTACTTATGCTATGGAAGGTTCTATTTTTATTGCTGGGGCTGGCGTTCAGTGGTTAAGAGATAGAATGAAATTTTTTAGAAAAGCTTTTGAAACAGAAAAGATTTTAAAGTCTTTGAAAGATAATAGGGATGTATATTTAGTTCCAGCATTTACTGGTATGGGCGCACCTTATTGGAACCAGCAATCCAGAGGTGTTTTAAGTGGTTTAACAAGAGATACAGGTCCCAAAGAAATCGTAAGAGCTACAATAGAGTCTGTTGCCTATCAAACGCATGATTTGTTTGAAGCAATGAAACATGATGGATTAAGGCCGAGAATGGTTAAAGTAGATGGGGGAATGGTTATGAATAATTGGTTTTCTCAATTTTTATCTGATGTAGTGAACGTTAAAGTTTACAGACCCAAGGTTCATGAGACTACAGCATTAGGCGCAGCATTTATGGCGGGCTTAAAAATTGGAGTGTATAAATCTTTAAAAGATATTTCTAAAAATTGGAGTCTTGAGAAAAAATTTACTCCTAAAATGAAAAATAGCGACAGAAAAACACTCCTATTAGGCTGGTCAAAAGCTATTAAAAGAGCACTCATTAATTAAATCAATTTATAGTTGTATAAATTTTATGAATTAAGTCTGTACAAATAAGTTCTATTTTGTTTCAATTAATAAATTAACAAACAACAGAGGGGAATTAATGTTTAAAACATTGAAAACTATAATAGCTGTTGCTGTTTCACTTTCTCTTTTAGCTTCTTCTGCAAGCGCTGACGCGATTAAGAAGTGGGCTACTGGTGAGTTTAGTCTTTCAACACTTTCTGAAAAAGAAAGAATAAAAGAACTAAAATGGTTCCAAGATGCTGCGAAGCCATTCAAAGGAATGTCTATCAAAGTATTGTCTGAAACTATACCTACTCACGAGTATGAGTCAAAAGTTCTAACAAAAGCTTTTGAGGAAATCACTGGGATTAAAGTTAATCACCAGTTACTAGGTGAAGGTGACGTAGTAATGGCTGTACAAACTCAAATGCAAACTAACGTAAGTATTTACGATGCTTATATCAATGACTCAGATTTGATTGGTACTCACGCTAGAATGCAACAAGCTGTAAACCTAACGAAATGGATGGCTGGAGAAGGTAAAGATGTTACTTTACCAACTTTAGACTTAGATGATTTCATTGGTAAACAGTTTACTACAGGTCCAGATGGCGACTTATATCAAATGCCTGACCAACAATTTGCTAACCTTTATTGGTTTAGAAAAGATTGGTTTGACAGACCTGAAATCAAAAAAGGTTTTAAAGCCAAATACGGATACGATTTAGGTGTACCATTAAATTGGTCTGCTTATGAAGACATCGCTAAATATTTCTCAGAAGATGTGAAAAATATTGATGGTGTTAGAATTTACGGTCACATGGACTACGGTAAAAGAGCTCCTGACTTAGGTTGGAGAATGACTGACGCGTGGTTATCAATGGCTGGAGCAGGTGATGTTGGAAAACCTAATGGAATACCAGTGGACGAGTGGGGAATAAGAATGGAAAAAGGTTCTTGTAACCCTGTTGGAGCTTCAGTAACAAGAGGAGGAGCTGCAAATGGTCCTGCTGCTGTATACGCAATCAGAAAATGGGATGAGTGGTTAAGAAATTACGCTCCTCCAGGTGCTGCGGCTATGGACTTCTATCAGTCTTTACCGTCACTATCTTCTGGAAACGTTGCTCAGCAAATTTTCTGGTACACAGCGTTCACAGCTTCTTTAGTAGGAAAAAATCCTAACAATAAAGTTGTTGATGCTAACGGTAAGCCGTTATGGAGAATGGGTCCATCACCAAAAGGACCTTATTGGGAAGAAGGCATGAAGCTTGGATATCAAGATGCTGGATCATGGACTTTATTTAAGTCTACACCAGTTAAAAATAGAAAAGCTGCATGGTTGTACGCTCAATTCGTTGTATCAAAAACAGTAGACCTTAAGAAAAGTCACGTTGGTTTAACTATTATAAGAGATAGTTCAATCGATCATAAATCATTTACAGAAAGAGCAGGTGATTTAGGCGGACTTGTTGAGTTCTACAGATCAAACAACAGAAATATTTGGTCACCAACAGGTGTAAACGTTCCGGATTATCCGAAACTAGCACAAATCTGGTGGCAACAAATTGGAGATGTAAACTCAGGTGCGTTTACTCCACAACAAGCTATGGATCGTCTTGCAGAAGAGATGGACTTAGTTATGTCTCGTATGGAAGCTGCTGACAAAGGTAGCAATGCATACGGTGGATGTGGACCAAGACTTAATAAACCAAGAGAAGCTTCTTATTGGTTAAATAAGAAAGGTTCACCAAAAGCTAAACGTGATGAGAAACCTCAAGGAAAAACTGTTCCATACGCAAAAGCTTGGAAATAGTAAGAGGTTAATCTAAATTGAAAAGGGGGCACTAGCTGCCCCCTTTTTTTAAAACTAAATTTTAAATTATGAGTCTAGAATTAAAAAATGTAGAAAAAAAAGTTGGAATAGACACTCATATTCATCCTACAAGTCTTAAATTAGAAAAAAATACAATAAATGTACTGCTCGGTTCCACACTAGCTGGGAAGACAACTTTAATGCAAATAATGGCAGGGTTGGATAAACCAACCTCAGGTGAGATATGGTTTGATGGAAAAAATGTTACAGGTATGAAAGTACAAAAAAGAAATTGCTCTATGGTTTACCAGCAATTTATTAATTATCCAAATTATACGGTTTATGAAAATATTGCTTCTCCCTTAGCAATAACGGGAGTGAAAGATGATGAGATCAAACAAAGAGTAGGAAAGGTGGCTGAACTTTTAAAATTATCAGCAATGTTAAATAAAAAACCTGACGAATTATCAGGCGGACAACAACAAAGAACTGCTTTAGCAAGGGCATTAGTAAAAGACTCAGATTTAATTTTATTAGATGAGCCTTTGGCCAATTTAGATTTTAAACTAAGAGAGGAGTTACGAGAAGAACTGCCAAAATTATTTGAAGATAGAGATTGTATTGTTGTTTATGCAACAACAGAGCCATCAGATGCATTAATGATAGGTGGAAATACAGCAACATTATTAGAAGGCAAAGTTATCCAGTATGGTAAAACTCTAGAGGTTTATAATAAACCTGAAAATTTAATTTCAGCTAAAGTTTTTAGTGATCCTCCAATGAATATAGCTGAAATCACAAAAAGAGGAGATAATTGTAAATTTACAGATAATAATGTTCAATGGAAATCATCAGCAAAAATTAAAGACGGTACTTATAAAATAGGTATAAGACCCCATAATATTACTACTTATAAAGAGGGAAATAATTCGGTCGAGATTAACGGCAAAGTTCAAATTTCTGAACTTAGTGGATCAGAAAGCTTAATACACTTTACTAACGGAAATTTAAACTGGGTTTCATTGTCTAATGGCACCCAGCAAAAAAATGTTGGAGAAGATACTAAACTATATATGAACACGGATGAGTTTTTATATTTTGATCAAAATAACAGATTGGTAAACAATGGCTAAAATTACATTAAAAGATCTAAGTCATAGTTATCTAGAAAAACAGAATAATGATTCTGATTGGGCTTTAAGAGATGTTAATATTGATTGGAAAGACGGAGGTGCTTACGCATTATTAGGTCCATCTGGTTGTGGCAAGACAACTTTATTAAATATTGTTTCAGGCTTATTAAAACCAACAAAGGGCAGTGTTTTATTTGATGATAAAGATATGACATCGCTTAACCCCGTTGAAAGAGATATTGCTCAAATATTTCAGTTTCCAGTCATTTATGACACCATGTCTGTATATGATAATTTAGCTTTCCCATTAAAAAATAGAGGTCTTTCAGACTCAGAAGTCGCATCAAAAGTTAAAGAAATTGCTGAGATGCTTGAATTGACATCTACATTAAATAATAGAGCATCAGGTTTAACAGCTGATGGTAAGCAAAAAATTTCATTAGGTAGAGGACTTGTTAGATCAGACGTGAACGTAATTATGTTTGATGAACCGTTAACTGTTATAGACCCACATTTAAAGTGGGTTTTAAGATCTAAATTAAAAGAGTTACATCAAAAAATTAATCGTACTATGATTTATGTGACACATGATCAAACTGAAGCCTTAACATTTGCAGATCAGGTTGTAGTCATGCATGAAGGTCAAATTGTTCAAACTGGAACACCTGTTGAATTATTTGAGAAACCCAAACATACTTTTGTCGGACATTTTATTGGATCACCTGGAATGAATATACTTCCTTGTGAAATAAAAAATGGTGAAATAAATTTCAGTGGTCAAAAAATAAAAAGTCATAAAGTTGTAAAAAAATCAAATTTTAGTAAAACTCAAATAGGTATTAGACCTGAATTTATAAATTTTTCAAAAGATGGGATTCCAGTTAAAATTAAAAGAGTAAGTAATACTGGTAGACATAAAATTGTTGATACTGAATGTAATGGGGGTAATATTAAAATATTATCCAACGCCTCTACTGAAATTCCAAGTGGAAGTGCTCATATAACTTTCAATCAAAAATATACTTATGTTTATGGAGATAACTGGATTATAGAATAATGAATAAAACTATTAATCAAAAAGCTTGGTATTTTGTAATTCCTGTATTCGTTCTTGTTGCATTTAATGCAGCTATTCCCTTAATGACAGTCGTCAATTATTCATTTCAAGAAACTTTTGGAAACAATGTATTTGCTTGGGAAGGCACAAGGTGGTTTAAACAAATCTTGTTATCCGAAAGATTTCATGCTTCATTAGGAAGACAATTTACTTTTACTTTTATAATACTTCTAATCCAAATACCTCTAGGAATTGCTATTGCACTTACAATGCCAAAAAAAGGATGGGGTGTACCAGTTTGTTTGATTTTAATGTCTATGCCGCTTCTAATTCCTTGGAATGTTGTTGGAGCAATGTGGAATATCTTTGCACTCCCAGATATTGGTTTTCTCGGTCATTCATTAAATGCAATGGGTTTTGATTATAATTTTACCCAACAACCTGGTGATGCATGGTTCACAACAATTTTAATGGATGTTTGGCATTGGACATCCTTAGTTGTTCTTTTGTCTTATGCAGGTCTTAACTCAATTCAGCCTGCGTACTATCAAGCTGCAGAAATAGATGGCGCTAGTAGATGGGCAACTTTCAGATATATTGAATTACCAAAAATGAAAAAGGTTTTAACTTTAGCAATTTTATTAAGATTTATGGATAGTTTTATGATTTACACTGAGCCATTTGTACTAACAGGAGGTGGGCCAGGAAATACTACAGCGTTTTTATCTATTGACTTAGTTAAAATGGCTTTAGGTCAATTTGATTTAGGACCAGCAGCTGCAATGTCATTAATATATTTCTTTATCGTACTTTTAGTTTGTTGGGTATTTTATAATTTAATGATGAAAAATGAGGCACAGTCATGAAAAAATATAAATGGTTAGTTCCTACATTATATATAATTTTTTTAATGCTACCGATTTATTGGTTAATAAATATGTCATTTAAAACAACAACAGAAATAATAAATACTTATTCGTTATGGCCGCAAAAATTTACAACAGAAAATTATGTAAAAATTTTTACAGATAGTACCTGGTATATGGGTTACATTAACTCAATTACCTATACAGTATTCAACACCGTTATTTCTGTTGCGGCAGCTTTACCAGCAGCTTATGCATTTTCTAGATATAAATTTTTAGGTGACAAGCATTTATTTTTTTGGTTATTAACAAATAGAATGGCTCCACCAGCAGTTTTTGCTTTGCCATTTTTCCAGTTTTATTCATCTGTAAACTTGTTTGATACTCATATAGCCGTAGCACTGTCTCACTGTCTGTTTAATATACCTCTTGCAGTTTGGATATTAGAAGGATTTATGTCTGCTGTTCCTAAAGAATTAGATGAAACAGCTTATGTAGATGGGTATTCTTTTGGAAGGTTTTTCTTTAAAATATTTGTTCCAACTATTGCAGCTGGAATAGGTATAACAATGTTTTTCTGCTTTATGTTCTCCTGGGTTGAACTTTTATTAGCCAAAACACTAACAGCTACTGCTGCAAAACCAATAGCAGCTACTATGACTAGAACTGCAAGTACCTCTGGATATGAACTTGGTTTATTAGCTGCAGCAGGAACGTTAACAATAATTCCTGGTGCAATTGTAATTTACTTTGTTAAGAATTATATTGCAAAAGGATTTGCGATGGGAAGGGTTTAATGTTTACAAAATTATATGCAGCTACTTGGGGCGACGTGGGTAAAGCAAAAGAAAAAGGTTTTTTTGACTTTGATTTATTTTCATGGATGGCTTGGACTTGGCAAACGGCTGCTTTTTTCATTTTTATAGCCTTATGCATAACGGTAATGCTTATTTGGGAAAAAAAAGTACCTGGAGGTTCTCCAAGAAAAGGTATTTTAGGTTTAGATACAACTAGAGGTGATAGACTATTTGTATCTTTGTTAGGCAGTGCGTTTATTCATTTAGCATGGTTAGGTCTTGTTGGTAGTCTATTGTGGATAGCATCAATTATTTGCGTTGGATATTTTATTGTTGTATTTAAATATGTATAAAAATTATGGTTAAAGTAGGAATCAATGGTTTTGGTAGAATAGGTCGGCTTATCTTAAGAGCTTTATTAGAAAATTATAAAGGAAAAATTCAAGTAGTAGGCATTAATGATCTTGGTTCTATAGAAGCTAACGCTCATCTGATAAAATTTGACAGTACACATGGAACATTAAACCATGAGGTAAAAACTACCAAAGATGGTTTCCAGATAGGAGATCAAAACATCAAAGTTTTTGCTGAAAGAGATCCAGCCAAATTGCCTTGGGGGAAAATTGGAGCAGATGTAGTTTTAGAATGCACAGGTCTCTTTTTAGATAAAAAATCAGCTGGAAAACATATAGAGGCTGGCGCTAAAAAAGTAATAATTTCTGCTCCAGCAAAGGAAGTAGATTTTACTGTTGTGCAAGGAGTAAACAGCAAAGATTTAAAAAAAGAACATAATATAATTTCTAATGGCTCTTGTACTACAAACTGTTTAGCACCAGTCGCTATGGTTTTAGAAAATACTTTTGGTATTGAATACGGATATATGACCACTATTCATAGTTATACCGGAGATCAAAAATTATTAGACACACTTCATAAAGACTTGAGAAGAGCTAGAGCATCAGGTGATGCAATGATACCAACCTCTACTGGAGCAGCTAAAGCTATGAGTTTAGTATTACCAAGTTTGAAAGGAAAACTTGATGGAACTGCAATAAGAGTGCCAACACCAAATGTTTCATTAATTGATCTTACATTTGTACCAAATAAAGAAGTAACTTCTGAAAGCATTAATGATGCTATGAGTAAAGCAGCTAAGGGACCTCTAAAAGGAATATTAGCAACAAATTCAGCTCCTTTGGTTTCTAAAGACTTTAATCATAATCCGCACAGTTCAATTTTTGATTTAACACAGACACAGGTTATTAAGGGAAAGTTTAGTAGAGTATTATCTTGGTATGACAATGAGTGGGGTTTTTCGAACAGAATGTGTGATACTTCAATTCAAATTGCAGGATTGATTTAGTCTTTTGATTTTTCTGCTTGTTCAATTAACTTAAGAGTATTTTTGGGTATATCGTCATTATCGACTCTTTTTTTCGATTTAATTTGGGTATTGACCTTAACTTCATTTATCTCACTTACAGCATTTAAAATTTCATTAATAGAATATTTTTCTTCCATTATGAACCAACCTTATAGAGTCTTATCATATTAGTCATAGTCGCATTACCAAAAGGCAAACCCGCAGTGATAATCACAAAATCATTTTTTTTAATAGATTTATCTTTTTTAATTATTTGCCGCGATATATTTATCATATCTTTCCAACCACTAGCATCTTTACTTTTTATAGATCGAACGCCCCACAATAAAGACATTTGTCTACTTACTATTATATTTGGAGATATAGTTATAATCTTAACTCTAGGCCTTACTGCTGATACTAATTTTGCGGTAGTACCAGAATTAGAAAAAGCAATTATTGCTTTTACAGATGGGTTGTAAGCAAGATCTTTTACAGATAATACAATTGATTTTATAGGATCCCTCTTAACTTCAATAGAACTCTTAAAATCTTCAATGTGTTCTTTTTTATATGCTTCCGTTGAAACAATTGTTTTAAACATTGTTTTTACTGCCTGCACTGGATATTTGCCTACTGCTGTTTCAGCAGACAGCATTACTGTATCAGCACCCTGAAATATTGCAGTAGCAATATCATTTATTTCTGCTCTGGTTGCTGTAAAATTATTTATCATACTTTCAAGCATCTGTGTAGCTACTATGACTGGTTTAGAGTAGTTATTACATTTTTTTATTATTCCCAACTGTATTTTTGGAACTTCGCTATGGCCAATATCTAAGGCCAAATCTCCCCTTGCTACCATAATCGCATCCGAAGCTTTAATAATTTCTTCAATATTTTTTATTGCTAATTTATTTTCAATTTTTGAAATTATACCAATTTTTTTTCCCAATAATTTTTTCGCTTTATAAATTAGTTTTGCATTTTCAACATAAGATAAAGCAACCCATTCACAACCCAGTTTTTTTGCTAGTTTAATATCTAATTTATCTTTTTTAGTAAAATTATTAAAAGGTATTGATAGATTTTTAATATGAACACTTTTCATATCACTTATAATAAAGTCCTGACTTAAATTTTTTGTTATAACTGATAAAGAATTTCTTTTTATTACCTTAAAAGCATATTTTCCATCATCAACTAGGATAATATGGTTTTTTTTTATCTTTTTAAGTAATTTTGGATAAGGCAATGTTACTCTGTTTTTATCACCAAGTTTATTTTTTAAATCGAAAGTAAAAAATTGATTTTTTTTGATAACTTGATTTTTTTTCTTAAATCTTCCAATACGGATTTTAACTCCTTGCAAATCACCTATAATAGATACATTTTTTGATGTTTTCTTTTCTAAGCTTCTTATTTGCTGAATAATTTTTTTAATATTTGTTAAATCATGACTAAAATTAATTCTAAAAGCATCTACACCTAAACCAATGATCTTTCTTAGGGTGCTTAATGAGCTTATGGATGGTCCTATAGTAGCTATAATTTTTGCTTTTTTTTCCATTGTTTTAAGAATTATTTACATTATCATCAATTTTTTTAAATGAAACAAGTCTTTCATGAAATAGAAATTAATACTAATGGACAGAAACTTTACGATTTTACATCTGAAGTTAAAAAATGGATTAAAAAAAATGAATTTTTCAATGGCATTATTAATTTGAGCATTTTACACACTAGCGCTTCATTAATTATACAAGAAAATGCTGACCCTGATGTTCAAAAAGATATTTTAAGTTTTTTTAATAAATTAGTCCCTATGGACCGAAGCTATATTCATGACACTGAGGGTAAAGATGATATGCCAGCACATCTAAAAACTATTTTAACCTCAACTCATCTTTCTTTATCAATAAAAAATAATGATTTAATTTTAGGTACATGGCAGGGATTATACTTATTTGAACATAGAATTGAAAAGCATATAAGAAAAATTAATTTTCATTTTATTGGAAATTAATAAATATGAAATTATTTTTCCCAATCAAATTTTGGGAAAGTGTCAAAAACTTGTAAAACTTTATCTGACCATTGATTGCAAACTTTTGCATAATCGTCATCAGTAGTATTCAGACATTTTAAATAGCACATTTTTTTTTCATCTTTTTTATAAACAGCTATATCAATAGGCGGTCCAACTGTAAGATCACTTTTAAGAGTTGAGTCCATAGAAATTAATGCACACCTTGATGCATCTCCAATAGAAACACTTGGAGTAATTACTCTATCTAAAATTGGTTTTCCGTATTTAACTTCACCTATTACTAAGTAAGGCTTACTATCAGCAGGTCTAATATAGTTGCCTTGAGGATAAACCATGTACAGTTCTAGTTGTTGTCCTCTTATCTGTCCTCCAATAATAAAAGTAGATCCCAATACTAAACTGTCTGTATTTACTCCATCAGGGGACGAGTGTTTAACATTGAGTTTTCCAATATATGATGCAATTTGTTCAAAATCTTTACAAGTATTTAAACTTAACGAGCTATCTTTATTTTTTATATCTTTTTCTAATGATTTAAAAACTGCTTGAGAGGTAGCTAAATTTCCAGATGTTACTATAATTATTGTTCTATCTCCTACATCATAAGTCAACATCTTAGAGTAAATATTGACGTTATCTAAACCAGCATTAGTTCTTGAGTCCGATGCCAAAACTACGCCTTCGTTTGTTTTTATACCAACACAATAAGTCATAATTAATGTTAAAATATTTAATCTATTATAGATAACCCAAATTACACATGCCAGACATCTATTTCTTGCATTTGATTAATTGTCTAAATAATTAATAATTTTAACTTATGGTTGATATATGGAAAAAATATAACTCTAGCAAGTCTTATGATGAGTATTTTAACTTAGATAATAAGCTTAGAAAACAAGCTAAAACTATATCAGGCATCCTAGAAAGATATGGAATAAAAAAATTAAATGAAATTGAGAAAAACTGTCAAAGCACTATTAATGCGAGAGGTATTAATTTTAAAGTTTATTCTGCTGATAAAAGACAAGACGAAAAAAAATGGCCTTTAGATATTATCCCAAGAATTATAGAAAAAAAAGAATGGAATAAAGTTTCAAAGGGATTATTACAAAGAGTCAAAGCGCTCAATCTTTTTATAGATGATGTGTATAATGAAAAAAAAATCTTTAAGGAAAAATTAATTCCTGAGGAATTGGTTTTCAAATCTCCTTATTATTTAAAACAATGTGAAGGATTTTCACCTAAGCACAAAGCTTGGTCTAATATATCAGGTGTTGACTTAATTAAAAATAAAGACGGAGAGTTTTTAGTTTTAGAGGATAATCTAAGAGTTCCATCAGGTGTATCTTACATGCTTGAAAATCGTATGGTGATGAGAGATGTTTTTCCAGAATTATTTACAAGATACAAGGTATCTTCAATTCATCAATATCCAAATAAACTTTATAATTGTATGCAAGAATGCGTACCAAAAAAAACTAAAAATCCTCATATGGTTTTACTTACACCAGGTATATATAACTCTGCTTATTTTGAACATGAATTTTTAGCTGATCAAATGGGTATAGCTTTAGTTGAAGGTAAAGATTTATTCGTTGAAAAAGATTATGTTTACATGAAAACGGTTAAAGGTCCGTTAAAGGTAGATTGTATTTATAGAAGAATAGATGACAATTTTCTAGATCCAAAAACTTTTTATAAGAAGTCACTTTTAGGTGTTGCCGGTCTATTCAAATCTTGGATTAAAGGAAACGTAGGAATAGTCAACGCACCTGGAACAGGAATTGCGGACGATAAAGCTATTTATTCATATGTTGGTAAAATGATAAAATTTTATTTAAATGAGGAGCCAAAAATTAATCAAGTTGAAACTTTTTTATGTAGAAACAAAATAGAAAGAGAGCATGTTTTAGAGAATATTTCAGAACTAGTAGTAAAACCAACTAATGGATCTGGGGGAAATGGTATTATGATAGGACCCAAAGCTTCAACAAAAGAAAAAAACGATTTTATAAATAAGATTAATAAAGATCCAAAAGGTTTCATTGCCCAACCACTTGAAGTTTTGTCAACAACTCCTACAATTTCAGAAAACTCAATTGAACCAAGACATCTTGATTTAAGACCGTTCGTTCTTAGTGGTAAAACTTCATGGGTTACAACTGGTGGCCTTACTAGAGTAGCTCTTCGAAAAGGAAGCACTATAGTTAATAGTTCACAAGGCGGTGGTTCAAAAGATACTTTAGTTATAGAAGTATAATCTTACTATTTTTGTGTTAAAAGTTTAAATGTATTCAAATTCTTCCATTTTAATATTTACTGATTTAGATGGAACACTTTTAAATAGAGATACTTTTAAGTTCGACAGTATTAAAATTTTCCTAAAAGAGTTAAAAAACAAAAATATTATAATTATACCGAATTCTAGTAAAACCGAGGATGAAATAAAAGAATTTAATAATGAAGCTAACTTTAAATTTCCATTTATCAGTGAAAATGGATCAATTATTCATAACCTAAATTTTTTAAGTAGCGAATTCCCAAACAAAATTATTCTAGCTAAAAATGTTTATGAAATTCAAAATATTTTTGATAAAAATATAAATCAAGATTTAAAATCCAAATGTAGAGTTATTTCAAATCTAACAACGCAAGAACAAATTCAAATATTTGGTTTACCAGAAAATAAGCTTAAGCAGGTATTTAAGAGAACATGTACAATACCGATAAAATTTGAGGGAAATAACAAGGAAAAATTAAGTTTAAAAAATATTTTATTAGAAATCGGTTTAGATTTCAAAGATGGTGGAAGGGTTTTAAATTTAGGTGATAGAGTTAATAAAGCTGATGCTATGAAGAAAATAATTTATATGCTTGAAAATAAATATAAATCTAAACCAAAAACTATAGCAATAGGCGATAATCATAATGACCTAGAAATGCTAAAAAATTCAGATGTACCTTGTTTGGTAAAAAATGATAAGTTTATTAATAAAGATCTACAAATTAAAAATTTGATAATATCAAAACAAACTGCACCAGAAGGGTGGGTAGAGGTTGTCAAATTGGCACTAGAAAAAATAAAATAAAAGGAATAAGTTTTGTTATGGGTGACTTTTCTCAAAATGGAATAATTTCAAATCTCCACGATTTTGGGACTAAATCTACAGCTGATATAGAAAAAGAATTATTAAAATTTTCAAAAGAAAGAAAAATGGAATTAATTTTACCAAGTCTATATTCTGAACTTAAAGGAGATGCATTACCTAATATTGTAAAACAAATTGGAGAAACAAAATATCTTAACCATATCATTATTGGTTTAGATAAGGCTTCAAAATCAGAGGCTATCAAGGCTTGGAAATTTTTTAAAGGTTTAAACACACCTTTTACAATCTTATGGAATGATGGACCTAAATTAAAAAAATTGCATGAAGAACTTAAAGAGAAAGGTTTAGCACCGAGCGAGACAGGAAAAGGTAGAAATGTTTGGTATTGTCTTGGCATGTGTATTGCAAGAGATGAAGCTAGATCTGTTGCTCTTCACGATTGTGATATTAAAACTTATGATAGAAGAATGCTAGCAAAGTTATTTTATCCTGTTGTAAATCCTTTTTTTAACTTTGAGTTTTGTAAGGGATATTACCCAAGAATAGCTAATGGGAAAATGAATGGTCGAGTTGCAAGATTACTTGTGTTTCCTTTGTTAACTGCTTTAGAAAAAACTATTGGAAAAAGTGATTATTTAGAATTTATGAAATCATTCAAATACCCTCTTGCAGGCGAGTTTTCATTTAGAAGAAATGTTTTACCAGAGCTTAGAATATCATCAGACTGGGGTATTGAAGTTGGTATTCTGTCAGAAATGCAAAGAAATTTTTCTCCCCAAAATATTTGCCAAGTTGATTTAGCTGACAAATATGATCATAAACATCAGGACTTATCAGCAAATAATGAAAACAAAGGACTATCAAGAATGTCTTTAGATATTATTAAAACTTTAATTAGAAAACTAGCAACACAAGGAAATACTTTTAGCCCTGAAACTTTTAGATCATTAAAAGCTACATATTATCGATATGCATTAGATTTAATTGACATCTATAGAAGCGATGCTGAAATGAATGGTTTTAAATTTGATTCTCATACTGAGGAAAAAACAGTCGAATTATTTGCTTCAAATATAATGAAGGCCGGTGATTCTTTTTTAAAAAGTCCTATGGATACGCCGTTCATACCTACATGGAGCAGAGTTAAAAGTGCTATTCCTGATTATTTGATAAGACTTAAAGAAGCTATTAATGAAGATAACAAAAATTTTAGCTAATGTTAAAATTATTAATCTTAACAACCTTTGAAAGATTTAGACATATTTCTAATTAAATCAAAATATAATGATTTTCCTGGATTTAGAGTTGCTCCTAAAGGATCTATAACTCCAGTCTTAATATTTGTATCTTTTGCTACTGCTTTGATTATATCTGGGTTAAATTGAGGTTCAGAAAATACACAACTTACTTTTTCATGTTCAATTACTTCTCTTATCTCAGATAATTGTTCTGCACCAGGTAATACATCTGTATTTACTGTAAAAGCTCCTAAAACATTAACATCAAATCTTTTTTCGAAATACTGGTAGGCGTCATGAAAAACAATTGATTTAAAGTCTTTATTTAAATCAGATTTAACTTTTTTTGTTAGTTTGTCTAACTCTTTGTGTGCTTTTTTTAAATTAGCTTTATATTTTGATGCATTTTCTTGATCGTTTTCAATTAGATGCTCTGCCATTTCACTTAAAATTACTTTCGCGTTCATTGGATCAAGCCAAATATGTGGATCATGTTCACCGTGAGCATGCTCGTGATGATCGTCGTGTTTATCCTCTTTATGACCGTGTTCTTTGTGATCGTCATGTTTAGCTTCTTTATGACCGTGTTCTTTATGATCATCGTGTTTAGCTTCTTTATGACCGTGTTCTTTGTGATCGTCATGTCCATGGTCATCATGGCCTTCGAATATGTTTCTTTCTCTAAATTCTAATTTTTTTAATCCTTTAATTTCCATTAATTCTATTTTTTCAGCTTTTTTTGCTACTGATTTTAATGGTTTTTCTAAAAAAGTTTCTAAGTCTTCACCAACCCAAAAAACTAGGTCAGCATTTTGTAACATTTTAGCGTGCGATGGTTTTAATGCAAATCCATGAGGAGAATTATACCCATCTACAATTAAATCTGGTTTACCTACACCATCCATTAAATAACTTGCTAATGAGTGTATAGGTTTTATAGAAGCTACAACTTTAATATCTGCATTAGCTGAAAAATTTACAGTAAATGTAATAAATAAAGTAATTGTAAGCTTTAATAATTTGTTTATCATGGTGTTATAATATAACATTTGTTATAATATAACATATTTAAGGTCAAGGATTTTATTATGGAAAACAAAAATAAGGTACTACTCAAGGTTGAAAATGTTGGTATTTCAATAAACGATAAATCTTTAGTTAAAGGTGTTTCGTTTGAAGTTAAACAAGGTGAAATAGTTACGTTGATAGGTCCAAATGGTTCTGGAAAATCAACAACAGCAAAAATTGCACTGGGAATATATAAAAAAATAGATGGCAAAGTTAAAACATACACTAATAAAATTGGATACGTGCCTCAAAAAATTTTAATAGATTGGACCTTACCAATTAGAGTTTCGGATTTTATGACTTTGACAGAGGAATTAACCCAGGATCAAATTAATATAGCTTTAAATTTAACAGGCGTTGAACATTTAAAGGATAAAAGTTTAAGTAATTTATCTGGAGGAGAGTTTCAAAGAGTTTTGATAGCAAGGGCTATTTCTAAGCAACCAGAATTATTAGTGCTTGATGAACCTGTGCAGGGTGTTGATTTTAAAGGTGAAATTGCCTTATATGAATTAATCAAAAAAATTTCAGAAAAAATGAAATGTGGAATACTTTTAATTTCACATGATTTGCATGTAGTGATGTCCGCTACTGATTATGTATTATGCTTAAATGGACATGTCTGTTGCTCTGGAACACCACATCATGTCGTTAAAGATAGCAAATATAAAGAATTATTCGGTGATAGAGCTTCAAATATCCTATCCCTTTACGAGCATAAACATGACCATACTCACTCTCAAGACGGAACAATAGATCAAAAATAATATGCTTGATGATTTTTTTATAAGAGCTTTACTTGCAGGAATTGGAATAGCTTTAATAACAGGTCCAATAGGATGCTTTGTAATTTGGAGAAGATTGTCTTTTTTTGCAGGCACACTTGCACATTCAGCTTTATTAGGTGTAACTATGGCTTTGGTATTTGAACTTAATATTGCTTTATCAGTTTTTTTAACATCAGCGGTTATAGCTATTTTCCTTCTTCAATTACAAAGTAAAACAAATCTTCCTAACGATGCTTTACTAGGTTTATTAGCTCATTCATCTCTAGCAATAGGGCTTGTAATTATTGGATTTTTAACAACTATAAGATTTGATGTAATGGGATTGCTGTTCGGCGATATACTAGCTGTAAGTCAAAGCGATTTGTTATTAATTTGGGGCGGCGGTGTATTTATCTTAATAATTTTAAAAATTATTTGGAAGCCTTTGTTTGCTTCAACAATAAATTACGATTTAGCTAAAGCAGAAGGAATGAAACCAGACAGATACAATGCGATATTTACAATTTTGATGGCAGCTATAATTGCTGTTTCAATAAAAATAGTTGGACTTCTTTTAATAACTGGAATGCTAATTATTCCAGCTGCGCTAGCAAGAAATATGTCAAATAATCCAATACAAATGGCATTTTTATCCACAATAGGAGGATTATTATCAATTTTAATAGGATTGTTTTCTTCTTTAGAATTTAATACAGCATCTGGTCCTTCAATTATAACTGCAGCATTACTACTATTTTTAATTTCACTTATTAAAACAAAAAAATTTTCTGAATTGAAAAAATGAAAGTTAATTGGTAAAATATAATATGGCTCAAATACAAACTCTTTCTAAAAATCAAAAAATAATTCTAGATATTATTGAAAAAGCAAAAGAACCTTTAAAAGCTTATTCAATTTTATTTAATGTTCAAAAAAAAGGCATTAAAGCCCCCTTACAAGTTTATAGAGCCTTAGAAAAATTAATTAAATTAGGAAAAATTCATAAAGTAGAAAGCAGAAATGCTTTTGTGGCTTGTAAAAATTCAAATTGTGAAATTTCTAAAGCTACAGCTTTCTCAATTTGTGAAACATGCGAAAAGGTAACTGAAATTAGTAACCAAAAACTTTCTAAATATTTAAAAAATTTTCATGACAAAACAGGTATGACCTATAAAAAATATAATTTAGAATTTTACGGCTTGTGTACAAGCTGTAAAAGAAGCTGATTCTAAACTGCGACAAATCTCAATTTTAATTATCTACTAAATTATCTTAATCTATTAAGGATGAAATTTATTATATCAATTATAAGCGCGCTATTTTTCTTAACTTCTTTAAATGCAAAAGAAATTAAAATGGGAAAAGCTGATTGGGATACAGGTTATTTTCAAGCAGAAATATATAAAAAAGCTTTAGAAAAAATGGGTTATAAAGTGACTGGACCAACAGTAATGAAGCCTCAAGTCTTTTATGTGGCAGCTGCTGCAGGTGATATGGATTTATGGGTAAACGGATGGTTTGATAATCATAATACCTATGTAACTGAATCAATGGGAAAAGTTAAACCCGTAGGATATGTTGTAGAAAAGGGTGGTTTACAGGGTTATTTAATTGATAAGAAAACTGCTGACAAATTCAATATAAAATCAATAATGGATATCAAAAAACATGCAAAAGAATTCGACACAAATGGTGATGGAAAAGCTGATTTAGTAGCATGTCACCCAGGGTGGGGATGTGAAAAGATAATTACAAAACATTTTGAAGAACTTGGTCTTGGAGATTTTATTAATCCATTAAAAGCCGATTATTCTGCATCTATGGCTGATACAATTTCAAGATACAAAAATGGAAAATCAATCTTATTTTATACTTGGACGCCAAACTGGACAGTTGGAACATTAAAATTAGGAGAAGATGTTGTTTGGATTGAAGTGCCTTACAGCGAAACAAAAGAAGTTAAAGTACCAAATGCAACAAAATCTAAATTAAATATGGGTTTTGGTGTAAATGATATTAGAGCTGCAGCAAATGTTGATTTTTTAAAAGCTAATCCAAAAGTTGAAAAAATGTTAAAAAAAGCCTTTATACCACTAGCAGATATCGCTGAGCAAAACCTTAAGATGAACGCTGGCGAAAAAAGTGAAAAAGCGATAAAGAAACATGCTGAAGACTGGATAAAGGCAAATCAAAGTATCTTTGACAGCTGGATTAACTAATTTAATTTCAAAATAAAACTCAAATTAATCAATATTTACCTCAGTTTTTTTAATAAAACTCACCTTTTAGTTGTATTACGGTTACATTTAATAATTATACATGCTAGTTTTTTCAAAAAAATAAGGAGTATACATGAAACATTTTAAAATTATCGTTGCTTTGATTGCAGCTTTGTTCATAACAAAAGCAGTTAATGCTAACGAAATCAAAATGGCTAAAGCAAACTGGGATACTGGTTATTTCCAAGCTGAAATATACAAACAAGCTTTGGAAAAAATGGGCTACAAAGTAACTGAGCCTAAAGCAATTAAGCCTTCAGTATTTTACGTTGCAGCGGCAGCAGGAGATCTTGACCTATGGGTAAACGGATGGTTTGGAACTCATGATGGATATATCAAAGAAGCTAAAGGTAAAGTTAAAAAAGTTGGTTATGTAATGAAAAAAGGTGGCTTACAAGGTTACCTTATCGACAAAAAATCAGCTGACAGCCTTGGTATCAAAAGCGTAATGGATATTAAAAAACACGCAGCAAAATTTGACTCAAATGGTGACGGTAAAGCAGACATGGTAGCTTGCCCTCCAGGTTGGGGATGTGAGAAGCAAATCACAAAACACTTTGCTGAATTAGGTTTAGGTGACTTTATTAATCCAGTAAAAGCTGACTATTCAGCATCTATGGCTGACGTAGTTGCAAAATACAAAAACGGTAAACCAGTATTATTTTATACTTGGACGCCGAATTGGACAGTTGGTGCTTTAAAACTTGGACAAGATGTTGTTTGGATAGAAGTTCCTTACAGCGCTACAAAAAAAGTAGCAGTATCTAATGCAACAAAATCTAAAATAAATATGGGTTTTGGTGCTGATGATATACGTCCAGCAGCTAACTCTGATTTCTTAAAAGCTAATCCAAAAGTGAAAAAAATGCTTTCAAAAGCATCTATTCCACTAGCGGATATCGCAGCACAAAACATGAAGATGAATGCTGGTGAGAAAAGCGAAAGAGCAATCAAGAAGCATGCTAAGGAGTGGATTAAAGCGAACCAAAGTACGTTCGACAGTTGGATAAAATAAGTTTTAGGTAAGTGAGCTTAAAACTTTCACCATCTGACTACGAAGTATACGTTCCAATAGCAGAATGGATTGAAAAACATATTAAGGAGTGGTTGTTCATGCAACGACCACTCTTTAAAAAATTATCCGCACCGATAGACTCAGTACTAAACGGTTTAGACACATTATTTAATTTCATACCATTTCCGATAGTAATTTTAATATTCATGGCTTTTGCATTCAAAACCAATGGATTAAAATTTGCATTATTATCAGCATTAAGTTTAATTTTTATTGACCTTGTTGATTTGTGGCAAGAAACAATGACAACTTTAGCAATGATTTTCACAGCAGTTATCTTTTGTATGCTAATTGGAATACCTTTAGGCATTGTAGCTTCTAGAAGTAATTTATTTGAAACTATATTAAGGCCTATTCTTGATATAATGCAAACAATACCAAGTTTTGTCTATTTAATTCCTGTTGTAATGTTATTTGGCGTGGGTCTGACGCCGGGTGTAGTTGCAACTATTGTGTTTGCTTTGCCACCAATTGTTAGATTAACAAATTTAGGAATAAGACAAGTAGGAAAAGGATTTAAAGAAGCTGGTGCTAGCTTAGGTTTATCACGGTTCTTAATACTAACAAAAATAGAAATTCCTTTGGCTATGAAAACTATAATGGCCGGAGTTAACCAAACATTAATGTTAGCTTTATCTATGGTAGTTATAGCCGCACTAATTGGAGCAGGGGGTTTAGGATTAACCGTATATGTTGCACTGGGTAGATTAGATATAGGCGGTGCTGTGGTTGGAGGAACAGGTATTGTTATATTAGCCATAATATTAGACAGAATTACACAGAAAATTATTCCACAAGACAATATTAAATCTCGTTAATTTATTTATATCCAAATTTTATCAAGTGATGTAATCTTCTAATATGAAATTAGGAGTCGCTAAAAATAAGAAAAAAATACTGGTTTCAGGATATAATAACAATATGGTTATCCACCCTATGTGGTTAAGAGAAAGAGTAACTGACGCTAAATACTTTGATAAAAACAATGGGCAAAGGTTATATGACCCATCAAAAATAAAGAAAAATATCAAAATTGAGCGCGCACTAATAAAAAATAAATTTTTGAATATCAAGTTTAGTGATGGTGTGCAATCAGATTATTTTATTAAGGATTTAATTAACGAAATTAATAAAAATTCTTTTCAAAAAAACTTAAAACTTTGGAACTCAAATATAAAATATAAGCCAATATACAAATATGAAAAAAATTTATTTAATTCAAAAAGGGGATTAAAAGTTATTAAAGATTTTTATAAATTCGGCTTTTCCATCATAAAAAAAACACCAGTTAAAAAAAACTATATTTTAAATTTCGCAAATTCTTTAGGAATATTGAGAAAAACTAATTTCGGTAAGTTGTTTAATGTAAGATCCGTAAGGAAAGCGAGCGATTTAGCCTACACATCACATGCTTTAGCAGCTCATACCGATAACCCATACAGAAGACCTATACCCGGTATACAAATTCTTCATTGTTTAAAAAATGACAGTATAGGAGGTCATTCAACTCTTACAGATGGATTTGCTGTTGTAGAATACATGAGAAAAAAATATCCAAAATATTTTAAAATATTAAGTAGTGTTAAAATAAGATTCTCTTATCAAGATAAAAATACTTACCTTGAAAATTGGGGTGAAACGATACAATTGGATAGTGATAATACAATTAAAAGGGTGAGATTAAGTCCAAGACTGGATTATGTTCAGGTATTTAAAAAAGATAAGTTAGATCAATTTTATAAAGCAAGATCTTTATTTATAAAACTATGTAATTCAAAAAAGTTCATGATTGAATTTAAATTGTCTCCAGGGGATATGATGCTAATGGATAACTACAGAACTCTTCATGGTCGGACAAAATACGATATGAGCGTTGGAGAAAGACATTTACAAGGTTGTTACATTGAGCACGACTCCGTTGAGAGTAAAATGAAAAAATTAGAGGCTAACTCATGAGTAAAGTAAGTTTTAAAGAAATGAAGAAAGGGACAAAAGAGGATTATCTTCTTTTAGATAAACATGAACAAAAGTTTGTTAAAGGAACAGCTGATAGAATATTAAACTTTATGAGCACCTTAACTGAAACCTTAGAAGGATATCAAGTATCTCGTTTAGAACATTCATTACAAGCTGCAACAAGGGCTTTAAAAGATGGCGCAAGCGATGAAATGATAGTAGCAGCTTTATTACACGATATTGGTGATGAATTAGCACCATTAAATCATTCTGAATATGCAGCAGCTGTTTTAAAACCATACGTAAGTGAAAAAACTCATTGGATTGTCGAAAAGCATGGAATTTTTCAAATGTATTATTACGCACATCATTTAGGTGGAAATAAAAATGCTAGAGATAAATACAAAGATCATAAATATTTTAATGATACTGTAAAATTTTGCGAAAATTGGGATCAAAAATCTTTTGACCCTAATTACAAATCTTTATCCTTAAAAGACTTTGAACCGTACGTGAGAAAAATCTTTAGTAGAAAACCTTATACAAATTAGTTAATTTTTCTTACAACCAAAACAAAAACAATCGATGTTACAAACATAATTAATGCATATGCAGCTGTAGGAACCATAAACACAATATCATCAAATAATTGAGTTGCTACAAACACAGCTAACGTTCCATTTTGTAAACCGCATTCAAGAGAAATACACTTTCTCTGAGCAATTCCTGATGCCAAAAATTTAGCAATGTAATAACCGGCAAAAATCATTGTAATGTTAAGGATAAAAGCTATTAAACCTGCTCTTGTAATAAAACTAATTATTCTGTCCCATTCCTCAACCCAAATAGATATAAAAACAATTAAAAATAATATTACTGATAGCCTTTGAACTAATAAAGTTTTAGATATTATAAAATCAGTCATTAAACTTCTAACAATCATTCCAAAAAGCACTGGCACGGTTACTACAAAAAACATTTTAAGCGCAATATTTAGCATTGAAATTTCTTTAACTATTTCAATACCTAAATAATTAGCTGAATTAAACACTATCAAAGGGACAATAATTATACTTAGTAAGCTTACAACAGCAGTTAATGTTACTGATAAAGCAACATCTCCATCAGCAAATTTAGTTAATATGTTTGAAGTTACTCCACCTGGTGCCGCCGCAATAACCATAACACCCATAGCAATTTCTACAGGTAACGAAATTAAACTTATTAAGATAATAGCTACTATAGGAAGAAGAATAACTTGTGATAAAAAGCCTATAAGAAAATCTTTAGGATTTTTTACTACCCTTAAAAAATCTTGAGCTGTTAAACCTAGTCCAAGACCGAACATAATTATTGCTAAACATATCGGCGCTATACTTTTTGCAATTTCCACTTATTCCTCTGACGTTATAATATAACATATATAAAAAGGGCCCAAAATGAAACAATCTTTGGTTGTGCTTAGCTCAACTTATGATAGATTCTATCCATATGAGAATCTTAGCTTCAAGAATAAAAAATGCCAAAGAGCTAAAGTACGGTAAGCTAAAAACTAGTTTACTCAAGCCTAAAAATAACCTTCAGTCAGACTTCTACTATCTGTTCAAGAAGAAAACTTTAATCAAAAAATAATTAATTAAATCATTTTCCCGTAGAAGGTGCGACATTATTGATAATGATAATTATTCTCATTCTCAGATAATTGAGAACCATTCGCAAAACTAACGAGGGAGATAAATGAGAAAAATAATATTAGCAGTTTCAGCATTATTTTTTGTTTTTGGAAATCTTTTAGCTAACGAAGTAAATATATTCAGTGCAAGACATTATGATTCAGATGTTCAATTGTATGAAAAATTTACAGCTAAAACAGGAATAAAAGTAAATGTTGTATCTGGAAAATCAGGCGCATTAGAGAAAAGAATAATCGCAGAGGGCGGCACAGCAGACTTATATATAACAGCTGATGCAGGTAGACTTGGCGCATTTGCAGCTAACTTACAAGGAGGCTTAACAAGTAACGCAATAAAGTCAGCAGTTCCGAGTAATTTCAGAACTTCTAAATGGGTTGGAATAGCTAAAAGAGCAAGAATAGTTTATTTTGCTCCAGAGAGAGTTACAGGTGCAGAGTTAAGAGGTCTGACTTATGAAAGTTTAGCTGATCCTAAATGGAAAGGCAGATTAGTTATAAGAGCTTCTAACAATATTTATAACCAATCACTGGTTGCTTCATTAATTAAAAATAATGGAAAAGGTAAAGTAGCAGAGTGGTCAAAAGGAATGGTTTCGAATATGGCTAGATCTCCAAAAGGTAATGACAGAGCACAAATACTAGCTGTAGCAGCAGGAGAAGCTGATATTGCAGTAGCTAATACATACTACTTAGCTCTTATGTTATCAGGTAAAAAAGGTGCTGAGCAACAAGCTGCAGCAAAAAAAGTAAAACCTTTCTTCCCTAATCAGGATGGTAGAGGAACACATATGAATATCAGTGGTGCAGGTTTAGTAAAAGGAGCCCCTAACAAAGCTAATGCAATTAAGCTTGTAGAGTTCTTACTAAGTCAAGAAGCGCAAGAGCATATTGTTAACAATACTTTTGAATATCCAATGATAGCAGGTGTTTCACCTCATCCATTAGTAGTTAATATGGGTTTAGATTTTAAACAAGATCTTAAAACTAAAGTCGTTAATTACGGAAAAAGACAAGCTGATGCATTAGAAGTAATGACAACAGCTGGTTGGAAATAGTTGTTAATAAATAATTCATGGCATTAAAAGTGCCATGAATATTAAATAATGAAAAATAAATTAAATACTTGTAAAAAGGGCTGCAAAACCTGTAATGATGATGCTAAGAGTATGCAAAATCAACTTGAAAATAGAGACCCAAAAAAATTAAGTTTCGAAGAGGCAAAACAAATATTCTTTCCACTTAAAAATAAGATTAATTCAAAAAAATAAATGACTAAATATAACTTCTGGTTTTTCAGCTCATTAGCTATTGCATTAATAGTTGCAATGCCAATTATCACTGTATTTTTTAGTTTTTTTTCTGAAACAAGTAATTATTTTACTGTATTAAAAAACACATTTCTTTTTGAATATATAAATAATTCTTTAACAATTTTAATTTCTGTTTTGCTTATAACTCTTTTATTAGGTGTTATTTCAGCTTATTTTATATCATTTTATGAATTTCCATTATGTAATTTTTTTAGTTGGGCTTTAATTTTAGCGTTTGCAATACCAGGCTATATATTTGCTTTTTCAATAATCGCTTTTTTTGAAAATTTTGGAACTGCTTATACAATACTCACGAATATATTTGGTGAATATAATTATAACCCACATATACCTAAATTAGATGGAATATTAGGATCAATTATAGCTATTAGTTTTTCTTTGTTCCCTTATGTATACGTATTAACAAGATCATCATTTTTCTTTCAATCAAACAATTATATAGAGGTGGGACAAAATTTAGGTTTATCTGAGAAAGAAACTCTATTTAAGATTATTTTACCTTCAGCCAGACCAGCAATTATTGCCGGTTTAGCATTAGTTGCCATGGAATGTTTGTCTGATTTTGGAACAGTATCAATTTTTAGTGTTTCAACATTAACTACGGGAATTTATAACTCTTGGCTGTCGTTTGATGATCTAAATACAGCCAATCAAATTTCTTTCATATTATTATTATTTATTTTAATTCTTTTATCCATAGAAATTTATTCAAGAAAAGAGGCAAGGTATCACCAACCAGGAAGAGGCTTTAAACCAATTAATAAGATTAAACTTAGTGGGAAAAAATCTTTACTAGCTTTTTCTTTTTGCTTTTTAGTATTTTTTATAAGTTTTATTTTTCCAGTTTCACAGATGATCTATTGGACTTTGAAGTTTCCAAAATATATCCAAGACATTAATATTTTGAAAATAAATTTAAATACAATGTATTTGGTAGGTCTTGCTAGTATAGTATTAGTATTTATTTCATTATTTATCAATTATGGAAGCAGGATATCCAAAAGCAAAATTTTAAATTATTTAACCAATTTCTCAATTTCAGGGTATGCAATTCCGGGAGTGATTTTAGCCGTAGCCTTTATAACTTTATTTAGCAATCTTAGTGAATTTTTAAGTGAAAGTACAAATTTAGGAAGTACAAAAAAAATATTTATAGGATCTATATTCGGTTTAATTTTAGCATACTTTATAAGATTTTTTTCCCTTTCTTTTAATGGAATTAAATCTAGTTATGAGAAAATAAATAATTCAATAGATGAAAGCGCGTATTTACTTGGGTATTCAAAAATTAAAACTTTTTCTAGCATTCATGTTCCGTATTTAAAAAACAATATAATTTTAATAGTTGTGCTCATATCTTTAGAAATTATAAAAGAGTTACCAATTACTATGATATTAAGACCTTTCAATTTTGAGACTTTTGCTACACAAGCATATGTCTATGCCTCTCAGGATTTATTAGAGGCTGCGGCATTACCTTCTTTATTTCTTATAAGTTGGGCAACTATCCTCATAATATTTTCTTCAAAATATATACTTTCACAAAAAAACTAATATAATCAAAAAAATGTCAAATCGATTTTTTGAAATTAAAGATGGTAATTTTATTGCGAGTGAAAAAAATAAAGTTAACAATGTAAACCTTAAAATAGAAAAAAAAGGTGAAATTGTTTCTTTATTAGGTCCTTCTGGTGTTGGTAAAACAACAATATTAAGAACTATTGCTGGATTGCAAAAACTAAGTACCGGAGAGATTTTTTTAAAAGATAAATTAATATCCTCAGAAGATGTTCATGTAGAACCAGAGAAGAGAAATATAGCTTTATCATTTCAAGACAATTCTTTATTTCCAAATTATAAAGTAATTGACAATATAAATTTCGGAAAAAAAAGATCTAATGGTAATGGCTTTTCATATGAAACAGACGACATAATTAAATTACTTCATATTGAACCAATTTTAGAAAAATTTCCCCACCAAATAAGTGCTGGCGAAGCTCAACGAGTATCTTTAGCAAGATCATTAATGTCTAAACCGGATTTATTATTATTGGATGAACCTTTTTCAAATATTGATCAAAATTTGAAGGAAGAAATACAATATTCAGTAAAAAAACTATTAAAAAAAATTAATTTAACAACAATAATTGTTACTCACGATTCCTACGAAGCATTTTCTTTGGCAGATCGCTGCGGAATAATTCTAAATCAAGAGCTTAAACAATATGATGTTCCTTACAATGTTCATCATGAACCAAATTCTTTAGAAGTTGCAAAATTTTTAAATAAAGGAGTTTTTGTAGATGTAAAAGTATTAACCAATGATTGCGCTGTACATAGTTTACAGCATAATGAGTTAGGTGAAATAAGAGGGAAATTACTAAAAAATTACCCCAAAGGAAAAAGTGTTAAACTTCTATTGCAACCAGAAGATTTAATACATGACGATCAAAGTAAATTAAAATTAGAGGTAGTTGATAGAAAGTTTAGAGGAACTAATTTTATTTACACGTTAAAGACGCAAAAAGGTGAACATATACCGGTTTTCGTACATTCCCATCATATTCACCAACATGAAAAATCTGAAAAGTTTGGTATTAAAACTCCCATTTTTATTGACCATTTAGTATGTTTTTAATTAAATAGGGCAATGAAATTTTCATTAGAAATTACATCAAAAACTGACTTATCAGTCTTACCTGGATTAAAAGATGTTTATGTAACGATGCTTCCGGGAACCGACTATCGAGAAGTAGCTCGTAAAGCTGATGAGCTAGTTCGTTCTGGGTACAATCCAATACCACATTTCCCTGCGAGATCTGTAAAGGATTTAAATGAGTTAAAGGACTATGTAAAAATGTGTAAAGATTCAGGCGTAAATCAAGCTTTAGTAATTGGTGGAGGGAGAGAACCTGTAGGGGAATACCACTGCTCGTTGCAATTACTTGAGACGGGATTATTTCAAGGGATGAAGATAGGAATTGCTGGACACCCTGAGGGTTCCCCTGATATATCCGACTCAGAATTAGAAAAAGCTATGAAAGAAAAAACTCCTCTCGCAGATTATATAGTAACGCAGTGGCTCTTGGATCCAATAGTAATAGCTAATTTTATTTCAAAACAAACTCTTCCAGTTCATGTTGGAATTACTGGTCCCTTAAAAATAAGCAGCTTATTAAAGTTTGCGAGTATTGTTGGGGCAAAAAATTCTATAAATTTTCTTAAATCTAATACGAGTAAAGCTTTAGATTTATTGAAGCCTAGAGACCCTAGCGAATTGATAAATAGCTTAAAGAAAGTTACAAAACACTTTCATATTTATACTTTTGGCGGTCTCAAGGAAACAAACAAATGGTTGGTAGCTAATAATTATGCCAAAGAAAAATAAAAAAGTAAAAAAAAATAAACCAAAGAAAAAATTTAAGTTAATATCTTTAAAACCAGAAAAAGTTAATTATGACAAAGTCCGACATGAAACATCAGTCGATCAGTCAGATAGACAAGTTCCATACAATCTCAGACAAAGCGGACCAACTAAAGTTGAGATGTTAATCTCTACAAGAGTAAGAAAATCTCCTTATTGGCACTTGTCGATGAAAGCAGGTTGCTGGAGAGCTACTGTATACAATAGAATTTATCATCCTAGGGGTTATGTAAGACCTGAAAAAGGTGGAGCAATGGTTGAGTATGCAGCAATAAAAAACCATGTAACAATGTGGAACGTTGCTGTTGAAAGACAAATAAGAGTAAAAGGACCAGATGCAGAAAAATTTGTTGATTATGTAATCACCAGAGATGCTACAAAAATCTCAACAATGAGAGGTCGTTATGTAATTTTATGTAATTACAAAGGTGGGGTTTTAAATGATCCTGTTTTGTTAAGAGTGGCTGATGATGAATTCTGGTTTAGCTTATCAGACTCAGACATAGGTCTTTATTTACAGGGAGTAAACGCAGATAAAAGATTTAATGTTGAAATAGATGAAATAGATGCATGTCCAGTTCAAATTCAAGGTCCAAAATCGAAAGCTCTAATGAAAGATTTAGCAGGTGATCAAGTTGATTTCGATAATATGCCTTTCTATGGTTTAGCAGAAGCAAATATAGGTGGTCGTAGTTGCGTTATATCACAATCAGGTTTTTCTGGAGAAGCAGGTTATGAAATATATTTAAGAAATGCTACTTTATACGCTGAAGACATGTGGAATGCAGTCTTAAAAGCAGGAAAAAAACATAAACTTATGGTTATTGCGCCAGCTCATCACAGACGAATTCAAGCTGGAATTCTTTCATGGGGACAAGATTTAGATCATGAAACTAATCCATTTCAATGTAATTTAGGTTATCAAGTTTCTTTATCTGGAAAAGGTGTATGGGAAAAGAAAACAGATTATATTGGTAAAGAAGCTTTAGAAAAAATGAGAGATCAATTAAGAAACGGTGATAAACCCTATAAGTTACAATTGGTTGGTTTAGAACTTGGAGGCAAACCTATAGACGATTATGCTAATGATTTTTATCTAATCTCTAATAGCGATGGAGGTAAACCAGTTGGTTATATTACTTCTCCGTGGTACCATCCAGAGAAGGGAAAAAATATAGCTATGGGATATGTTCCTTATGAAGGACATTTAAGTGCAACAGGTTTTCCGATAGGTAATTTAGGTAAAAAATATAAGGTGCACTTACCAAAGAAATACTCAAGTAAGGCAGTAGATGCTGTTGTAGTTAAAATTCCATTTACCCAGTCATTTAATGCTAATACTAGAGAAGTCTCTTAGAGCGCCCTTAGCTCAGTTGGATAGAGCATCGGTTTTCTAAACCGAGGGTCGTAGGTTCGAATCCTTCAGGGCGCGCCACATTAATGAAAAAAAAACTTTATTTTGGAAGAGTTAAATCAAGAAAGATTTCCATAATTAAAGAAAGTAGCTTTAAAAAATATTTAAAAACAAAGAATATAAACAGATTAAATTCAAAGAAAAAATTGATTCTAGAAATTGGTATTGGAATGGGTGAAAACCTTATTTATTTATCCAAAAAAAATATAAAAAAAAATATAATTGGTGTAGATCCTTTTAAGAATGGAATGGTAAATGTTTCAGATTATTGTATTAATAACAATATACAAAACATTTATCTTTATCCCTATGTGTTTCAAAAATTTATCAATAAATTTAACAAACTTCGTTTTGATATAATATATGTTTTATTTCCTGACCCATGGCCCAAAAAAAGACATAAGAAAAGACGTATTATAAATGAAGAGTTTTTAAAGACAATCTTTGCGATTTTAAAAAAAAAAGGAAAAGTTTTTTTTAGCACAGACAATTTAGATTATTTCATGAATGTTAAGACTATTATAAAAAAATTTTCAAATATTAAGGTAAAAAAAATTAATAAAATAGTTACAATTAAAACTAAGTTCTATCTGAAAGCAGAAAAAAAAGGAAATAAGATAAATTCGCTTTTGTTTTCCAAAAATTAGTTATCAATCTTATTTAATCTTATCTTTAACTTTGTTGGTAAATTTTTAAACCATTTTTTTTCACCACCAGATTTTGGTAGTATTTCGCCGTACTCTATCATTTGATTAGGCTTTAAATCCAACAAATATACCCAAATATTATCTTTTTCTAATTTTGTATTTTCCTTAATTATTTCTCTTAAACCTTTGATTAATTTATTTTTAACTTTCGAGGTTCTACCTGATCTAATGTGACCATATATAAAAATTTCAGATTTAGTGACTATTTTTCCGCCCATGAAATGGCTTCCTTTTTTTGTGTCATTAAAAATTACTTGAGCAAAATATTTATTTGCCCCAGTAGTTTTGTTATGAATTTTTGTTATTTGTTTTGCTAATTTTTCTTTTACTATTTTTGAAAGTTTAATATTTGATGAATTTACAAAGTAAGTTGGCATGATAAATTATATCTTAGAACATGTCTAATTAAAGAGGTGTATATTGGTATATTTAGTATTTAAATTATATATGGTCTATATATTGTGGTTATTTAATCAGATTGAAATTAAGTAATAGATTATACATAATTTGATCTTTGAAATTTAAATTTCAAAATATTGTTAACAATAAAATGAGGATATCATAAATATGATTAAATCAATTAAAACTTGGATTTTGGTTGGATTTGCATCTCTATTACTTGTGGCTTGTGGCCAAGGTGGAGGCGGTGCTGGTTCTAAAAAATCTAAGACTTTAGACAACACTAAGAAAGCTGGTTTTGTAAAATGTGGAGTTTCACAAGGACTTCCAGGATTTTCAAATGCTGACGAAGCAGGAAACTGGACCGGCATAGATGTGGACGTATGTAGAGCTGTTGCAGCTGCTGTATTAGGCGATGCTGACAAAGTTAAATATACTCCATTAAGTGCAAAAGAGAGATTTACTGCATTAACTTCAGGTGAAATCGACGTACTTGCACGTAACACAACTTGGACATTATCAAGAGACGCTGACATTGGATTAACATTTGTTGGTGTAAATTTTTATGATGGTCAAGGTTTCATGGTTAGAAAAGCATCTGGGATCAATTCTGTAAATGATTTCAGAGACGGTATTTCTGCTTGTACAAACACAGGTACAACTACTGAGCTTAACATGAGAGACTTCTTCAATTCTAAAAACATCAAGTATGAACCAATTGCGTTTGAAAAAGCAGACGAAGTTGTTCAAGCTTATGATGCTGGAAGATGTGATACTTATACTACAGATAAATCTGGATTAGCTGCTCAAAGAACTAAGTTGAGTAACCCAGATGAGCATAAAGTATTACCAGAAACAATTTCAAAAGAACCATTAGGACCTGTTGTAAGACAAGGTGACTCTGTGTGGGAAGATATTGTTAGATGGTCTCTAAACACTATGATCGAAGCAGAAGAATACGGTGTTAATTCATCAAACGCTTCAAGCTTAAAAGACTCTGATAATCCAGCTATTAAAAGATTAGTTGGTGCTGAGGGTGAATTAGGTGCAGCTTTCGGTTTAGACAATGATTGGAGCTTAAGAATTATCGAGCAAGTTGGAAACTACGGTGAAAGCTATAAAAAACACATAGCGGACACTGGAATTTTACCTAATAGAGGTCCAAATGAGTTATGGACAAAAGGTGGAATTCTTTATGTACCACCAGCAAGATAATTGCTAATTAAATTAAAAAGGGCTGGATTTATCTGGCCCTTTTTTTTATTCTGCATAAAATGAATTTTAAAAATCTTAAATTAAATTTAAGCAATAAAAACAAAGATTTAATTCCGCAAATTTTAACAGTTTTATTTTTAATTTTAGTTGTAATTTATTTTACTATTAATGCCCAAAGCAATATGGGCAACAGAGGAATTTCATTTGGATTTGGTTTTTTATCTCAAGAGTCTTCCTTTGATATAACTTTTTCACTCATAGACTATGATGGATCACATACGTATGCCAGGGCATTTTTGGTTGGTCTTTTAAACACAATTTTAGTTTCTGTAATTGGAATTTTCTTTGCTACAATTTTAGGAGTAACAATTGGTATAGCAAGACTATCTCAAAATTATTTAGTAGCTAAATCAGCAGAATGGTATGTGGAAATATTTAGAAATATACCTCTAATTCTTCAAATTTTTTTCTGGTACTTCGCCGCTTTAAGAGCCTTACCTTTGACTGTAGACTCTATCAATTTTTACGATATTAGCTTTTTGAATGTAAAAGGTTGGTATGTTCCAAAATTTGTTTGGACTAACTTTTCTATATTTTTATACTCTATAGTATTTTCATTTATTCTAATTTACTTTTTAGGTAAATATGCGCAAAAGCAAAGAGATAAATTTGGAAAACAAATTCCAACTTTGTATATATCAATTTTATTAATTATTGGTTTGCCACTTTTATCATTTTTAATTGGTGGAGTAAGTTTATCATTTGAAATTCCTGTATTAACTCAATTATCCAAGACCGTTTATGTATATCGAGGTGGGGTAAGTATTATCCCTGAATTAATTTCGTTAGCATTAGCTTTATCAATGTACACCGCAACTTTTATTGCTGAGAATGTCAGAGCAGGTATATTAGGTGTTAGCAAGGGACAGAAAGAGGCCGCTGCTTCAATTGGTTTAACAAAAGGACAAATCTTAAAACTTGTAGTTATGCCACAAGCTTTAAGAATTATAATTCCACCTACTACTAACCAATATTTAAATTTAACAAAAAATTCATCCTTAGCTGCTGCTATTGCATATCCAGATATTGTTTTAGTATTTGCGGGAACTGCCCTAATGCAAACTGGCCGAGCGATCGAAATTATTTCAATAACAATGCTCACATATTTATCTTTAAGTCTCTCTATTTCAGTATTTATGAATTGGTATAACAAAAAAATGGCTATAAAGGAAAAATAATGAATTTATCAATACTTAAATCTGACAAAAAAAATCTGAATTCTTTCATTGCTATTGGAGGCACCCTTATTTTAATAGGCTTTATAGATATTATTTTCAGTTCTTTTTTTAGCACAAACATAACTGCATTCTTACCCGATAAAATAAGTTATCTTACTCCATTATTGTTTGGATTATTTGGCCTTTATTTAATAAGAATTGAATTTAGTGGAAATAAACTACTTGATAAAGTTAATACTAATTTTAACTCATCAAATTTTAACGCACTATTAACGCTTCTTGTAATATTTGCTCTTATAAAATATATCCCGCCTTTATTAAATTGGTTTGTATTTGATGCTAATTTTGCAGGTAATACAAAAGAAGATTGCACTAGTGGTGGTGCATGCTGGGTATTTATCAAAGTTTGGTTAAATAGATTTGTTTATGGACTTTATCCTGATACAGAACAATGGCGGATAAATACTGCTTTTTTAACACTATTTTTACTAGTCGGAGCTTCATTTTTCGTTCCTCAAAGATATAAAAAATATATTATTATCTTCTTATTATTCGTATATCCAATAATTGGTCTTAAACTTATATCTGGTGGAGATTTTGGTCTAAAATATGTTGAAACTGGTGCTTGGGGTGGACTTTCATTAACATTCATAGTTTCAGCATTTGCTTTAATACTTTGTTTTCCTATAGGGACTATTTTAGCATTAGGGAGAAGGTCCAAGCTACCTGCTATAAGATACACCTCCATAGGATTTATTGAGCTATGGAGAGGTGTTCCTTTGATTACAGTATTATTCATGTCAGCAGTAATGTTTCCAATGTTTTTACCAGACGGAACTTATGTAGATAAATTAATAAGAGTTTTAATTGCTATAACTTTATTCGAGGCAGCTTATATGGCTGAAGTAGTCAGAGGAGGGTTACAGGCTTTACCTAAAGGTCAATACGAGGCAGCTAAATCGCTAGGCATGGGTTATTGGAGAATGCATTTTTTAATAATTTTACCTCAAGCTCTTAAATTAGTAATTCCAGGAATAGCCAATACATTTTTGGCATTGGTAAAAGATACGCCACTAATTTTTGTTGTTGGACTTTTAGAGCTTGCTGGAATGGTAAATTTAGCAAAAACTAATCCAAAATGGCTTGGAATGGCCATGGAAGGCTATGTATTTGCTGGTTTAGTATTTTGGGTAATATGTTATGTTATGAGTAGATATAGTCAAAATTTAGAAAAAAAACTAAAAACAGAAAGATAAATGAGTAAAATAATTGAATTAAAAAATGTAAATAAATGGTTTGATAAGTTTCAAGCTTTAAAAGATATAAACCTTGAAGTAAATCAACAAGAGAAAATAGTAATTTGTGGACCCTCTGGTTCAGGAAAGTCTACTTTAATTCGATGCATCAACAGATTAGAGGAGCATCAAGATGGTCAAATAATAGTTGATGGTAAAGAAATTTCCGAAAATACTAAAGACTTAGAAAAAATTCGAGCTGAAGTAGGAATGGTGTTTCAGCAATTTAATTTATTTCCTCACTTATCAATCTTAGATAATTGTACCTTGGCGCCTATATGGGTTAAAAAAATGCCAAAAAAAGATGCTGAAGCATTAGCAATGAAAAACTTAGAAAGAGTTCAAATTGCTGATCAAGCTAAAAAATTTCCAGGACAGTTATCCGGCGGTCAACAACAAAGATCAGCATTAGCACGAGCGTTATGTATGGAGCCAAAGATTATGCTTTTTGATGAACCCACTTCAGCACTTGATCCAGAAATGATCAAAGAAGTTTTAGATGCAATGGTTGATCTTGCTAAAGCAGGGATGACCATGATTGTTGTAACACACGAAATGGGATTCGCAAAAGAAGTTGCTGACAATATGATTTTTATGGATGAAGGTAAAATTGTTGAAAAAGCTAAAACGAAAGAATTTTTCGAAAATCCTAAATCTGATAGAACTAAGTTATTTTTAAGCCAAATTTTATAACCACTTTGGTATAGGTAAATTTTTACTTTTTAAAAAATCTTTGTTAAAAATTTTACTTGCATAGCGTCTACCATCATCACACAGTATAGTAATAATTGTTTTTCCTTTTCCAAGTTTTTTTGCAAGTTTTACTGCTCCAGCAATGTTAATACCAGATGAGCCACCAAGAATAATATTTTGTTGTTCTATTAAATCATAAATAATTTTTAAAGCAACAGTGTCATCTGTTTGAAAAGCTTCATCGATAATAGCCTTTTCAAAATTTTTAGTAATTCTTGCAGTGCCAATTCCTTCAGTAATTGAATTTCCCTTACTTTCTAATTTATTATTTTTTATATATGAATACAAAGATGAACCCATAGGATCAGAAAGTGCAATTTTAATATTTTTATTTTTACTCTTTAAACCAATTGAAACACCCGCCAAAGTTCCTCCTGTCCCTACAGCACAAGTAAAACCATCTACTTTACCAGCCGTTTGAGACCATATCTCATTTGCTGTAGTTTCAATATGTGCTTCAGTATTAATTATATTGTCAAACTGATTACCCCAAACAACTCCAAAATTATGTTTTCTGGATAATTCTTCCGCAATCATTTTTGATTGTTTGATATAATTATTGGGATTTGAGTAAGGTACAGCATCGACTTCAATTAATTCAGCCCCTAGTTTTTTTAATATTTCTTTTTTTTCTATAGACTGTGTTTTAGGTATTACAATTTTTAAACCTAAGTTATATTCTCTACAAACGACTGCTAGACCTATCCCAGTATTTCCTGCGGTTCCTTCCACTATAATTCCACCTTTTTCAATTTTTTTCTTTTTAAAAGCATCTTTTACAATATAGAGTGCAGCACGATCTTTTACGGACTCACCTGGATTAAAATATTCGGCCTTACCATAAATATTACAATCTGTTAATTCAGAAACTTGTTTTAATTTGATTAATGGTGTATTACCAATTTGATTTAATATATTTGTTGTTTCCATATTAAAAATTATATGAAAAAAATTACACTTTCAATTATTTTATACTTTTTTTTAAACGTTAATTCATTTAGTCACCTACAACATTACTCTAATGTTGAATATTTAGAATACGACTTATTTAGAAATAATGATCTAATAGGTTCTCATAAATATGATTTTGTCAAAAATGGCGACAATTTAACTGTGAAAAGTGTTGTAAATTTTAAAATAACTAAACTTGGGATAGACTTATATAAATATTTTGCTGAAAGCACTGAAAAATACCAAAAAGGAGTGTTTCAATCATTTGAATCTTCAACTTTACAAAATAAAAAAAATAAATACGTTAAAATTACCTTAAATAAAGAAAAAAATAATCTTTATATTGATGGATCATCTTTTAAAGGTGATGCAGATATAAACTTTATGGTTGGAACTTGGTGGAATCATGAAATAGTTAAAGCCAAAGCACAAATAAGCGCTATATCGGGAAGAATTATTGAACAGAAAGTAGTATTTTTGGGAAAAAAAAACATACAAATAAACAATAAAACATATGAAGCATTGCATTTTAAATTTTTATCTTCTGATGAGACACTTCCAGATAATAAAAAATTAAATACCGATATCTGGTATGATGCTAAAACATTAATTTGGTTAAAAGCTCAATTTATAAAACAAGGAAATTGGGAGTACAGACTGAAAAAACATAATTAATTTATATTTTTAGCTGTTTTTTTTTTGAATATGTCAAGAGTGTTTTCGTGTTTTTTTTGCATTACAAGGCCCTAAAAAGCTTAAAAAAAAATGAACCCAAGTTGAACTTTGGTGTTGCATAAATAGAGAAATTAATGTTGAATATTTGAAATTGGGAGATGGGATGGAAGAGAATTTTAACTTACATTTAGGTAAAAAATTAAGAATGAGAAGGTTATCTCTAGGTCTTACACAAACAAAGGTTGCAGAAGCTATAAACGTCACTTTTCAACAAATTCAAAAATACGAAAAAGGTACAAACGGTGTAAGTTCAAACCGTTTAATGCAATTATCTAACTTTTTAAAAGTTCCAATTACATATTTTTTTGAGGACTATAAGAACTTTAATGAAATAAAAAATTCACAAGAAGATAATGATGATTTAAATTACTCTTTTTTAAGTAAAACATTTTCATCACTTTCAAAAAATCAGAAAGATAAAATTTTACAAATCCTCAAAAATACAATTTCATTAGAAAAAACTGGTTAATGGCTCCTCGGGCAGGACTCGAACCTGCGACCAATTGATTAACAGTCAACTGCTCTACCAACTGAGCTACCGAGGAATAGTTTCAACATACTTTTTTTATTTTAATAAAACAACTTAATAATTGGAGGCCACGCCCAGAATCGAACTGGGATAAAAGGATTTGCAATCCTCTGCGTAACCATTCCGCCACGTGGCCAGTAAAGTTTCTTTTAAATCATTTATTAGCTTCAATAAAGGAAAATCTAAGTCTTTTAGGTTTTTGGTTATTTGATATAAAGTATATAGGTCAATATAATGGAATTTAAAAAATATAATCATTTAAAAGAAGAAAAAAAAATCTCTGATTTTTGGATAAAAAAAGGATTGTTTAAACCAAAAAAGGGATCGTTAAAAAAAAATTTTTCAGTCGTGATACCCCCTCCGAATGTAACAGGTAGATTGCATATGGGGCACGCTCTTAATAACAGCTTACAAGATGTATTAGTAAGATATTATAGGATGAAAGGTTTTGAAACCTTATGGCAACCAGGTACTGATCACGCAGGTATAGCGACCCAAGCTATTGTAGAAAATAATTTAGAAAAAAAAGGTTTAAAAAAAAATGATTTAGGAAGAGAAGAATTTATCAAAAAGGTGTGGGAATGGAAAGAAGAGTCTGGCGGCATAATATTAGATCAATTAAAAAAATTAGGATGTTCTTGTGACTGGTCTAGAACTAGATTTACAATGGATAAAGATCTCTCTCGTGCAGTAATAAAAGTGTTTGTAGATTTATATAATGCTAAATTGATTTTTAAAGACAAAAAATTGGTAAATTGGGACACTCATCTCCAAACCGCAATTTCAGATTTAGAAGTAATTCAGAAAGATGTTCAATCGCAATTATTTTATATTGATTATCAAATTGAAAATTCAGAAGAAAAAATAACAATTGCAACCACAAGACCAGAAACAATGATGGGTGATACAGCTATTGCGGTAAATCCAAATGACAAGAGGTACTCAAATTTTATAGGAAAAAAAGCTATTATTCCTATAGTAAATAGATCAGTAAAAATTATAACTGATCATTATGCTGATCCGGATCAGGGAACAGGTGCAGTAAAAATAACACCAGCACATGATTTTAATGATTATAATGTTGGTAAAAGAAATAATTTAGAAATAATAAACATTTTTAAAAAAAATGGTAAAATTAATAAAAACGGAATTGAAGAATTTATAGGTCTAGACAGGTTTGAGGCAAGAAAACTTTTAGTGAGACAACTCAAGGAAAAAGGCCATCTTGTTAAAATTGAGAATATCAATAATAAAATTCCATATGGAGATAGATCAAATACTATAATTGAGCCCTTATTAACAGAACAATGGTTTGTAAATGCAAAAAAATTATCTAAGAAACCAATTCAAATTGTTTCCTCGGGAAAAACATCTTTTTTTCCAAATAATTGGACTAAAATTTTTTTTCAATGGATGAAAAATATTGAGCCCTGGTGCATATCTAGACAAATTTGGTGGGGTCATAGAATACCGGCGTGGTACGATCAAAATAATAATATTTTTGTCGCTGAAAATGAAAAAGATGCTTTTGAATTAGCGAAGAAAAAAAATAAAAATAAGAATTTTAAATTAAAACAAGAAACAGATGTGCTAGATACTTGGTTCTCATCAGCTTTATGGCCTTTTGCAACCTTAGGGTGGCCAGTTAAAACAAAAGAACTCTCAAAATTTTATCCAACATCAATTCTTGTAACAGGTTTTGACATAATTTTTTTCTGGGTTGCTAGAATGTTAATGATGGGAAATTATTTTAATAATAAAACACCATTTCACAAAGTTTATGTTCATGCTTTAGTTAGAGATGAAAAAGGTCAAAAAATGTCAAAATCAAAAGGAAATGTTATTGATCCTCTTGAATTAATAAATGAATATGGTGCAGATAGTTTAAGGTTTACATTAATTTCAATGGCGTCTCCAGGAAGAGATGTAAAATTATCAAAAGATAGAGTTACAGGAAATAGAAACTTTATAACTAAAATCTGGAGTGCTAATAACTTTTTAAAATTAAATAATTGTAAAATAGATAAAAAAATTAATTTAAAATCTATTAAACTTCCTATTAATCATTGGATATTTAATGAATTTATAAAGACACAAAATATTGTATCGAAAAATATTGAAATATTTAGATTCGATGAGGCATCAAAACATGTATATAAATTTGTTTGGCATTTATACTGTGATTGGTATTTAGAATTTCTAAAGCCTATTTTTAACTCGAAAAATAAAAATGAAATTAAAGAAGTAAAAAATTTTTCTTCATTTATGATGGCCAATATTTTAAAAATCCTTCATCCTTTTATCCCATTTTTTTCAGAGACAGTTTGGTCAAAAAATAACTATAAAAAACTATTTAAAAAAGAATTAATTTTGTCTTCCTGGCCTAATTTCAAAAAAGTAGCTAGTTTTAATAAAAATCAACTAGAAATAAATAACTTAATAGAATTAATTTCAAATATAAGATCAACAAAAGCTGAATTAAAAATTAAAGCAAAGTTATTTTGTAATATCTCTTTCAATGAAAAATCTAATAAATTAAAAAAGTTAATTAATAATAATTTAAACTTAATTAAGCAAGTTGGTAGAGTAAACGGGGTTACAAAATATAAAAAAAGTCAACAAAACTACATTGATATAATCTCTTTAAAAGAAAAACTTTCACTAAGTTTTAATGAAGATATCGATTTAAACTCTCAAAAAGTGAGAATTTCGCAAAAATTACTTACTATAAGAAAACAAATTGACGCTTTAAATAATAAGCTTCAAAATAAGGCTTATTTAAAGAATGCTCCCAAAGAAATAGTTCAAAATGATAAAAAATTAGTAAGTGAATTAACTATTGAAGATGAAAAATTAAGAAGTATTGTATCGAGTATAAATTAAATATGTCTAAATTTAACAAAAAAAAATTACCAAGTCGTCATACATCTTTAGGAGCTGACAGAGCTCCTCATAGATCTTTTTACTATGCCATGGGGGAAACAGAACAAGACGTGGCTAAACCATTTATAGGAGTTGTATCAACTTGGAATGAAGCAGCCCCATGTAATACCGCGCTTATGCGACAAGCACAATCTGTAAAGAAAGGCGTGAAACAATTTGGTGGAACACCTAGAGAATTTTGTACAATTACTGTAACTGATGGGATTGCAATGGGACATGAGGGAATGAAATCGTCTTTAATTTCAAGAGAAATTATTGCTGACTCAGCAGAGTTAACAGTTAGAGGGCACTGTTACGATGCTCTAGTTGGTATTGCAGGGTGTGATAAATCTTTACCTGGACTGATGATGTCCATGCTTAGATTAAATGTTCCTAGCGTTTTTATTTATGGAGGATCTATTTTACCCGGTAAATATAAAGGCAAAGATGTAACAGTTGTAGATGTATTTGAAGCAGTAGGAAAACATTCCTCAGGTTCAATGTCTTCTGAAGAACTTAGAGAACTTGAATTAGTTGCTTGTCCAAGTGCAGGGGCCTGTGGAGGTCAGTTTACTGCTAACACTATGGCATGTGTATCTGAAGCCATTGGACTAGCATTACCCTATTCAGCAGGAACACCTGCACCTTATGAGGAAAGAGATAAGTATGCTTTTGAAAGCGGTCAAGCTGTAATGAATTTGTTAGAAAAAAATATTAAACCAAGAGATATTGTAACAAAAAAATCTTTAGAAAATGCTGCTACTATAGTAGCTGCAACTGGCGGTTCGACAAATGCTGCTTTACATTTGCCTGCGCTAGCAAATGAAATCGGTGTTAAATTTGATTTAATGGACGTAGCTAAAATATTCAAAAAAACACCATACCTTGCCGATTTGAAACCAGGTGGAAAATTTGTTGCTAAAGATATGTGGGAAGCCGGTGGTGTTCCAATGTTATTAAAAACTTTATTTGATGGTGGTTTTATTCATGGAGAATGTTTAACAGTTACTGGCAAAACTATAAAAGAAAATCTAAAAAATATTCAATTTAATCCTAATCAAAAGGTATTAAGAGAATATAATAATCCTTTATCTCCAGATGGAGGAGTAGTTGGTTTAAAGGGAAATTTAGCTCCTGATGGTGCGATTGTAAAAATAGCAGGATTAAAAAAATTACAATTTACTGGTAAAGCAAGATGTTTTGACAATGAAGAAGATGCCATGAAAGCTGTTCAAACTAAAAAATATAAAGATGGAGACGTAATAATAATAAGATATGAAGGACCAAGAGGAGGCCCAGGTATGCGAGAAATGCTATCAACAACTGGAGCAATTTATGGTCAAGGCAAAGGAGAAAAAGTTGCTTTAATAACAGACGGAAGATTTTCTGGAGCTACAAGAGGCTTTTGTGTTGGACACGTTGGACCAGAAGCAGCTTTAGGCGGACCAATAGCTTTATTAAAAAATGGAGACACGATTGACATTGATGCAAAAAAAGGAACAATAAATGTTAGATTGACGAAATCACAGCTAATTTCAAGAAAGAAAAAATGGAAAGAAAAAAAATCTTCTTTTGGTTCGGGAACACTTTGGAAATATGCTCAAACAGTGGGACCTGCTTATCTAGGGGCACCGACTCACCCTGGTAAGAAAAAAGAAGTTAAAGACTACTCTAAAATTTAATGAAAATAAGACCAGTTATTTTATGCGGAGGTGCTGGAACCAGATTATGGCCAAATATCAAACACCATCAAGCTAAACAGTTTATAGATTTTGGCGGATGGACACTGTTCGGTAAAACATTGAAAAGAATTAAAAACCCTTTGTTTGATTATCCTATTATTAGCACAAATTTAAAATACATAAAGGATATTAAAAAAAACTTAAGAAAACATAAAATTAAAAAATATAAAATTATTTTAGAGCCAGCAAAAAAGGATACAGGTGCGGCTATCCTTTCCTCTGCTCTAATTGATGATATTCCAAATAAACAACCTTTGATGTTTCTTTCTGCAGATCACTTAATTGATAAAGAAAATAGATTAAATATAGAAATTAAAAAGAATGTTAAGTTTTTAACTGATACAAATATTTTTATTTTTGGAATTAAACCCAATATGCCCTCAGATCAATTTGGATACTTTGTTATGAAAAGAGAAAATAGACTTTTTAGAGTTGCTAAATTCCTTGAAAAACCTAATAAACAAAAAGCAACAAATATCATTAGAAAAGGTGGTTATTGGAACTCTGGTATGTTCTTTTTAAGAAAAGATTCTTTGATAAACAATTATATAAAATATCAAAGAAATATTTATAAAAATTCATTGCAGTCTGTTTTAAAAAGCAAATATAGAAACAACACTTACTATTTAAACAAAAAAGAATTTATTAAAAATCCTAAAAAATCTTTTGATTATGCAATTCTAGAGAAAACAAAAAATATATACGCCATAAAACTTGATATTCCTTGGTCAGATTTAGGAAGCTGGAAAGAAATTTTATTAATGTTTAAGAAAGATAAACCGAAATATTTTAAAAGGAAGAACATTTTTAAAAGACCATGGGGTAGCTATATAAATTTATTTAATGGTAATAAATTTTTGGTTAAGGAACTTATTGTAAAACCAAAAGGAATACTTAGTTTGCAAAAACATTTTTATAGATCAGAACATTGGGTTATAGTCCAAGGAAAGCCTAAAATCACTTTAAACAAAAATGTATTCTTAAAAAAACCTAACGACACAATTTTTATTCCAAAAGGAGCAATTCATAGGATTCAAAACTTAAGTAAGAAAACAGTCAAAATTATGGAAGTTCAACTAGGTTCTATTTTAAAAGAAACAGATATTGTCCGATACAAAGATATATATGGTCGAGCTAGTTAATTTGTAATTCAATTGGTGTATGATCTGATGGTTTAATCATAGATCTAGGTTTTTTATTAATACTAATTGATTTTATATTTTCAATTAAATTATTTGTTAAAAGGAAATGATCAATTCTCATACCATAATTTTTTTGCCAAGATCCCGCAAAATAATCCCAAAAGGTATACTCTTGTTTATCTTTATTTTTAAGACGATAAATATCATTAAAACCTAAATTTAATAATTCACGAAATTTTTTCCTAATTTCTAATTTTCCAAGAGCATCATTTTCATACCTTCTAAAATCATAAACATCAATTTCTTCTGGAATTATATTAAAATCACCTGCAATTAATAAATTAGAATTTTTCATAAGTTTTTTTTTAATGCTTGAAATAAATTTATTTAACCAGTTTTTTTTGTAATCATATTTTGTTGTTCCAACAGGATTTCCATTTGGAACATAGACATTTATTAATTCGATTTTCTTTTTTTTTAAAAATATTTCTCCCGTAATAATTCTTGATTGTTTTAAATCATCCACAATAAAATCTTTACTGATACTCTTTATTTCAGACTTTGACAAAATAGCTACTCCATTATAACTTTTTTGACCATAAACATAAGAATGATAACCCCTTTTTTCAAAATCTTCATAGGGAAAATTTTCATCTTGAGTTTTAATTTCTTGAAGAAATAAAATGTCAGGATTAGATTGCTTAATATAATCTAAAATATTTGTTATTCTAGCTCTGACTGAATTAACATTCCATGAAATTATTTTCATTAAGCAGAAAAAGATAAACCACAACCACAAGAAGAAGAAGCATTTGGATTATTAATAACAAAAGACTCACCAATCATCTCAATTTTAAAATCAATTATTGATCCATTAATAATATCTAGAGAGGTTTTATCAATTACAGTATTCTCAAACAAAATATCATTATTATTTCTTGAATTGTCAAAGCTGAAATTATACTTAAATCCAGAACAACCTCCTCCTTTAACTGAAATTCTAAAATATTTTTTAGAGTCGTTTCCTGAAGTTATTTTTTCAATTTGTTTCTTTGCTCTATCTGTAAATTCAATTTTTTTTGTCATATTAAGTTAATATATAGTATATATTTTAAAATACATTTATGCAAAGCAATACCTTTTCAAAATTATCTACTCCTATTCGTTCTAAAGGGAGATTTTACAAAGAAAAAAAAAGTAACTTAAGATCACCTTATCAAAGAGACAGAGATAGAATTTTACATTCTACTGCATTTAGAAGACTAAAACATAAAACTCAAGTTTTCGTTAATACTTCTGGAGATCATTATAGGACTAGAATCACTCATTCACTTGAAGTATCACAAATTGCTAGAACACTTTCTAAAGTTTTTAATTTAAATGAAGATTTAACAGAAACTTTAAGTTTGGCACATGATCTGGGACACACCCCCTTTGGTCATGCTGGAGAAGAGTCGCTCAATGAATGTATGAGAGAAAGTGGAGGTTTTGACCATAATATACAAACTTTGAGAATAGTTACACTACTGGAGAATAAATATTATAATTTCAAGGGATTGAACTTATCTTTTGAAACAATAGATGGTTTAATTAAACATAATGGTCCTATTAAAGATATTAAAAAAATAGATAATATATTGGGAAAAAATTATTTTAAAAATAAAATAAATTTTAATTACAGTCCCTCTCTTGAGGCTCAAATAGCTTCAATTTCAGATGATATAGCTTATAACAGTCATGATCTTGAAGATGGTTTAAATGCTAAATTGTTTACATTAAAAGATATAAGTGAATTACCAGTGCTTAAAAATCTTATTAAAAAACACAAACAAAAAATAATAAAATATTCATTAGATTTAGCTCTTAGACAAATAATAAGAGACATTATTAATGAAATGGTACAGGATGTTATTTCAAACACTAAGAAAAATTTAAAAAAAAACAATATTAAAACTATAAGAGATGTTTATAAATCTAAATATCCATTAGTTTGCTTTTCAAATAAAATGAGATTATTTGTTGAAAATGTAAAATTTTTTTTAAAAGAGAATATGTATTATCATAATAACGTTATCCACAGAACAAATTTAGGTAAAAAGATAATTAAAGGTTTATTTTTTAATATCAAAAAAAATCCAAAAAAATTTGTTCAAATTCATCCTAGCAACCGAAGGAATACCGATAGATTGATCTGTGATTATATTGCTGGAATGACAGATAGATATGCAATAAATTTATATAACAAAATAAAATGAATATATTTGAAATTTATCTTAAAAAAATTTTGACTTTAATTAAAAAAAATCAAAAAAAATTAGATCTAAAAGAGACTAATAATTTTAAAGGTGTCAGTTTAGAGTTACCACCATCAAATATCGACTCAGATTTGTCCTCAAACATTTCTATGATTTTAGCAAAATTAAATAAAAAAGATCCTAATAAACTTTCATTAAATATAATGGATTTATTAAAAAAAAATATTACTGATTTTAAAAAAGTTGAAATTGCTGGACCTGGATTTATTAATATAAATCTTTCAGATAAAGCTTTAATTTCTATAATTAATAAAATTTTTAAAGAAGATAAATCTTTTGGTTCATATAAAACCAAATACTCGTATAATATAGAATTTGTTTCAGCAAACCCAACAGGGCCTATGCATGTAGGCCATAGTAGAGGAGCAATATACGGAGATGTATTATCAAATCTTCTTAAGTTTAATGGAAATAAAGTTATAAAAGAGTACTACATTAATGATTACGGAAATCAGATAAATAATTTTGTTAAATCAGTTTTTTTAAGAATTAGAGAAATAAAATATAATGAGAGCTTTGTTAACGAAAAAGAACTATATCCTGGCGATTATATTATCGAAATAGCAAAAAAAATTCTTTCAAAAAGTAAATTAAAGTTTAATTCTCTTAAAGACAATTATAATTTTTTGACAAAAGAATCTTTAAAATATTCAATGGAAATGATTAAGTCAGATTTAAAAAAACTAGGAATATCACACGATAGTTTTATATCAGAAAAATCAATCGTAAATTCAAAAACGGTAATTAAAGCTATAAATCAGTTAAAAAGATCTAATTATGTTGAGGAAGGATTTTTAGAGCCTCCTAAAGGAATTAAAAATGAAGATTGGAAAAAAACTAAAAGATTAATATTTAAGTCAACTTTATTTGGAGATGACACTAATAGAGCATTACAAAAAAATGATGGTTCTTGGACATATTTTGCAAATGATTTAGCTTATCATTTTAATAAAGTTTCAAGAAACTATGATAGATTAATAAATATACTCGGTGCTGATCACACTGGATATATAAAAAGAATAGAGGGAGCCGTCAAAGCATTATCCAAAAATAAACAAATTTTACATTGTAAAGTTTGTCAATTAGTAAAATTATATAAAGACGGATCACCTTTTAAGATGTCAAAAAGATCTGGAGACTTTATTTCCGTTAATGATCTATTAAATGAAGTTAACAAAGACTCGATCAGATTCATGATGCTCAATAGAAGTAATGATGTTGAATTAGAATTTGATTTTGATAAAGTTTTAGAAAAAAGCAAAGATAATCCAGTTTTTTATGTTCAATATTGTCATGCAAGAATCCAATCAATATTTCGCACAATAGATTTTAAATCTAAAAAAAACAAACAAGCTAAAATTGGCGATATAAATTTTAATAAATATGAAAAAGAAATACTAAAAAAAGTATTTGAGTGGCCAAAAATAATTAAGATTGCTTCTAACAAATATGAACCTCATCGAATTCCATTTTATCTTTATGAATTAGCCACCTTATTTCATTCATATTGGAGCAAAGGAAACGAAGATGATAAATTTAAATTTATTAAAAAAGGCAACATAGACAAATCAAAACTATTAATGATGCAACTCGTATTAATAGTTCTGCAAAATGGCATGAAAATACTTAATGTTTCTTTACCAAATAAAATGTGATGTTCTCAAATATTGTTAAATTACTAGCTTTTATAATTTTTCTCTTATTTTTTATATTAGTATTCAATTACTATTTCTCTGAGAAAAATTTGAATAGAGTAATAAATCAAAGAGAGAACATACAAACTAAAATGATTAAAAATACGTCAGATCTACCTATTCTTAAAAATAATACTAAAGATGTTATTGAGTTTAATTCTGGTTTTGAAAATAATGATAATGAAAGATTAAAGAGAAGTTTTTGGGAACTTTTTAAATAATGATAAAAAAGGCAATCATAATAAGCATAGCTGGATACAAATTAACAAAAATAGAATTAAATATATTTAGAAAATTCACTCCCTGGGGAGTAATTCTTTTTAAAAGAAATATTAAAGATTTTAACCAATTAAAAAAGCTTATTTTTTCAATAAAAAAAATAACTAAAGATAAAAAATATCCAATAATTATAGACGAAGAGGGCGGAGAGGTTTCTAGACTTAGCAACATAATCAATAATAAATTATTTTCTCAAAGATATTTTGGGCAAATTTATGAGAGTAATTCAAAAATTGGTTTAAATATTTATAAGCTTTATATAAGTAAAATTTGCTCTGTTTTAAATTCACTGGGAATAAATATAAATACAGTGCCTGTTTTAGATAAATCATATGTTTTTACGAACAGTTTTTTAAAAAATAGAACCTATTCTTCAAAAATAAAAACTATTCAACAATTATCTAAAATATGCATTGATACCTATGAAAAAAATAAAATTTCAACAGTCATTAAACATATTCCTGGTCATGGTTTAGCAAAATTAGACTCTCATAAAAAGTTACCAATTATTAATAAGAATATTAATTTTTTATTAAAAAATGATTTTAAATGTTTCCAAAATAGTAAATCGACTTTTGCAATGACCGCACATATTTTATTTAAAAATATAGATAGTAAAAATTGCGCCACTCATTCAAAAAAAATTATCAAAGATTTAATTAGAAAAAAAATTAATTATAGAGGAATTATAATATCGGATGATATAAGTATGAAATCATTAAAGTATGGAATAGTTGAAAATGCCTTGAAAGCTTTAAAAGCTGGTTGCAATTTAGCCTTATATTGTAGCGGTAGTTCAAAAGAATCCTTAAAATTGTTAGAAAACATTCCACCTATAGACGAATTTACACGAAAAAAAACATCGGAATTTTATAAATTTTTAAGATAATATTTGAAATGGAGTCGCCTATGAATAATTCTTTTTCAATTGATATTCCAAATTTTAGTGGACCCTTGGATGTTTTATTAGACTTAGCCAAAAATCAAAAAGTTGATCTAACAAACATTTCAATAACTAAATTATCTGATCAGTTTTTAGAATTTATTAAAAACAATAAAAATCTTAATTTAGAATCTGCATCTGAATTTTTACTCATGGCAACTTGGTTAGCTTATTTAAAATCAAAGCTACTATTACCTGAAGATGAAGATGACGATTTTAAGGCCCTTGAGGTCGCAGAGCGATTAAAATTGCAATTAAAGAAACTTGAATTAATAAGACTTTTGTCGGATCAATTACTTAAAAAAAAAAGAATTGGGAAAGATATTTTTTTTAGAGGTATGCGTGGAGGTATAAAATCTATTTATACACCTATATATGATGTAAATTTATATGAATTACTCAAAACTTATGCAAATCTAAATGCTCAAAAGTCTTTCCAAAGAGTGAATATTCCAAAATTACCTGTTTTAACAACAGAACAAGGGATAAATAATATTAAAAATCAATTAGATAATTTGAATGACTGGAAAAATATTGTAGAACTAATTCCCGAAAATTATAAGCAAGATATTCAAAAAAAAAGGACGGGTTTATCAGGTATATTTGCAGCTTGCTTAGAACTCACGAAGGAAGGTGTAATCAATATAATGCAAAAAAAAACTTTTGATGATATTTTGATTAAAAAAGCCAATGACTAAAAAAAAAAATAACATAATTAAATTTCCCAATTCAATTTCCAAATTAGAAAGAAAAGTCGAAGCAATATTATTTGCTGCCTCAGAACCTTTAGACATAGAAACTATTGAAAAAAGACTACAAACCTCAACAAATGTAAAAAAAATTTTAGAAAAAATTCAAAGTGACTATAAGACGAGGGGAATTAACTTAATATGCATTAGAAACAAGTGGTCTTTTAGAACAGCTTCTGATCTTTCAAATACTATGGCATTACAAAAGTCAACTCAAAAAAAATTGTCTAAAGCTACAATCGAAACTTTATCTATCATTGTTTATCATCAACCAGTAACAAGATCTGAAATAGAACAAATTCGCGGAGTTGCTTTTGGATCGAATACTATAGAAATTTTAATGGAATTAGATTGGGTAAGACCAGCTGGAAGAAAAAATATTCCAGGCAAACCAATACAATATGTGACAACTGAAAATTTTTTGAATCATTTCAATATACAAAAATTATCAGATTTACCCACTATTGATGAACTTGGCACGGCAGGCTTAATTGATACATCCTCAGTTAATTCATCAATATTTGGCACTAGCAAGTTTTTTTCAGAACAATCATCAAACGCAAAAGAAGACATTTATTCAGATATTGAAGATGTTATGGATGATAACGAAAAATTGACAGAATAAAGTTATTTATTTCATTTAAATTTTTGTATATAAGATACGTATGAGTATTGGTTTTTGGCAAATAGCAATTGTTGTCGTACTTGTCGTCCTTTTATTTGGGCGAGGTAAAATCTCTGATTTAATGGGAGATGTTGCAAAAGGCATTAAAAGCTTTAAAAAAGGTATCTCAGAAAATTCAGACTCATCAAACAAAGACACTGAAGATAAAAATAATTCTAATAATAATTAATTTAAATGCCACAGATTGGTTGGTTTGAATTACTTGTAATAATAATAGTTGCAATTCTTGTAATTGGACCAAAAGATTTTCCATTTGTTTTAAAAAAAATAGGATCATGGGTCGGTTCTATAAAAAGGTATTTTTCTGACGTACAAAAAAATGTAAATGAAATAACAAATTTAGAGGAAAATAATAAAGAAAAAAAAGATAAACCTGATGAATAAGAAGACAGAATTAAATCAAAATACCTTTATTAGTCATTTGTCTGAATTAAGATCTAGACTTTTAAAATCATTTATCTTTTTTATAATATCATTTGTAATTTGTTATTTTTTTTCCGAAGAAATATATAAATTTTTAGTTAAACCGTATTCCGATGCTGTTTTAGAGAACAATCTTGATCGTAGATTAATTTTTACTGCTCTTCATGAAGCTTTTTTAACGTATCTTAAGGTGGCCTTTTTTGCATCTGTATTTATTACTAGCCCAATATTTTTAAGTGAGATATGGAAATTCATTGCCCCAGGTCTTTATACAAACGAAAAAAAAGCATTGTTACCTTATTTAATTGCAACGCCTGTTCTTTTTGTTTTTGGTGGAATGCTCGTATACTATTTTATAATGCCTCTGGCCATAAAGTTTTTTTTAGGCTTCGAAAGTACACAGGATACAGGATCGTTAGCTATTCAGTTGGAGGCTAAAGTAAATGAGTATTTATCACTTGTTATGAGACTTATATTTGCATTTGGATTAAGTTTTCAACTCCCAGTAGTTTTAAGTTTGTTAGCAAGAATTGGGGTCGTAAATTCAAAATATTTAAGAGAAAGAAGAAAGTATTTTGTAGTTATAATTTTTGCTGCCGCAGCAATTTTAACACCACCTGATCCTATTACTCAAATAGGTTTAGCATTACCGTTATTATTGTTATATGAATTGTCTATTATAACTGTAAGATTAATAGAAAAAAAAGATAATGCATAGTTTAAAAGAAATTAGAAAAAATACAGAATTATTTGAAAAAAAAATTAAGGATAGAAATACAAATGTTGATTTAAAGTCTTTAATAAACCATGACAAGGAAAATAGGGAATTAATACAAAAAAAAGAGAAATTAGAACAAGAAAAAAAATTATTATCAAAGAAGAAAGATCCACAAAATTTCACAAAATCTAAAAATTTAACTAACCAAATTAAAAAACTTGAGGATAATCAAAAAAATTTACAAGAAAAAATTAACATTATCATTTCCTCAATTCCAAATTTACCATTAAGTGATGTTCCTATTGGAAATGACGAAAAAGCAAACAAAATAATTAAAAAGTCAAGTGAAATAAAAAAATTTGATTTTAAAATAAAATCACATACAGAATTAGGAAACAAATACATGGACTTTGACACGGCAACAAAATTATCAGGCTCAAGATTTGTTGTCTTAAAAGATAAACTTGCATTCTTAGAAAGAGCATTAATTAATTTTATGATTGATGTACATGTAAAAAAATTTGGATATACTGAGATATCGCCGCCATTAATAGTAAATGAAACGACGATGTTTGGAACTGGTCAATTACCTAAATTTGAAAAAGATCAATATGAATTGATTTCTGAAAAAAACGAAGGTAGAAAATTTTTAATACCTACTGCAGAAGTACCTCTATCAAATTTATTTAAAGATTCAATCGTAGATGCTAAAAAACTTCCTTTAAGATTTGTTGCTGGAACACCATGTTTCAGAAGAGAAGCTGGTAGTTATGGTAAAGATACCAAAGGTATGATGAGACAACATCAATTCTATAAAGTTGAACTTGTAAGCCTTGTGGAACCAAATAAATGTAATGATGAGCTTAATAGAATGTTAAATTGTGCCGAGGAGATTTTAAAAATGCTTCATCTACCTTACCAAATAGTTCTATTATCAACAGGAGACATGGGTTTTAGCGCCGAAAAAACGTTTGATATTGAAGTATGGATACCTTCTGAAAATAAATTTCGAGAAATATCAAGTTGTTCCTCTTGTGGAATATTTCAAGCTAGGAGAATGAAAACTAAGTATAAATCAAGTGGATCAACCAATTTTATTGGCACTCTTAATGGGTCTGGACTTGCTACGGGAAGATTAATGATATCTTTGCTTGAAAATTATCAAAATTCTGATGGTTCTGTATCAATACCTGCGGCTTTAAAAAAATACATGGATAATATAGAAAAAATTTAATTATAATTTTCTTGTTAAAAAATGTCTTTTAATATAATTATTCAAATATTATGAACTCATCAGGATTTGCGCAATTTATACCTCTTATACTTATATTTGTTATCTTTTACTTTTTTTTAATTAGACCACAGCAAAAAAGGGTAAAAGACCACAGAGCAATGGTGCAAGGTTTGAAAAGAGGTGATGAAGTTATTACCTCAGGTGGAATTATAGGTATAGTGGATAAAGTTCATGAAGATGATAAAATAGATGTAATATTATGTGACAATGTAAAAGTTCAAGTTATTAAATCTACAATTACTAGTCTACTAAAAAAAGAAACTCCAAAAAAATAAAAGGTCTTTGTGCTTAATTTCACAAAAATAAAAATAATATCAATTTATTTTATTTTTTTATTTTTGGCATTTTTTGCTTTCCTCAATATTTTTTCTAATGAAAATTTACCTTTAAAAAAAAAAGTAAACTTAGGTTTAGATTTACAAGGAGGCTCTTATTTATTACTTGAAATTGATACAAATCCCCTTATCAAAGAAAGATTACAAGACAAAGTAATTGATATAAAAAAATTTTTGAGAAAAAATAATTTTAGTTATAATTCTTTTAAAATAAACGAAAATTCAATCAATTTTATTATAGAAGATGATAATACAAATAAATTTCAAAACTTATTTTTTTCTAAAAAAGATAATTTAATAAATCCTTACATTGATCAATATCGTGCACATCAACTTGATCTAGTAGTGGAAAACAAAAACTATAAAATTGATTTTTCAAAATATGGTCTCCTAACACTAAATAATGCTGCTGTAAAACAATCTATAGAAATTGTAAGACGAAGAATAGATGATTTAGGCACGAAAGAACCAACTATTATTCAGAGAGGAGAAAAAAGAATAGTCGTTGAATTACCCGGTCTTAAAGATCCGTCTAGAATTAAAAGTTTGCTAGGAAAAACAGCTCAATTAAATTTCAGGCTCGTAACCGACAAAGATAACGATTTTGGATCAGAAAAAATGACTCTTGATGATGGCGAAGAAGCCATTGTAAACAAAAAAATTATTATGAGCGGAGAAAACTTAATAGATGCTCAACCTAGGGTCGATAGTCAAACTAACAAGCCAATGGTTTTCTTTTCTTTAGATAGGTATGGGGCACAAAAGTTTGGAAAAGTTACCACTAATAACGTTGGCAAGCGATTAGCGATTGTATTAGATAATCAAATTATTAGTGCTCCAGTTATTAGAGAGGCAATAACAGGTGGCAGCGGGAGTATTTCAGGAAACTTTTCCTTTCAAGAAGTTACTGATTTAGCTTTGCTATTGAGATCAGGAGCCCTTCCAACACCAATCAATATTGTTGAGGAGAGAACTGTTGGTCCTGACTTAGGCAAAGACTCAATTATTTCTGGAACAATTTCATTAATAATCGGATTTGCTTTAGTAGTACTTTACATGTTTTATAAATATAGATTTTTTGGATTAATAGCTAATATTTCTTTAATTTCAAATTTGTTAATGCTAGTAGGTGTTTTAACCATTTTAGAAGCCACCTTAACTCTACCCGGTATAGCTGGAATAATACTTACCGTAGGAATGGCTGTGGATGCGAATGTTCTTATATTTGAGAGAATTAGAGAAGAACTACGAACAGAAAAATCAATTATACATGCTTTTGACATGGGTTATAGCAGAGCTAAAATAACTGTTCTGGATGCAAACTTAACTACTTTGTTAGCTACCATTATATTGTTTTTCTTTGGGTCAGGGCCGGTTAAAGGATTTGCTGTTACTTTAGGAATAGGGATAATAACCACACTTTTCTCAGCATATTTTATCGCAAGACACTTAACTTCATCTTATGTTTTAAAAAATAAAGAAAGCGTGAAACTATGAAATATAATTTAAATTTTGTTGATTATTTTAAAAAATTTACTCTGGTATCAATAATATTTGTTTTAATGAGCTTATTATTTATTTTATTTAAAGGATTAAACTATGGAATAGATTTTAAAGGAGGAACATTAATTGAAATTAGGTTAGAAAATGATGCTGTCAAAGTTTCAGATGTAAGAAATTCTTTAAAAAAAATTGATTTGGGTGATGTAAATGTAAAAAATTTTGGTGAAGGATCCGATTTTTTAATAAAAATTGAAAAAAAATTAAATAACAACGAAGTTATAATTACTGAAATAAAAGAAACTCTTAATCAAAACCTAAATGAAGAAGTTAATTATAGACGTATTGAAAGCGTTGGTCCAAAAGTAAGTTCTGAATTACTTAAATCTGGCATTATATCAATAGGTTTAGCTCTTTTAATGATGTTATTTTATATTTGGTTTAGATTTGAATGGCAATTTAGCTTAGGATCAATTATTGCTTTATTTCATGACGTAATTATAACTCTTGGAGTTTTCTCAGCTTTATCAATTGAAATAAATTTATCTATCGTAGCTGCAGTATTAACCATAGTTGGTTATTCAATGAACGACACTGTTGTAATTTATGATCGAATAAGGGAAAATCTGTCTAAATACAATAAGTTAGAAATTGATCAAATATCTAATTTGTCTATAAATGAGACTTTATCAAGGACATTGATTACATCAGTTACGACACTTTTGGCTTTATTTTCAATTTTTATTTTGGGCGGTGCTATACTTAAAGGTTTTTCTTTTGCTATGATAATGGGTGTTTTGATTGGAACTTATTCATCTATATTTGTAGCTTCACCAGTTTTAAAGTACTTCAAAGTTTCATACAAAACTCTTGAGAAAAAAGAAGAAAAAATTGTTCCGTAATTTAGTAAAGGTTCTGAGCGGCTACCATCGTCAATAGCATTGGAATCGATAAAAGCGTATTTATTCTTGATGTAAGCATTGCTTTTTTTGCAGCGATTGGTTTTTCATCAGGTGAAGCATCGACTATCCCTAAAGCTTTTTTTTGATTTGGCCAAATAATAAACCATACATTATAAGCCATTATAATCCCTAACCACATACCTATTCCTATAGCAGTATTTTTTCCGCCTCCGCTACCTATCCCCAGCGTCATAGACTCATGAAGATATCCATTTAGATAGGCAACAACTAAACCGGTTAATATAGTTGCAAATGCGGCCCATCTAAACCAAAATAATACTTTTGGAGCTATAACTTTACTTATAGCGGGCTTTTGCTCATCAGGTATATTTGGCATACTTGGAATTTGAACAAAGTTTAAGTACCAAAGCAATCCAATCCACATTATCCCGGCTAGAACGTGCAAGTACCTAAAAAACCAACTAAAAAAATATTGATCAAAAGCAAATCCATCTCCACCGAAATACAAACCAAGAAACAACAAAATTGCTATAACAAGCGAAAGATGAATAGTTTTAGATAAAGATTGTAATATACTAACCATATCTGATCCTACCACAAATTTTGAAAATTATGCAGTTTTTTTCATTTTAGGAGTGGTAAGGATTTCTTTCAAAAATTGTCCTGTAAAACTGCCCTTTTCAGATGATACTTTTTCAGGAGTACCTTGTGCGATTATTTTACCACCTGACTCTCCACCTTCGGGTCCCATGTCAATAATATGATCAGCAGTCTTAATCACGTCTAAATTATGTTCTATAACAACTACTGTATTACCGGTATTAACAAATGCCTGTAAAATATCTAATAGTTTTTTTATATCATGTGAGTGTAAACCTGTGGTAGGTTCATCAAGTATATACAAAGTTCTTCCAGTTGATCTTTTTGATAACTCCTTAGCTAACTTTATTCTCTGAGCTTCACCTCCAGATAATGTTGTGGCTTGTTGACCGATTTTCATATAACCCAGTCCAACATGCTTAAGAGTTATTAATTTTGATCTTATAGATTGAATGTTTTCAAAAAAATCACAACCTTCGTCAACTGTCATGTCAAGAATATCAGCTATATTTTTATTTTTAAATCTTATTTCTAAAGTTTCCCTGTTATATCTTGCTCCTTTACACGTATCACATGGTATAAAAACATCAGGCAAAAAGTGCATTTCGTAAGTTAACACACCATCACCTTCGCAAGTTTCACACCTTCCACCTTTTACATTAAAAGAGAATCTTCCTACCTTATATCCTCTTGCCTTAGACTCTGGCAAATTTGCAAACCAATCTCTTATTGGACCAAAAGCTCCAGTATAAGTTGCTGGATTAGACCTGGGTGTTCTACCAATTGGTGATTGATCAATATCTATAATTTTATCTATTAACTCAGTTCCTTTATAATTTTTAAAAGACTTAGGTATTTTTCTTGACTTATTATTGTTTAAAATTAAATTTAGTGCGTTATAGAGAGTATGTAAAACTAAAGTTGATTTACCACTTCCTGAAACTCCTGTTACACATGTAAAAGTTCCAATTGGAATTTTTAAATCAATATTTTTTAGATTATTTCCTGTTGCACCATTAATTTCTAAGTAACGCCCATTTTTTGCTAAACGTCTTTTTTTCGGAACATTGATATTTTTTTCACCAGATAAATAAGTGCCAGTTATGCTTTGCTTTTCTTGAACAATATCTTTTATTTGTCCTTGAGCTATTATTTTACCCCCATTAAGACCTGCCTCCGGTCCAATGTCAATAATATGGTCGGCACTTTCCATTGTTTCAATATCGTGCTCAACTACGATGACTGTGTTTCCTAGATCTCTAAGTTTTTTAAGTGCTGTAATTAATTTTTTATTATCACGTTGGTGTAATCCGATTGAAGGCTCATCTAATACATACAATACACCTGTCAACCCAGATCCTATTTGAGATGCAAGTCTAATCCTTTGAGACTCTCCACCAGACAAGGTGCCAGATTCTCTCGAAAGTGTTAAATAATTTAAACCAACATTTAACAAAAAAGTAAGTCTCTCATTTATTTCTTTCAAAATATGTTGAGCAATTTTATTTTGTTTATCGTTCAAATAATTTGGCAATTCATCAAACCATTTTTTTGCATTTTCAATAGATTTATGTGTTATTTGACTTATATTTAAGTCATTTACTTTTACACACAAAGCCTCGTCTTTAAGTCTCAAGCCTTTACATTTGTCGCAATTGGACTCCGATTGGTATTGTGAAATTTCTTCCCTTTTCCACTCACTATCAGTTTCTAGATATCTTCTTTCTAAATTATTTATTACTCCCTCAAATGGTTTTTTCGTTGTGTAAGTCTCATAATTATCATCATACGAAAACTTAATTTCCTCATCATCAGACCCATATAAAATAATTTCCTGTATTTTTTTTGGTATTTTTTTCCATTTTTCAGTTAATGAAAATTTATAGTGTTTTGCTAAAGATGCTAAAGTCTGAGCATAATATAAACTAGTGCTTTTTGACCAAGGAACAATAGCTCCATCTTGCAGAGATTTATTTTCATCTTGTATCACAAGTTTAGGGTCTACATTCAAATTGCTTCCAATACCCTCGCATTCCTCACAGGCCCCATAAGGTGAATTAAATGAAAATAATCTTGGTTCTATTTCTTCAATAGTGAATCCACTTTCTGGACACGAAAATTTTGAAGAGAATGTAATTGACTCAGTTTTTCTAAACTTTTTTGGTAAACTTTCATTTTCATATTCAACAACTAGCAATCCATTCGATAAATTTAGCGAAGTCTCTACGCTATCAGCAAGTCTATTTCCGATAGATGAGTTTAGCACTATCCTGTCAACAATAATAGATATATCATGTTTTACTTTTTTATTTAAATTTGGAAAATCGCTAATTTGATAATATTTCCCATCCACTTTAATTTTCTGAAATCCTCTTTTTTTAAAATTTAATATTTCTTTTTTATATTCTCCTTTTCTTCCTCTAACGATAGGTGCAAGCAGATAAATAGTGCTGCTTTTAGGAAGAGTTTTTATTTTATCTACCATTTCACTAACCGATTGAGACACAATAGGCTTTCCAGTAAAAGGAGAGTAGGGAATGCCAGCTCTAGCAAAAAGGACTCTCATGTAATCGTAAATTTCAGTTACAGTAGCAACTGTTGATCTTGGATTTTTTGATGTATTTTTTTGCTCTATAGAAATAGCTGGGCTTAAACCCTCTATAAAGTCTACATTTGGTTTCTTCATTTTATCTAAAAATTGACGAGCGTAAGCAGATAAACTTTCTACATATCTTCTTTGTCCCTCTGCATAAATTGTGTCAAATGCTAAAGAAGATTTACCCGAACCTGACAAACCAGTTATTACAACTAATTTATCTTTAGGTATCTCTAAAGATACGTTTTTTAAGTTATGTTCTTTCGCACCTTTTATAACGATTTTTTTAAGCATTTGTTGTTAACTCTTTTAAATTATCAGCTTATAAATAACATATATTTATGATATAAATTTAACTAATATAATTATAAATCTTAAACTATTCAAAAATATATATGGCCGGAAGTTTAAATAAAGTCCAATTAATAGGAAGATTAGGAGCAGATCCTGAAATTAAGCAGATGGTTAACGGAAAAAACGTCGCAAGATTAAGTATAGCCACAAGTCAATCCTGGAAAGACAAGAATTCCGGTGAAAAAAAGGAAAAAACGGAATGGCATCGGATTGTGATTTTTAATGAAGGTCTTGTTGGAGTAGTACAGCAATACCTTAAAAAAGGGGCTAACGTATACATTGAAGGTCAATTAAGTACTCGTAAATGGAAAGACGAAAATACTGGTCAAGATAAATATTCTACGGAAGTTATATTGCAAGGATATAATTCAAATTTAACAATGTTGGATGGTAGAAACAAAAGTGATAACTCTAACCTAGTTTCTGAAAACAAAAGCTCCCTACCGGAAGATAATTTAAATCAGGATAAAAATGATTTAGATGACGAAATTCCATTTTAGTTATGGAAAAAATAACAACTAGTTCTAATAATTTAAAATCAGTCTTTGTAAGAAACGAAATGAGCTCTTCATATCTTTCTTACGCTATGAGCGTAATTGTTAGTAGAGCTCTACCCGATGTTAGAGACGGATTAAAACCTGTTCATAGAAGGATAATTTTTGCAATGTATAAAGGTGGTTATGATTGGTCCAAAAATTTTAGAAAATCGGCTAGAATAGTTGGAGACGTAATAGGTAAATATCACCCTCATGGTGATCAAGCTGTTTATGATGCTCTTGTAAGGTTAGTCCAAGATTTTTCAATGAGTTTACCTTTATTAAAAGGACAAGGAAATTTTGGATCTATTGATGGTGATCCACCTGCCGCAATGAGATACACAGAAACGAAACTAGGAAAAATTTCGCAATATCTAACGGAAGATTTAGAAAAAAATACAGTTTCATATAGAGATAATTATGATGAGACTGAAAAGGAACCGACAGTTCTACCGTCACAATACCCAAATTTACTTGTTAATGGAGCAGGTGGTATAGCAGTAGGTATGGCAACAAGTATTCCACCTCATAATTTGGGTGAAGTAATTGATGCGACAAACGCATTTATTGAAAACCAAAACATTACAATTGGACAATTAATGAAAATTATACCGGGTCCAGATTTTCCAACTGGAGGATTAATTATTGGCAAAGACTTTATAAAACAAGGTTATAATAAAGGTCGTGGATCTTTTAAAATAAGAGGTGAAATTGAATTTGAAGAAAAGAAAAATGGTAGATCAATATTAGTAATAAAATCTATTCCTTATCAAATAAACAAATCAGTTTTAAATGAGAGAATTGCAATATTAGCCAGGGATAAAAAGATTGAAGGAATCAGTGACATTAGGGATGAGTCTAATAGGGAAGGTATACGTATAGTTATTGAGCTAAGAAGAGGTGTAGAACCCGAAACTATAAGAAGACAATTATACAAACTGACAAACGTTGAAAGTTCATTTGGTTTTAATACTTTAGCTTTAGTAGATAACAAACCAAAAATTTTAAATTTAAAAGAATTCATTTCAGAATTTTTAAAATTTAGAGAAACAACCGTTCTTAAAAGAGTAAAATACGATTTAAAAAAGGCTGAGGAAAGGGCACATATTTTAATTGGTATAGCCACAGCGGTTGAAAATATTGATGCTATTATAAAAATTATCAAAAATTCGAAAAATAACGAAATAGCAAAAAAAAACCTCTTAAATAAAAAATGGAAAATAAAAAAAAGCTCCAAGTTAGTCACATTAATTGAAAAAAAAAAGAATATACATTCTTATTCTTTATCTACAAATCAGGTTATAGCTATTCTTGAACTAAGACTACAAAAATTGACTGCGTTTGGAATATCAGAAATTGAGAACGAAATTAATAAATTAGCAAATTTAATCATAGAACTTAATAAAATATTAAACTCTAAAAAAGAACTTTATAAATTAATTAAAAATGAACTTAATAATATTAAAGACAAATTTGCAGTTCCGCGGAGAACTAAAATTATTGATGCAGTGTTAAACTATAATATAGAAGAAACCATTCAGAAAGAGTCAGTAGTTTTGAACATTACTAGCAAGGGATACATAAAAAGAA
>CACKFY010000003.1 GCA_902599495.1 uncultured Pelagibacteraceae bacterium | reverse complement strand
CTTAAAGACCTTGACTGAATTTTTTATGGTATCTGGGCGTATACAGTATATTGGATTTACTGGTTTAAGTGTGTTAACTAGCTCGTTAACGTTACTAAATTTTTCCATTTAATGTGTCTCCCTTTAATTAACACAAAAGAGTTTTCAAAAAATTTATAAAAAACTCTTAACAGTTCGCATTTAGGGTTTTTTTCACCTTAATGTAAAGAAAAAAATGCATAGCAGAGATGTATGAATTTTCTACCGGTGTGGGTTGAAAATACTATTAGAGACCCTATATATGTCGTATGAGAAAGACAAATTTACAAACACCGCAGCTAAATTTAAGTGATTTTGAAGACAAATCCTTACTAATCCTCGACGATGATGATCCTCTTAGAGGAAGATTGTCTAGAGCAATGGAGAAAAAGGGTTTTATGGTTAAAGAGGCGAAATCAGTGTCCGAAGGGCTTGAAATTGTGAAGAAATCACCCCCAAACTTCGCTGTAGTTGACCTAAGGTTAGAAGATGGAAATGGTTTAGACGTCGTAAAAGAGCTTTATAAGAGTAAATCAGACAGTCGAATAGTGATGTTAACAGGTTATGGAAACTTACCAACAGCAGTAGCAGCTGTGAAAGCAGGAGCCATTGATTATATTGCTAAACCAGTGGATGCAGACGACGTAGAATCAGCTTTATTAGCAGCCCCAGAGTCGAAAGCCAAGCCACCAGAAAATCCAATGTCCGCTGATAGGGTAAAATGGGAGCATATTCACAGGGTATTTGAACTTTGTAATAGAAACGTTTCTGAAACAGCAAGACGTTTGAAAATGCATCGAAGAACTTTGCAGAGAATTTTATCTAAAAGATCTCCAAGATAAGTTTATATTCATTTTTTCAAAATATATAACTTATCATTAAATAAAGTAATTATAATAGATAGCAGAGTCATTTTAAAAAGCTCTGCTAATAAAAAAGGTTTAATACCTAAATTTATTATTGGCTTATCCCATCCGATTAATGTACCTAGCCATATAACGCCTAAAAGATAAATAATACTTACACTTAGAACTAATTTTAGAAAATTCAAAACAATATTTTTATCAAATTTAAAAATACCACAAAGAACCGCAGCAAATAAAAATCCCAATAAGTATCCCATCGTTGGTCCAACAAAGTATACAATACCAGATCCTTTTTCAGGAGTTCCTGAAAATACGGGTAGCCCAACTATACCTTCTAATAAATAAAAAATAATAATTGTCCCACCTAGTTTCCATCCAAAACACACGCCAATTAAAAGAACCACAAAAGTCTGCATAGTCATTGGTACAGGGTAAAATGGTATTTTTAATTTTGCAGAAATCGCCAACAAAGTTGAGCTTAGTAAAATTATAAGAAAGTACTTTACAATTTTTATTTGTTTTAAATTTTTTACCAACTCCATAATTAAGCTTACATCTATTTAAAGAAATTTTCTAGTTTTTTGTTAATTGAAGAAATACATCTTCAAGGTCACCTTCATCTATTGAAATATCAAGTATTTTCAAGTTTTTTTCTTTGAGATAATTTATTAATTGTTCAAAATTAACTGATTCTTTTTCATAATTGACTATAATTGTGTCATTTGACTCTATTTGAAATTTAACGTTTGGTAAATTTAGAGAAAGGTTTGTGTCAAATTGATTAAGCTTAAATGCAATTTTTTTTGTTTTAATCCTTTCCAAAAGTTTTCTGGTAGTATCCAAAGCCACTAAATTACCCTTGTTTATTATTGCTATTCGATCGCACATTTCTTGAGCTTCAAACAAATAGTGAGTAGTTAGTATTATAGTGACGCCTATTTTATTAAGCTCTTTAACGTTTTCCCATAAGTTCTTTCTTAATTCAACGTCCACTCCCGCTGTAGGCTCATCCAACACAAGAATTGGAGGTTGATGAACCATTGCCTTAGCGATCAACAATCTTCTTTTCATCCCACCTGATAAATTTCTAGAGTAACTATCTGCCTGTTTATTCAAAGAAACGAGATTTAAAATTGTTTCAGTAATTTTTTCACTATTCTTGACCCCATAAAGGCCAGCCTGTAAATCTAATAATTTTTTTGGGCTAAAAAAAGCATCTAAATTTACTTCTTGCGGCACTATTCCAATCGATGCTCTTACTTGTCTTGGATTTTTATCTAAATCAAATCCCCAAACATTTACTTTGCCGCTTGTTTTAATTACTGTACCAGCCAATATACTCAAAAATGTGGTTTTACCGGCTCCGTTTGGACCTAATAAACCAAAAATTTCACCTTGTTTTACTTCAAGAGTAATATTATTTAATGCGTTTACGTTGGAATTCTTTTTTTTCTCTCGTAAATATACTTTTGAAAGGTTTTCAACAGATAAGGCAGTTTTCATCATAAAATTTTAATATAACATTAATTTTAGGTATTATAAATTATGAGTAAAATTAAAAATTCAGACCATTTTTATTTAATTGATGGCTCAGGTTATATTTTCAGAGCCTATTACGCTTTGCCACCTCTTTCAAGAAAAAGTGACGGTTTACCAACTGGTGCGGTAAGCGGTTTTTGTTCTATGCTATTCAAATTATTAGAAGATTCAAGAGCTGATGATAGCAAAGAGAGACCAACACACTTTGCAGTTATCTTTGACTCTGCAAGAAAAAATTTTCGAAATGAAATATATAAAGATTATAAAGCAAACAGAAGTGAGGCACCCGAGGATTTAGCGCCTCAATTCGAATATATAAGAAAATCAGTAAAAGCCTTTAATTTGCCTTCAATAGAATTATTAAACTATGAAGCAGATGATTTAATAGCAACTTACGCAAAACAAATTACTAAATTGGGAGCTAAAGTTACAGTTATCTCGTCCGATAAGGATTTAATGCAGCTCGTTTCAAAAAATATTAGGCTGTACGATCCAATGAAAAATAAGATTATTGGAGAAAAAGAGGTAATAGAAAAATTTGGAGTTAAACCAGATCAAGTGATAGACGTTCAGTCATTAGCTGGAGACTCATCAGATAATATTCCCGGAGTACCAGGCATTGGTATTAAAACAGCTGCAGAACTTATTAATAGATATAAAGATTTAGACACTCTATTAAATAATGCTTCAGAGATTAAACAAAATAAAAGGAGAGAAACATTAATAGAAAACAAAGAAAAAGCTTTGTTGAGTAGAGAACTGGTAACTTTAAAATCTAATGTTCCAGTTAAAGATGAGCTGAGTAGTTTTATCTTAAAAGATGTAAATAAAGAAAATTTATTTAATTTTTTAAGAGAGATGGAGTTTAACAGATTATTAAGTTTGGCCATTAATTTCTATGGTGAAAGCACTGAGAGTGAGAAAAAAGGAAAAGAAGAACAATCTAAAACTACAAAAGTAGACATAAACAATTATAAAAATATATTAAAAGAAATAGACCTAGATAATTTAATTAATAAATTGTATGAAAAATCTATAATCTCAGTTGATTGTGAAACCTCCTCGCTTAACCCTATCGATGCTGAGCTAGTGGGTATTTCTTTTTGTTGTGATACAAACGAAGCGTATTATATTCCCATAGCACATAAAAATGTAAAAAATTTGAACAAAGATTTAGTTTTAAAAAAGATTAAAAAAATTCTTGAGGACTCAAGTATTAAAAAAGTTGGTCAAAATATCAAATATGATTTCATGATATTTAAAAAATATGGAATTGAAATTGAGCCAATAGAAGACACTATGCTTCTTTCGTATACTTTGGATGCAGGAAATAACAGACATAATATGGATATCTTATCGGAGATACACCTGGGCCATAAAACAATTACATATAAAGAAGTAGTAGGATCAGGTAAAAAACAATTAAGTTTTTCAGAGGTAAATCTAAAAGATGCCACTAAATATGCAGCAGAAGATGCTGATGTTACCCTAAGACTCTATAATATTTTAAAAGATAGAGTTGATAACGAAAAACTTAATAAAATTTATGAAGTATTTGAAAAACCTATGATCAAATTATTATCGAAATTAGAAATGAGTGGAATAAAAATTGATGATATTTATTTAAAAAAATTATCTAAAAAATTTGAGGAAAGACTCGTAAAAAAAGAAAAAGAGATTTTTAAAATTTCAGGTAAAAAATTTAATATAGGTTCACCAAAACAACTAGGAGAAATAATTTATAATGACTTGAAAATTACAAAACTGAAAAAAACAAAGAAAGGTAGCTTAGCAACAAGTGCTAAAATACTTGAAGATCTTGCGTTAACAGGCCATAAATTTCCAAAATTAGTATTAGAATGGAGACAAGACTCTAAATTAAAAAGCACTTATACCGATGCTTTACAGGATCATATAAATCGAAAAACAAAAAGAGTTCATACTTCATTTTTACTAGCAGCAACTAATACCGGCAGACTTGCATCAAGCGACCCAAACTTACAAAATATTCCAATAAAGTCTGCTGATGGAAAAGAAATTAGAAAAGCATTTATCGCCGATAAAGGTAACGTTTTAATTTCTGCTGATTACAATCAAATTGAAATGCGAATACTTGCTGACATGGCAGATGTAAAAGAACTTAAAAAAGCTTTTAAAAACAATATAGATATTCATTCCTTGACTGCTAGTCAGGTGTTTAACGCGCCCATTAACAAAATAAACGAAGATTTGAGAAGAAAAGCAAAAGCAATTAATTTTGGGATTATATACGGCATAACTCAATATGGTTTAGCAAAACAAATTTCAGTATCAAATAATGAAGCTCAAAATTTTATAAATGAATATTTTAAAAAGTTTCCCGAAATTAAAGATTATATGAACACTACAATAAAATTTTGTAGGAAAAATGGATATGTAAATAATATTTTTGGAAGAAAAATTCACTTGAGAAATATAAATGATAAAAATTTTAGTGTTAGATCATTTCAAGAAAGAGCAGCAATTAATGCTCCAATACAAGGATCCGCTGCAGATATAATAAGATTGGCGATGATTGATATTGATAAAATGATAGAAAAAGAAAATAAAATAAGTGCAAAGATGTTACTTCAAATTCATGATGAGCTTGTATTTGAAAGCACAAAAAATGATCAAAAAAGCAATGAGAAATTGATCAAAAAGGTTATGACATCAGTCTCATCTTCTGAGCACCACATGTTTTCAATTCCATTGGAAGTAAGTGTGAATTCAGGATATAATTGGGGAGAGGCACATTAATAAAAAATTGTCGCCTAAATTTTGACAATTTGATTATGATAAATTAATTATGAGTCACACAATAGCTTTAGTAGATGATGATAGAAATCTTTTGACAAGTATAAGCATAGCTTTAGAAAGAGAAGGCTTTAAAGTACAAACATACATAGACGGAGAGTCTGCACTAATAGGTCTTACTCGAAATCCTCCAGATCTTGCTATTTTAGATATTAAAATGCCCAGAATGGATGGTGAGGAATTATTAAAAAAAATAAGAAAAAAAATGTCTATCCCTATTATATTTTTAACCTCTAAAGATGAAGAAGTAGACGAGTTACTTGGATTAAAACTTGGAGCTGATGATTTTGTAAAAAAATCTGGCGGTTTTTCAATGAAAATTTTAGTAGAGAGAATCAGAGTTCAATTAAGAAAAAAAGCAGATAAGGTAGAAGATACTAAAAATATAATAACTCACGGGAAATTAAAACTAGACCCATCCCAATTGGAGTGCGAATGGAATGGCAAGGCTTTACCAGATAAACTTACGACCACAGAATTTCTTATAGTTAAAGAATTAGCTAAAAGACCAGGTGTAATCAAAGAAAGAGCTCATTTAATGGATATTGCTTATAAAGAAAACACTGAAATTGAGGATAGAACTATTGATAGCCACGTGAAAAGAATTCGAAAAAAATTCAAAAAGGTAGACGAGAAATTTTCAGCAATTGAAACAAGATATGGAAGTGGATATAGATGGAATGTTAGTTAATGAAAAAGAAAAAAAAATCATCAATTTTAAGAAAATTCTTACTTTTTAATTTTTCGATATTTTCTGTTTTGGGACTATTAACTATCTTTTACCTTAATGCAATACAGCCTAATTTAGTAAAAAAAGTTTCATCTAATCATTTCATAATAATAAATAACACTTCAGATCATATTGAAAGATTAGGTGTTGAGTTTGATGAAGAGGGCATTAAACAGTTCTTATTGTCCACTAGGTTCCTTTTTCAAGGCCTTGATAGAGTTCAATTTTTTTCTAAGAATGCCAACTTGATAGGAGACACGAATATATTAGATTTAGATACAAGTGTTTTTGAAAAATCAGATGAAGTCATAGAAGAAGGGGTTGTAAGAAAACAAATTGAGAGAAAACCTTTATCAGAAGATGGTTCTGAAAAAAATTCGATACCAAATATAATTAAAAATAAATATAAAAATCAACCAATTACTATTGAAAATAAAATCAACAACTCTTTTTTTGTTACTACTATTAGTGAGCTTAGATTAAAAGATGATACAGCTGGCTATATAGTTGTCACCAATGAAGCCAACGATATTTTAATAGCTGTCTCAGAAAGAAAAAATTTTATAATCAGAACTGTTTTAGCAATAGCGTTAGTTATTTTGATTTTTTCAATGTTCTTAAATAAATATATATTAAAACCAATTGAATTTTTAGTTTCTTTTACAGAAGCCATTAAAAATAAGTCAGATCAAAATATTGATATACAAAAATTTTTTGTTAGAGAAGATGAAGTAGGAAAATTAACAAAATCAATAGACGAAATGACAAAAGAGCTCCAAAAAAGAACTACTAGAGCAGAAACATTTTCCACGGACTTAGCCCATGAAATTAGAAATCCGCTAGCTTCATTAAAAGGTGCATCGGAGCTGCTAGATAAAACAGAGAATCCAAAAGACAGAAATAAATTATTTGAGATAATTAATCATGATGTTGAAAGAATTGAAAGATTGATTACAGATTATTCTCAAATGCTTAAAGATGAGGCATCGTTATCCCGAGAAAAAATGATAAAAGTTAATTTAATGAAAATTATCTTAAATGTAGTTGAAGATTTCAAACAAGATCTTGTAAACCAAAACAAAAACATAGAGATACTAACAAATTTTTCAAATAAAGATGAAAAGAACTACTTCATAATTGGCATTGAAAATAGACTTGAGCAAGTCATAGCTAATCTACTTGATAATGCTATTTCTTTTAGTTCGGACAAACAAAAGATTGAAATTGACCTTACAGAAACGTCAAATAATTTTGTAATGACTATAAAAGACCAAGGACCTGGTTTTACTGAAGCCGCCCCACAAAAAATCTTCAAAAGATTTTATAGTAACAGACCATCAAAGTTTGGAGAACATTCTGGCTTAGGCTTAAATATTGCTAAAAACATAGTAGAGCTGCATAAGGGGGCTATAGCCGCATCAAATAGAATAAATCAAAAAGGGGCTCAGGTAAAAGTCTTGTTACCAAAAATTTTATCCTAGATCTTACTTGATTAGGGTAGTTTATATTGTTAAAAACCGATGAATTATGGCAGAAGATTTTAAAGTAAAAGATTTAAAACTAGCAGAATTTGGTAGAAAAGAAATTTCTCTTGCAGAAACAGAGATGCCAGGGTTAATAGCTATACGAAAAGAGTATGGTAAAGAAAAACCTCTTAAAGGCGCTCGAATATTAGGTTGTTTACATATGACTATTCAAACAGCAGTGCTTATTGAAACTTTGATAAAACTAGGTGCTGAATGTAGATGGTCATCTTGTAATATATTTTCCACACAAGATCATGCTGCTGCAGCAATTGCAAAAGCAGGTATCCCAGTATTTGCTTGGAAAGGCGAGACCGAAAAAGAGTATTGGTGGTGTGTTAAACAAACTATTGAAGGAAAAAAAAACTGGGTTCCAAATATGATATTAGATGATGGTGGAGATCTTACAGCTTTAATGCACAAAGAGTATAAAGATTTACTTAAAAATGTAAAAGGTGTTTCAGAGGAAACCACCACTGGGGTTTTAGCACTTAAAAAAATGGAAAAAGATAACCAGTTACTAATCCCAGCTATCAACGTAAACGACTCAGTAACAAAATCTAAATTTGATAATCTTTATGGCTGTAGAGAGAGTCTCGTGGATGGAATTAAAAGAGCAACAGATGTTATGATGTCAGGTAAAGTTGCTATCGTAGCTGGTTTTGGCGATGTTGGCAAAGGTAGTGCTGCTTCTTTAAGACAGGCAGGTGCGAGAGTGCTTGTCACTGAGACCGACCCTATTTGCGCTCTACAAGCTGCTATGGAAGGCTACGAGGTAGTCTTAATGGATGAGGCGATTAAGGATGCCGATATCGTTGTTACAGCGACTGGTAACAAGGATATTGTGACCGCTGACCATATGAGAAATATGAAAGACAGAGCTATACTTTGCAACATTGGTCATTTCGATAATGAGATTCAAGTTGAAGCCTTAAAAAATTATAAGTGGGATGAAATTAAACCACAAGTACATGAGATAGAATTACCAAGTAAAAAAAGGATTATTTTACTTGCAGAGGGAAGACTTGTTAATCTTGGATGTGCTACTGGACATCCAAGTTTTGTTATGAGTGCTTCTTTTACAAATCAAGTTATCGCTCAAATCGAACTATGGAATAATTCAGATAAATATGAGAATAAAGTTTATGTATTACCAAAACATTTAGATGAAAAAGTTGCAATGCTTCATTTAGAAAAAGTAGGAGCAAAATTAACAAAAATGTCAAAAGATCAAGCAGATTATATTAGCGTTAAACAATCAGGGCCATTTAAACCAGATACTTACCGCTACTAAACTAGTAGCTAATGATTATAAAATCTTTAGATCAACTCAACTCGCTTTCAGAAAAAGTAGCAGATCACTTAAAAGAAAAAGACTGTATTTTTTTGACAGGAGAAATTGGAGTTGGAAAAACTACATTTACAAGATATTTGATTAATTATTTACAAAAAAAAGAAGGCTCAAAGGCTACAGAAGTATTAAGCCCTACTTTTAACTTGTTATATGAGTACGATTTAAAGAAATATAAAATCATGCATTACGATCTGTACAGACTTAAGAATGAAAAAGAACTAAATAATTTAGGCATTTTTCAAGAAAATGAAAATGCTATAAAAATTATAGAATGGCCAAGTTTAATAAAAATTCATAAATCTGATAAATTAGAAATTCATCTAGACTATGCTCAACATGATAATGAGAGAAAACTAAAACTACTAGGAACAGGTAAATGGAAAGATTTTAATGAATTATAGATTAAAAAAAATTTCTGGAGATGCTTCATTTAGAGAATTTTATAGATTGAAAAAAGGAAATAGAACTTCAATTATAGTCAAAGCCAATAAAGAAAAATTTAAAAATTTAATTTCTTACGCAATAATAAATAAAATTCTTAAGGAAAATAAAATTAATGCACCTAAACTCATAAGTAATCATTATCAGCATAATATGATTGAAATTTCGGACCTAGGGGAAAAATCCTTTTACGACATAATTTCAAAAAAAAGAAATAAATTTAATTATTATAAAGATTTAATAAAAATTATTTTGAAATTACAAAAAATAAAGATTAAAAAAAACTACTATTTAGGAAAATACAAATTTAAATTTCAAAAATATTCTTTACAGAATCTTCACAAAGAGTCCGATTTGTTTTTTGATTGGTATCTCAAGTTTAGTTCAAAAAATTTAAAAATTAGTAAAATTAAAAGAATTTTAAAAATAGAACTAAATAAAATTTATAAAAAACTTTATTTCAAAAATAATACTTTTGTACATAGAGATTTTCATGCTTCAAACATTATGGTTAACAAAAAAACTTTTGGTTTGGTTGACAGCCAAGATGCAATAATTGGCAATCCTCTTTACGATGTAGCTTCACTAATTGATGATGTTAGAATAAAACTGCCTATTAATTTACAAAATAAACTTCTAAAATTTTACTATTCAAAGTCAAAATTTAAGGGAGAAAATTTTCAGAATTTAAAAAACGATTACGATATTTTATCAGTTCAAAGAAATTTCAAAATTTTAGGAATATTTGTTAGATTAAGCAAAAGGGATAATAAGTCATTTTATTTGAGATTTTTACCTCACACTTGGAGTTTAATTAATAGACGGCTTAAAAATCCCATTTTTAAAAATTTTCAATTACTATTAAACAAACACGTAAAGATAAAAAAATTAAAAAAAATTAATAATTTATGAATGTAAAACATGCAATGATATTAGCCGCAGGACTTGGAACACGAATGAAACCTTTAACCTTAAAAATACCCAAACCATTAATAAAAGTAAGAAGTAAAAGTTTATTAGAAAGATCTATTAATCTTTTAGAAAATTATGGGATAGAACAAATAACTATAAATGTTCATTATCTAGCAGATCAAGTTGAAAAATTTGTTTCAAATTTTAAAACAAAAGTAAAAATAATCATTTCGAATGAAAAAGATTTACTACTAGATACCGGTGGTGGAGTAAAAGAAGGAACAAAAATTTTTGGTAAAAATCCTTTTTTTGTCTTAAACCCAGATACGTTGTGGTCAACAGATTATACAAGCGAAATGAAATCTTTAGAGAAAATTTATTTCAAGACTAAAAAACCATGTTTGTTATTAGTTAATAAAAGACTATCTTTCGACACTTCTTTTAAAGGAGATTTTAATTTAAGAAATAACATAGTCTCCAAAGATACTGAAAACAATCTTATTTTTACTGGCCTTCAACTATTACACAGAAACTATCTAGATCCGATTGACAAAAAAGTTTTTTCAATGAATGAAGTTTGGAACAAATTAATAAACAATAATAAGCTTTCTGGTTTAGAAAGTAGTCAAAAGTTTTACCATCTTAACACTGAAGAGATGTATAATAAAATTTCTAATTTAGATTTTATTGATTAAAAATTATATTTTTGGCTCTTGCTCTATCTAAATAAAAATATTTTTCAATCTTTAAATTTTTTTCAAATTCAATCACTAATGGATTGCCAGTTGGAATTTCCAATTCATTAATTTTTTCATCTGAAATTTTGAATAAATATTTGAATAGCGCTCTTAAAGAGTTTCCATGTGCTGAAACCAGAATATTTTTATCTTCAATAAGATTTTTTTTAATTTCATTTTCATAAAAAGGAATTACTCTTTCATAAGTATTTTTTAAAGACTCAGCAAATGGAGTCATTCCAATCGGAATACTTCCATTTAATGGACTGAAATTTGATAGATATTTACTGTCTTCTTGCATTGGGGGAGGAGGAATATCCCATGATCTTCTATATTTTTTAAACTGTTCCTCACCAATTTTTTTTTTAGTTTCGTCTTTATTAAGACCAGTTAATGACCCGTAATGTCTCTCATTTAACTGCCAAGCAGTATTAAATTTAAGCTCAAGATCATTTTTTTGAAGTATAGTCGTCAAAGTTTTAATCGCTCTTTTTAAAAAAGAAGTATAAGAAATATCAATTTTGATATTAAGCTTTTTTATCAGGTCTCCTGATTTTTCTGCTTCTTCAACACCTTTTTCTGATAGATCTATATCCACCCATCCTGTAAATCTATTTTCTGCATTCCAGATACTTTGACCATGTCTAGTAAGGATTAGTTTGCTCATAATAGTTTATTCAATTATTTTGTACTATAATAATATCAAAATGAAATATACTATATTTAAAGCAATAAAACATACATACTATTTATCTTTAATAGTGTTGCTAATTTTATACTTATTTCCAGGTAGTCTAATTGGTTTTTTGTTATATGGTGATCTTGAAAAACAACCTAATCTAATTTCTAATCCAATCGGTACCTCAATTAACCATCTGATATTCTTTTTTTATTTGGGTATTCTTAGTTTTATTATACACATCAAACATAAAAAAATAATTTATAGTTTCCCTTTTTTAATTTGTGTTTCAGTCTTATTTGAATTGTTGCATTTAATAATTCCTAACAGAGCTTTTGAACTTAATGATCTATTTGCTAATAGTGCAGGAGTTTTATCTGCCTTTTTTACACTAATTTTTATTAAAAAGTTAAAAAATTAAATTATGCGAACAATAATAATATTTTTAATGTTTTCCACTAACATTTTAGCCCAAGAGATAATTGGAATTCCTAAAGTTGTGGATGGCGATACTGTATATATTAATAATTATAAAATAAGACTTGAGGGTATAGACGCTCCAGAAATGAAACAAAAATGTAAAAAAGAAAAACTTAAAATTTCATCAATTATAGGCTATACATTTTATGAAAATTATTATTGCGGAAAGCATTCAAAAGAAAATTTAGAAGCCAAGGTTAAAGGATCAAAAATTAAATGTATTTCTCTCACTAAGGACAGATATAAAAGATACTTAGCTAAGTGTTTCAAAGGTAAAATAAACCTTAACCGGTGGATGGTTAGAAACGGTCATGCAGTAGCTTATAGACGATATTCAAAAGAATATATACCTGATGAAGATTTCGCTAGAGAAAATAAGCTAGGTTTGTGGCAAGGTAAATTTTTAAACCCAGAAAAATGGAGAAAGCTTAATTAATATTTAGTATAAATTGATCAGTGATTCTTTATAGAAAAAAATTAATTATATTTATTTTTTTAATTTTATCAGCATGCTCTTCAATTCCAAAAAATACTCAGAATAGTTGTGCAATATTTGAAGAAAGATATCTGTGGTATAAACATACCAAAGCCTCTTATGAAAAATGGGGAGCCCCAATACATTTACAATTAGCTTTTGTAAAAAAAGAAAGTGACTTTAATTGGTTGGCTAAACCACCAAGAAAAAAGCTCTTCAAGGTTATCCCTTTTAAAAGACCTTCTTCATCATTTGGATATTCACAAGCTGTAAAGGGAACATGGGAACAATATAAAAGAGAGACTAAAAATCCTTTAGCAACAAGGGCGAGATTTAAAGACTCGGTTGATTTTATCGGCTGGTACATTAATAAAACCAATAAGATTTTAAGAATTTCAAAAAAAAATGCTTACAAACAATACTTAGCTTATTACAAGGGTTGGGGGGATTATAAAAATTATTCTAAAGATAAAAAAGCCATCATCTACGCTAAGTCAGTAAAAGAAATGGCTTCAAAATATAGGAAGCAATTAACTTCTTGTAAAAAAAACTTAGATAAAAATAAGTATATTATTTTTTAAGCTGCTTATTTAATTCAATTTCAACAGCATCGATTCTTTGGGTATTCTTTCCAATAATAGAATAAATCGTTGGAATCACATATAAAGTAAAAAAAGTGGAAAAAAGCATTCCACCAAATATAGTTATTCCTACAGTAAGTCTACTTGCAGCTCCTGGCCCTGAGCCCAGTATAAGGGGAAGGACTCCTATAATAGTTGAAAGACTTGTCATTAAAATAGGTCTAAATCTTATGGATGCGGCCTCTATTATTGATGTTTCTAAATTTTTACCCTCTTTTCTTAGTTGATTTGCAAATTCTACAATTAAGATTCCATTTTTGGCTGACAGGCCAATCAATATAATTAGAGCTATTTGACTATAAATATTTAAAGATGAGCCTACTACCAATATTCCTAATAAACCTCCTAATATTGCTAGGGGAACAGTTAGCATTATAGTTAGTGGGTGTCTCCAGCTTTCGAATTGTGCGCACATTGCTAAATATGCCGTAACCAAAGCTAATATAAATATGATATATAATTCTGTATTAGTTTTCTTGTACTCTTCGCTTTCTCCTTTATAAGCAATTTTTGCCTCTGGAACATTATTCTCAACAACTTTAACTAAAAAATTTAAAGCTTCGTCCAAAGAGTAATCACCCACTAATCTAGCTGAAATTGTTACAGCTTTTTGCCTATTGTATCTTGCTAAAAAAGGTGACTGACCCTCTTCATCATATCGAATTAGATTTGAGACTGATACAAGTTTACCATTATTATTAGATCTAACAAAAACTTTACTAATACTGTCCGGTTCTTGTCTATCTTTAATATCGCCTTGAAGGATGATTGAATATTCTTTCCCATCCCTAGTAAAATTTGTTACACGTTTAGATCCAAAAATAGTTTCAATTGTTCTTCCTATATCCTCTGTTGAAACACCTAGATCAGCAGCTTTTTTTTGATCTATCTGAACATTAAGTTGGGGTTTGTTTAAATCAAAGTCATCCTGTATTGATGTTAGTCCTGGATTCTTTCTTGCTTCTTTTTTAATAATATTTTTCCATTCTATTAATTGATCATACGTATTTCCTAAAATCACAAATTGAACTGGACTTTCTACGCCGCCTGTTCTTATACCTTGAGGCATTATTGGAAACGCTAATACACCTGGCACTTGAGAAATTTTTCCGAAAGACTCTCTCATTATCTTAACACCATGACGGTCTCTTTTAGCCCACGGTTCTAAAAGAACTATTATAAAACCACTGTTCACTTGTTTTGCTGATTTTCCAAATCCAGGGACTCGTAATATTAATTTTCTGTATTCTCCATTACCAACACTAGGCAATAAAAGATTTTCAATATCTTCAGCTTTAGACTTTGTAAAATTGAACCCTGATCCCTGTGGAGCTTTTACTATTACGAAAAAAGCACCCCTGTCTTCTGGAGCAATTAATTCTTTTGGTGCATAATTAAATAAAAAAATAGTTAGAGATAATACAATTCCTAAAAATGAAATTATAATTTTTCTCTTTCGCACCCAAGTTATTAAAGATTGTTTATAAACTGAAGTTATATTTTTTAAAAATTTTTCAAATTTGATTACAATTTTCGACTTATTCATATTTTTTCTTAAAACTTTACTACCTATCATTGGACTCAAAGAAAGCGCTACAAAACTTGATATAACAACTGCTGAAGCCAAAGTAATTGCAGTTTGAGTAAATAAAACACCAGTGATACCTTTGATAAATACAAGCGGAACAAATACTGCAACTAATACAACTGTAGTAGCTATAATTGCAAAAGAAACTTGTTTTGCTCCTTTGTAAGCAGCAACTAGAGGTGTATCTCCTAGTTCTATTCTTCTTACGATATTCTCGAGCATTACAATAGCGTCATCGACAACTATCCCTATTGCTAAAACTAGAGCCATTAATGTGAATAGATTTATTGAAAAATTAAAAAAGTATATTGATAAAAAAGTAGATATTAAAGAAACTGGCAAGGCTATAAGGGGCACCACTAATGCTCTGATATTACCTAAAAAGAGATAGATTATTATTGTCACCAATATTAAAGCAATAAATAAAGTTTTATAAACTTCTTTTATTGCAGCCTTTATATAATTACTTCTATCGAAAGAAACCTCTAAAGATGTTCCAGGAGGTAATCCAGGTCTAATTTCTTTGATCTTATTCTTTATTCCATTTGCTACTTTAATAGTATTAGCATCAGACTGTTGATAAATACCAATACCGACAACTTGTTTTCCATTTCCTTTAAATAAGGTTCTAGTTGACTCCGCTCCGAGCTCGACTCTAGCTACATCAGAAAGTGTAATAATTGAACCATCTCTCGCTCTTTTAAGTGGTAATTTTTTATAGCTTTCTAAATTTTTATAGGCTTTATCTAACTTAATAGTTAAATCAACATCTTTAGACTCTATTCTTCCTGCAGGAAACTCAACATTTTCTTTTCTTAAGACAGATTCCACCTCTTGTGTAGTTAAATCTCTTGCTGCAAGAGCAATAGGATCAAGCCATACTCTTAAAGATAGATCTCTTTCCCCTCCTAAACGAACTCTACCAACTCCTTCTACAGTTGAAAATAAATCAGTTAGATATCTATCAGCATAATCAGTTAGCTCTAAGTCCGTCATAGTATCTGAACTGAAAGATAACCACATTGTTGTTCTCATACCGGCACTTTGTTTGAAAATCTCAGGTTGTTCAGCTCCGTCTGGGAGATTATCCAATACTCTAGCAACAGAACTTCTTACGTCATTAGCTACATCGTCTAAGTCTAAATTGTTTTCAAAAGTAAGAGTAATTCTAGAACTTTCATCCTCACTAAAAGAATCTATAGTTTCTAATCCAGGTGTTCCCCCAACAAAATCTTCTATTCTTTGAGTTATCTGAGTATCAATTATTTCTGCAGAAGCACCTTTATACTCAGTCTGTATAGTGACCACAGGAGGTTGAACATCCGGCAATTCATCTGTAGGTATTTCATTAAAAGTAAATAAACCAAAAATTACTAAAACCAAGCTCATCACAGAGGCAACTACAGGTCTTTTAATTGATAAATCTGTTAAAAACATTCTATTATTTAGTATTGATAATTTTTACTTTAGATTTGTTTCTTACTTTAGAAACACCCTCAGAAATCACCATATCCCCTTCCTCTATTCCTGACACAACAGAAATCTTACCAAAATTTCTATTTCCTATTTTGATATTTCTTTTTTCAGCAATATTGTTTTTTACAATGTAAACAAAAGAAGTACTTCCTTGAATTGTTACTGCACTCTCGGGGACACCTATCTGATTAATTTCATCATATATTATTTTTACAGTCATTAATTGGCCTGGAATAATTTCAAAATTTTTATTATTCACGGAAATTCTTGCTAAAATTGATCTCGTTGAAGGGTCTATTCTTGAGCTAATAGAAGATACTTTGCCTTTAAAATTTTTTTGTGAAATTGCAGAACTAGTTATTTCTGCTTTTAGTCCTGGTTTTAGTATTCCAACATAAGTCTCGGGAATTTTAATATCAATTACAATCTTTTTTAAATCATCTAAAGTTATAATCAAGCTATCAGATCCTAGAACTCCTTGAGCAATTTCTCTTTTACCAAGTTTTCCAGCAAATTCTGCTATAACATTATCATTATTTTTTAAAGCAGCAATGATCTCTCCTTTTTTAACAAACCTATTTTCTATTCTTAAGTTCCCTATTATGTTTTCTTTTTTGATCCTATATGTTTTAGAATTTTGAGCTATTGCGGTACCGAATGTTTCAATACTTTTATAAAATTGTGATTTCTCAACCTCTTTTACTATTACACCTGGAGCCGGTCTAACACTAAATTTTTTTTTAAAGTGTAAGCCTACGAAATGTCTTGCAGTTATAACAATTGTAATTGCAATTAAGAATATAATTATAAAAGTTTTAATTTTAGTTGATGTTTTCATTTTTATTTGAGCCCGTATTCTGCCCAAGAACCATCATATATAACAGGCAGTTTGTTATTAATAATAGAACTAGCCAGACCTAAGACACAGGCTGTTATACCACTTCCGCAGCTAAAAGCTAATTTTTCATTGAAGTTTATGTCGTGGTTTAAGAATATTTTCTCTAATTCCTCTTTTTTTTTAAAGGTATTATTTTCAGGGTTTATAACTTTTGAAAATGGAAGGTTTTTTGATCCATTTATGTTTCCCTTCTTTAAATTTTTTCTTGGTTCTTCTTCTAAACCTTTAAATCTTTTTTCTCCTCTAGCATCAACTAAACAAAAATCTTTTTTTATTATGTTATTTTCAATTTGTTTAAAATCAATTACCATTTCATTTTTGGTTGAAGCTTTATAATTTGTGCGTGTCAATTTTTTTTTCTTACTAGTGAGAGTTCTATTTTCCAAATTCCATTTTTTTAATCCGCCGTCTAAAACTGAGACTAAATTATAATCATGCCCAAAATATATAAATGAAAACCAACATCTGCTGGCACTAAGTACATCAGAATTGTCATATATTACTATGTGATCACTATTTTTAATTCCAAGACTAGAAACTATTTTTTCCCACTCACCTTTTTTTGGAAGCATATGTGGAAGAGAAACATTTTGATTTGAGTTTTTATCTAAGTCAAAAAAAATTGAATTTTCGATGTGGCCATCCTCATATTCTTGAAATGCGTTTCTATCTGAATTTGGCAGATGCCAGGTAGCGTCAAGCAATTTTACTTTATCTATATTCTCTGCGAGCCAACCAGTTGTTTTTAAAGGATTCATCTGCGATTTTTTTCAATGTATTTTTGATGATATTCTTCTGCTTTACAATAGTTTTTAATTGGGGAGATTTTAGTTTCAATCTTATTATTTAAAATTTTATTGAATTTGTCTTTTGTTTTAATTGCTAAGTCTCTTTGCCCATCATTTTCATAAAATATTTCGCTTCTGTATTGAGTCCCAACGTCTGGAAATTGCATGTCTTTTTGAGTTGGGTCGTGCAATTTAAAAAAGAGTTCTAAAATTTTTTCAAAAGATATAACATTTTCATCAAATGATAATTTAACTACTTCTGCATGACCTGTGTTTCCTTGACAAACCTCTTCATAAGTTACTTTAGATTTATACCCTCCGGCGTAACCTACCTCAGTTTCTAATATACCCTTTATATTTTTAAATTGCTCCTCTGGTTTCCAGAAGCAGCCCATCCCAAAGTAAATTTTTTGCATAAGTAATTTTATATGTTATGAAGTTATGAGGATAATAAATTGCTTACTAAAAATCAAATAGGCGTATTGTACATGGTAGGGAGCGTAGTTTGCTTTTCTATAATGGATATTTGCGTAAAATGGCTTAATTATTATCCTGTTGGACAAGTTTTATTCTTAAGATTTTTTATTGGTTTTATCCCAATTTTTTTCATAATACCTAAGGAAAAATTATTTAACTTTTACAAAACATCTAGACCGGGTCTACATGCTTTTCGTGCTATAACAGGTGCAGCAGCTATCATTGCATTATTTATTGGACTTAGAGAGTTGCCTTTAGCCGACGTAGTGTCCTTAACTTTTGGAGGACCAATATTCGTTACTGTTGCTTCAATTTTCTTTTTATCTGAAAAAGTTGGAATAAAAAGATGGTCAGCGGTATTTTTAGGATTTATTGGAATGCTTTTAATAGTTCAGCCAGCTTTTATTGAATTAAATTTTTACTATATCACACCAATTGTCTTTTGCATTTTTTTTGCTTGTGTAGCTATAAGTGTTAGATCTTTATCTAAAACTGAACCAAATTATAGAATTGCTTTTTACTTTACTCTTCTTTGCTCAATCTTAGGTATGGCAACTATATTAAAAGGAGATTGGGTTTTACCAACAAGAATTGATTTAGCAATTTTTATCACAATGGGTTTATGCGGTAGTGTTGCAAATCTATTACTTACTCAAAGTTACAGATTAGCAGAGGCATCCTTAGTAACGCCGATTAAATATCTAAGTTTAGTTTTTGCAATTGTGTTTGGTTTCTTAATTTGGAGTGAAATACCAAAATTGTTAACACTTTTTGGTGCTTTACTAGTCATAACTAGTTCACTAATAATTTTCATTAGAGAAAACAAACTCAAAAAGCAAATTATAAATCCAAGGTCATGAGTAAACCACCGAGGTACTGGTCTAAAGCCAAAAAAATTCTATCTAAAAGAGATAAAGTAATGGCTAGACTAATTTTAAATTATAAAGATGGATCATTGATAACTAGAAATGATGTATTTTTTTCATTATGCAAAAGTATAATTGGTCAACAAATAAGTGTAGCAGCAGCTAATTCAGTCTTTTTAAAATTTAAAAAAAAATGTAATGGAAGAATAAATCCTAAAATTGTAAATAAATTATCCACACCTAGTTTAAAAGGCTGTGGGTTAAGCAAACAAAAAGTTAAAGGAATAAAAGAACTAGCTAAAAAAACTTTAAGCAAAGAGTTTAATCCAAATTTAATTAAAAGGATGAATGATGAAGAAGCTATCGAGTATTTATCTAATTTGAGGCAAATAGGTAGATGGTCTGCGGAAATGATATTATTATTTACATTCAATAGATCAAATATTTGGCCACTACAAGATATTGGTCTCTTAAGAGCAATATCAAATAATTATAAAAAAAAATATTTTCCACCAAAAAGTTTTTTAAATAAACTTTATAAAAAATTTAGCCCTTACTGCTCTGTTGCTACTTGGTATCTCTGGCGCTCAATTGATGATGAACCAATACAGTATTAAACACCTTCAATTGTTTGATGCTGTCTAATAGCATAACCCTTTAATATAGAATGTGCATCTTGATATTCTGTAGAAATGTAGAAAGAATTTGCTTCTTCGAAAGATGGAAACTCAATTACAACTGTTCTAGGTGATTTTTCACCTTCATTTAAATTAGATTTACCTCCCCTGATCAAAAATTTCCCTTTATATTTTTCAACCGCTGCTCTAGCTTTAACAGCATATTCTTTCAACTTCTCCTCGTTACTTATACTTTTATAAACACAAACTACATAACCTTTCATTTACAACTCCCTTAAAATAAATTAATTTTTTCTATGGCCAACAAATTAATCATAGATTGGAAAGAGTATAATCAAATAGTAGAGAAGCTTGCAATACAGATTTATGACAGTGGCTTTAAACCCAATTTATTAATAGGAATAATGAGAGGTGGAGCGCCCATAATAGATGTTTTAAGTAGAGTTTTTAAATTAAAATGTGCATATCTAGCTGTGGAGTCTTATTCCGGAGAAAACATTGAGGATCAACAGGGAGAACTAGTTTTTTCTAGAGAACTAAGCTCTACTGTGCAAGAGATGAGTGGTAATATTTTGCTATGTGACGACTTATCAGATACTGGAGTTACGTTAAACAAAAGCATTGATTGGTTAAAAAATTATCCTCCATTAAAAGGAAAAATTAAATCAATTAAAACTGCTGTACTTTGGAAAAAAGCAGACTCGACTTTTGAACCTGATTTTTGTGCACAAAAACTTAAAGACAATCCTTGGATAGTACAGCCTTTTGAAAAGTATGAGGAAATAAGAATTGAAGATTTAAAAAAAAGTCAAAAGTAAAAAGGGCCAGTTTCCCAGCCCTTTAAATTTTTAAGCTACAGCAAAACTAGCAACACTTAGTGCCGCTATTAACCAGATAGCCGGTGAAGTAGAATTAAATTTTCCTGTGAAAATTTTAATTAGCGCATAAGCTATAAAACTTAAAGCTATCCCATGACTTATAGAATAAGTTAAAGGCATTGCTATAAAAGCTACCACCGCAGGTGCTGACTCAGCTATATCATTCCATTCTATATCTACTAAATTCCTAATAAATAATACAGCAACGTATAGTAATGCAGCTCCATCGATTTCTTTAGGCAAACTTGTTGCTAATGGAGAGAAAAATAAACAAGCTAAAAATAAAACTCCAATTACTAAAGAAGTCATGCCAGTTCTTCCACCAGCCTTTACACCGGCTCCCGATTCTACATAACTTGTTACTGTGGTAGTTCCCATAAAAGCACCAGCAACTGTACCGACACTGTCAGACAACATAGCTTTATTTATGTCTTGAACTTTTCCATCTTTGCCAACTTTACCAGCAACGTTTGCAACAGAAGTCAAGGTTCCGGCTGTATCAAAGAAGTCAATAAATAATAAAGTAAATATTACTGTTGACATTCCTGCGGTCAAAGCCGCCCCTAGATCAAATGCAAAAAGATAAGTCATGGGTGGAGGGCTGCTTACCACACCATTAAATTTTGCAAGACCAGTTACCCACGCGATAATACTAAAAACAAGTATTCCAATTATAATGTTTCCACGTATTTTCATTTTTTCCATTACAACCATGGATACAAAAGCCAAACATCCTAGTAAAACTAATGGATTTTTGATGTCACCTAAAGTAACTAAGGTAACAGGGTGATCACCAACAACCCCCATGATTTCAAGTCCTATTATTGCAAGAAAGCCACCTATCCCGGCTCCAATTCCTAACTTTAAACTTCTTGGAATAGAGTTAATTAACCAGGCTCTTATTGGAGTTAAAGAAATCAATAGGAACAATACACCAGCAACTAAAACTGCTCCTAAAGCTTGTTGTGGTGTATAGCCCATTCCTGCGACGACACCGAATGCAACAAAAGCATTAATTCCCATTCCCGGCGCTAATCCAATCGGCCAAGTTTTTCCGTAAAAAGCCATTATAAAACAAGCTATGGCAGTAGCTACAATTGTTGCAGTAAAGACAGCACCAAAATCAAAAAATCCTTTTTCCGGCCCTGCAAATTCTCCAGATAAAATAAAAGGATTTAAGAACATTATATAAGCCATTGTAAGAAATGTTGTTACACCAGCTATTACTTCTGTTCTAAAGTTTGTTTTGTGTTTTTTGTATTCAAAATATTTTTCGAGCATAAAAACCTCCTATAAACAGTGATTACAATGATTCTCTAAATAAATCTTTTAAAAAACCAGGTAGTTTCGTAATTACAACCTATGATAAATATTTCTGTTTATAAAATTGATGTATATTCTACACTTGGTTGAAAATGAAATTAATTTTTATAGTAATTTTTTTATTCGTTAATTTAGCGTCTTGTCAAACTGTATCAAATAAAATTGATGAAAAAGTTTCGCAGGAAGAAAAAGAATTAAGTATGTGGCTTAATAAATCTGAAGAAGAATTAAAAATAAAGTTTGGAAAGCCTGATAAAGTTAGTTTTAAAGATAGTTCAAAAAATAGGTTTTATGTTTACACAAGACAAAAATTAAAAATTAAATGCGAAAGAACATTTGAAATTAACAGTAATAATAAAGTTGTAGGCTTTACAAGCAAAAACTGTTTTTAGTGGCAAGCTTTATTAAATTTTTTTAACCTCCAATAATTATAAGGCCAAGGTGTTAAAAATCCAACTAGCAACATTATAGGTACGACCCACCATACTAATTTTGCTGAACCTACAATTAAGTAGTCTGTCAAATTCATTGCCACTTCCATAGAAATCATACTGATTAGTGACATCCCACAAGCAATTTTAAACGCTTCTATTAACTTAAACTTTTGTCTAAATAAAATTATAGTTTCAAGAATGATAGAAGTTATTATTCCATTAATTATAGCAATTAACATTACTAAAAATACTGATAAAGAGTGAGGAGTTATTTGAAAATAATAAATAGTTCCAAAGTCGCCTATAGAACATCCAATGAGGCACCATAAAGTATTATAAGCACTTTTGGACCAAGTAGTTTTACAAAACCAATCAAATTTTTCTGTTATCTCCATAATAAAAAAAGTTTACTTGCGGAGATTGCTCCGCAAGTAAGGTAAACTTATTTGATCTCAATAAGTCTTTTTTTCTTTGCTTCTGGCACAATCTTTTCACAAGAAATTGTCAAAAGTCCATCTTTTAACTCAGCACCACCTACTTTTACATCATCTGCAATTGTAAATGATCTGGCAAAAGATCTTTGAGAAATACCTCTATGAATTATCTCTTCACCATCTTTTTTCTCAGTGCTTTTAACTTGTTTAGTTTTTACAGTTAAAAGATTATCTTCATATTCTACCTCAACATCGTCTTTGTTAAAGCCAGCAACTGCTACTTCAATAGCATATTTATCTTTGCCTGCTTTTCGAATGTTATATGGCGGGTAATTGCTTTGTACAGCAAGACTGCCATTCCCTAACATAGACTCGAACTGATCAAACATGTCATCGAATCCAATGCTAAAAGGTCTTAGTGAATTAAAGATCGATAGATCCTTACTTGTCATATTTCCTCCTTTGTTAGCAAGGTTAATGTTGATCCCTTTCGGCAATCAACAAGAATTTATATGGTAACTTTTTTTTAATTTTCAAGATGGTATTTAAACTTTAGCGTTCTTTAAAATAAAACTATATTCTTCAGCAAGTTCTTTAATAGCATTATCTCTACCACTCATTCCGCCATGACCAGCTGCTTCCATTTTACACTTTAATAATTGTTCGTTGTCATCTTCTTTAACATCTCTTAACTTAGCAATATATTTTACAGGCTCGGAATATAAAACTCTGTTATCAAATATTGAAGACGTGATTAACATTGGTGGGTATTTTTTTTTACTTAAATTATTATAAGGAGAATAAGATAGTATGTAGTCAAAGTACTCTTTACTTTTAATTGGATTTCCCCAAAGCTCCCACTCAGCTGGTGTGAGTGGCAGTTTTTCATTTAACATCGTTGTCATTGTATCTACAAAAGGCACTAGCAATAACATTGCAAAAAATAATTCTGGAGCCATATTTGCTACACTACCTCCTGTAAGTCCTCCAGCACTACCTCCGTAAAAACATAATCCGCCTTTATGTGTATACCTTTGCTCAATTAAGTGATTTGCACATGCGATATAATCGTGAAAAGTATTTTTCTTAAGTTTCTTTTTCCCTTCTGTGTGCCAATTGTCTCCTAAATCTCCCCCACCTCTTATATGTGCGATTGCGAATGTAATACCTCTATCAACTAAGCAAAATCTTGAAGCACTAAATGATGGAGATACACTATGTTTATAAGCTCCGTAAGCATATAATAATATTTTTGATTTTCCGTCCTGTTTTGAATTTTTAAGTCTAACTAAACTAATAGGTATCATACGTCCATCATGAGATTTAGCTTTTATTCTTTCAACAATATATTTATCTGGATTATGGCCAGAAGGGATTTCAACTTCCTTAACTAATTTTTTTTCTTTTGTTTTAATATCATATTCAAATATTTTACCCGGTGTCGCCATGCTCTCCCAACTAATTCTTATTTTAGAGGTATTAGTATCTTTTTGCATTAAACTGGCTCCGGGAACACCAATAGGTTCGTTAGAAATTTTTATTTCCTCTTCCTCATTTGTATTAATATTTCTCGCATATAACTTTGGAATAGCATCAGATTTTTCAGCTCTAATTATATAATTATCCAAAAAATCTAAACCACCAATAACCGTCTCTTTTTTTGGTGGAACGAATTCCTCCAAATTTTCAATATTATCTTTTTTACACCTTAAAATTTTGTAGTCTCTTGCATTTTCATTGGTGTGAACATAGAAATAATCTCCCCAGGAGTCCAAAGAATAACGTACGTCTTTTTTTCTTTTTTTAAACAGTCTTAGTTTAATTTCTTCGCTAGTTGACTCAAAAAAATGTTCCTCAGTGGTAATATGATCTGAGGTGGAAATTATGAAATATTTTTCATCCGATGTTAAACCAATACTACATGTAAAAGTTTCATCTTTTTCCTCAAAAATAAGCTCGTCACTTTCAACAGGCTTACCTAAAAAATGTTTATAAATTTTTCTAGGTCTGTGAAATTTGTCTAGTTTTGAATAAAAAAAACTTTTACTATCTAGTGACCAAGTAATACTTCCGCTAGTATTTTCAATTTGATCAGGTAAATTTTTACTATTAGTTAAATCTCTTAAATAAATAGTGTAATACTCAGATCCTTTTAAATCTAGAGAATATGCCATAAAGTCATCATTATGTGAAACACTGACACTACCTAGGCCAAAATATTCGGATCCAGATTTTTTCTTTTCTAAGTCTCCATCGAAATAAATTTCTTCTGGTTTAGATTTATCGATTAATTGTCTTAATCGCTTACCATAATTCCCCTTAGCTTCAGTTTTACTCCAATAAAAGTATTTTTTATCTTTAAATTTTAAAGATGTATCATCGAGTTTTATTTTTGATTTAATTTCATTAAAAAGTTTTTTTTGCAAATCTTTAACATCATCAAAATATTTTTCAGTTAATAAGTTATTTTCTTCAATGTACTTTTTAACCTCAGGATGTAGCTTATTTGGATTTTTTAAAACATCTAAAATATCAGGCTGATCCACCCAAGAATAATCATCCTTTAAAGTAGTATTGTGATACTTTTTCTCGCTCTTTATTTTTTTTAATTCTGGTATACTCATTTTTAAAGAATTATATGAATTGGTTTTTAATTGGAATTATCATATTTGTCATTGTTTATTTATTTTTAAATTGGTTTGCTAAAACTAGTACTAAAAAAATAGCACAATTTTTGAAAAGATTAGCTATAGTTATATCTATATTTTTAGCAGCAATTTTAGCAATAGGCGGTAAATATATATTTTCACTACCATTTTTATTAATTCTCCTAAGCGGATTGAAAATAAAAGGTTTTACAGCATTACAATTATTTCAATTATGGAGGCTTATACAAGTTTTAAGGAGCTCAGGTAGATTTGGCAACAAAACCTCACAAGCAACTACAAGTATATCTACTGAGGAAAGCTATAAAATTTTAGGTTTAAAAAAGGGATGTTCAAAAGAAGACGTTTTAAAAACTGCAGCGAAATTACAAAAAAAAATTCATCCAGATATGAATCGAGACGTTAATTCAGAGCGGCTAAGTCAATTAGTAAATGAAGCGAAGGAAAAAATTATAAAAACTGACTTTAGTTAGTTTAAAACTTTTTTCGCAACACCTAAAACTTCTTCTAAAGAAATTCTATCTTTACCCAAAGTATCGTGGGTTGTACTTTCAACTGTTTCCCCCCTAGGAACAATTGGAATTATATTTTTAGAATAAGCACTATAAGAATAAGCTGGTGAGTCTGTAAAAATTCCGATCGACTTTATCCCAAGTGCAGCGCTCATGTGCATGAACCCAGTATCATTACCGATATATAAATTACAATTTTTAATAATATTTAAAATATTCGAAATTTGTAATTTTTCCATAGTCATACAAATAGAGTTAATATTTGAATTTTTAATTTTATTTATTATTTCCAAATCATCTTTGCCAACCGCAATAAAAAACCTACATTCTTTATGGTGACTTAATTGCGCTGCTAATTTTATATAATGTTCAATATCCCATCTTTTTGTTGGTCCAGAAGCAGAAACACCCAAAACAATATTTTTTGTTTTTTCATTTATTCTATAAGTATTTTTCGCATCATTAACATCTTCTTCTTTTAATAAAAGATTAGGTTCTGTAGATAAAATTTTACCGACCAGTGGTTCAGTAAAAACTTTTGCTGTTTGAAATATAATATCTTTAGAAGTAAAAAGCGGATATTGATATATACTTTTTATACCAGCAAATATAGCTAAGATCTTGTATCTTAAAGATCCATTAAAAATATATATCTTATCAAATTTTCTTTTTTTGATTTCTTTTGATAATTTAAAAAAACCTCTTATTCCATCATTAGTAGAATCTAAATCTATAATTTCATCCAAAAAATTCTCTGCTTTAAATAACTCTGATGATCTAGATGTTTTTTTTGCTAACAAAGAAATTTTTACATTATTTTTTTCTGCCAAAGCCTTAAGATAAGGTAAAAATATAAGCATATCCCCTATCCCATATCTTTGCTGAATAACAAGAACTTTCATTTTGAAAAATATTATTATAACTTAGACATATAAATTTAGGTAAGATTATGATTAAAAAAGGTGTTTATGCAGCAACTTTAAGTGTTTTAGATGAAAATTTTTCATTAGATATTGATGAAACTATATCTCACGCTGAAGATATAATAAAAGAGGGTTTGCATGGTGTATTCTTTTTTGGCTCCACAGGGCAAAGTCAATTAATTTCAATGGCTGAGAAAAAAGAATTAGTATCAAAACTTCCATTAAGTAAATTTAAAAAAAATTTTCACTTAGGAACTGGTTGTAATTCACTTACAGAAACTATTGAATTTATAAGATACTCGATTGAATATGATTTTCAAAATTTTCTTATAATGCCGCCTGCTTACTATAAAGGCAATTCTGAAGATGGAGTTTTTAAATTTTACTCTGAGATTATAAAGAAAATACCTAAAGTAAAAATTATTTTATATAATTTTGAAAAATTAAGTGGTTTTAAATTTGAGGTAAATTTCGTTAAAAAATTAGTAGATTCATTTCCCAAAAATATAATTGGATGTAAAGACTCCACTTATAACTTGTACGAAAAACTTAAAATTAAAGATTTTTTAATTTTTCCGGGAGATGAGTCTAAATTACTTAAAGGTTTAGAAATCGGTTGCTCTGGATGTATATCTGCTATTGCTAACGTTACTCATAAATTAGCTAGAGAAGTTTTTGATAATTTTGAAAAAAATAAACCTCAAACTTCAAATGAAAAATTGATCATGGTAAGACATGTTTTTGATAATTATAATTTGATCTCTGGTTTACATAGCTATATGTCTACTCAAAATTCTAAATTTAAAAATTTATTGCCTCCCTTAACATTATTAAATTCAAAAAAAAATAAAGAATTATTAAAAAAACTTGAAACTTTAAAGTTTGGTTTCAATAAAAATATTGCAGCTTAATATATGATTTTAGCAAAAGTTCTAAGTAAAATTTATAAAAATGATGGAATTATTTTAGAAGACTCAACTGGACAAAAATATATTTGTGGCAATCCTAAAAAAGAAAACCCCTTAACGATCAAATTGTTAAAAGATAACCTTAAATGGAAATTAATTCTTGATCCAGAATTAGAGTTTCCCGAGGCTTATATGAGAAATGAAATTATAATTCAAAATGGATCTTTAGAGGAGTTTTTAATGTCTTTAATAAAAAATCTTGGCAGAGAGGAAATTACTACCGCTAGCTATTTATCGAAAAGAATCTTTCAAATTGTAAGATTTTTATCAAATTTTAATTTACCTGGAAAAGCAAGAAAAAATGTCGAGCATCATTATGATATTGGGGGCGATAAAGGAGAAAAATTATACGATATATTTTTAGACACTAAACACAGACAATATTCTTGTGCTTACTGGAAGGAAGGAACTAAAACTTTAGAGGATGCGCAACAAAATAAAATAGATCATATAATTAAAAAGCTAAATATCAAAAGCGGACAAAAGATTTTAGAAGTAGGATGTGGTTGGGGAGGTATGGCTTTTGAAATAGCAAAACAAAAAGGGTGCGAGGTTAAAGGAATTTCATTAAGTAAAAATCAAATTAATTACTGTAAAAAAAAGGCTAAAGAATTAAACTTAGACAATCAAGTTTCATTTGAATTAGCTGATTACAGAGAAGTTAAAGGGGAATATGATAGAATTTATTCAGTAGGAATGTTCGAGCATGTTGGAAAAAAATTCTATAATATATTTTTTAAATCAATAAGCAAACTTTTAAAAGATGACGGGATATTTTTGTTACATACTATTGGAGTAGTAGACAAACCTACTCCCCCCAATAAATTTATTAATAAATATATTTTCCCTGGAGGAATTTGTCCATCATTGAGTCAAATAGTAAAACCAATTGAAAAAACAGGATTAATAGTAGCAGACACAGAAACACTAATTCGTCATTATGATAAAACACTTTTAAGTTGGTTGAGTAGATTTATGGCAAAGAAGGATTTAGTAAAAGACATGTTTGATGAAAAATTTGTAAAAATGTGGTCTTTTTATCTAGCAAGTTGTGCTGCAGCTTTTAGATATAGAGACTTAGCGGTATTTCAATTACAAATTGTGAAGAACTTTAGTGCAGCCAGACCTACAAGAGACTATATATATTCATAAAAACTGATATTTAATAATTATCAGGTATGAAAAAAAAGAAAAAGAAAATAAGAAAAAAAACAAGATTTAAAAAAAAGTCGAAAATAAAAAAAAGAATAAAAAGAAGAAAAAAATACAAAAAAAAAACAAGAAAACGTTCCTTAAAGAAAAAATTAAAATTTTTATCTAAAAAAAGAAAGGTTTCATCAAAAAAAAGAAAAAGATCTACTAAAGAAACTTTTAGAAAAATTATAAGATTAACGGATAAAATTAGTTTTAATTTTAAAATAAATTTTAATTTGGATCAAAAACTTCAAAGTTTTTTTCAAAATATATCAGATAAAATTAACTCTTTTAAACAGGTAATTGAAGAGGAACGAGATAGAAAAAGACAGGAACAGCTCAAGAAAATGAAAAAGGAAAAAGACGATATTATAAAAAGAGATAAAATGATGAAACAAGAGGAATTAAAAGCTAAGCAAAGTGAAATTAAGGAAGAAATAAAATTAGTCAAAGAGAGAAAAATTGAATTAAAGAAATTTATAAAAGAAGAACAAGCGCAAGTGAGAAAAGATCAAGCAGAAAAGCAAAGATTGTTCTACGAAAAAATCAGACTAGAGAAGAAAATCGATCAATTTAGAAAGAGAGAGGCATTAGAAATTAAAAATTTAGAGAAGTTTGTTTTAAATCAAGAAAGAGAAAATTATGAGGAAGTTCAAGAAAGAATAGAAAAAATTAAATTAAAATATCAAGCTATAAGAGATCAAAAAATTAGAGAAAGAATAGAGCAACTAGGTATAGAGGTATCAGATGAAGATACAAGATCCGATTTATTAGAAAAAGAGAGACAATTTAATATTGCTAGAGAAAAAATAGAAAATAATTTGGAGAGCTTTTATAGAAGTATGGCTTCTTGTGTTTTTCAACTTAACAGGAGATGGTTACCAAAAAAAATGTCACTATTAAGGGTAATAGATAGAAGATACGAGACTTCTGAAATTTTTATTAAACTTGATGAAGAGACAGATGAAAACTGGATAATGTTAGTATATTTAAAAGATAATGATCCAACTTCAAATATTATTGTTGAAGATAAAACTAACCTATCTAAAAATCAGTCTTCTGAATACAAACCTAATGAAATTTTTAAATTTTCTGATGCCCTTGTTGACTCTCTTACCTCAATGATTGACAGAGAATATAAGAAAAAATTAAATTAATTTAAAATATCAGATAACTTTGTTACTTGTCCAATTTTAAATATAATTGCATCACTATTTTTAAAACCAAATTTATTTGCATTTTTTTTAAATCTCTTTGGTGGTTCCATAATTGGCTCTAATGAGAGAATAACAGTTCCCCAATGCATCCCAATAACTTTTTTACTATTGAGATCCCTAGCCAAACCTAAAGCTTCTTCCGGGTTAGTATGATAAATAGATTTATCTTTTTCAGGCAAAATTGGAAAAAAATTATATGCACCAATATTTATAAAAGTTATATCAATTGGACCATATTTATTTCCAAGTTCCTTATAAATGTCTCCCACGCCTGTATCACATGCAAATAGAATCTTTTTATCCTTGTATTCAATTAGATAGTTTCCCCACAGAGTTTTGTTTGTATCAAACAAACTTCTTTTAGACCAATGCACTGCTGGCAGCAGGGTAATATGTAAATCGTCATTTACTTTAATTTTTTCATACCAATCTAATTCGTTAACATCTTTGTAACGATTAAAATATTTCGACAATTTTAAAGGAGTAATTACTTTTACATTTTTATGCGGAAAATTTCTAACAGCATTTACGTCTAGATGATCATAATGGTTATGTGTCAGTAAAAAGACATCTGTTTTAGGCACCTCACTTAAATTTATAGCTGGGTCAACGTATCTTTTTGGTCCAAAAATCAAAGGTCCTGTATTTTTTGAGAATAAAGGATCAGTAATAATCGTAATATTTCCAAGTTTTATCAAAAATGTGGCATGTCCTATCCATGCAACATAATCATTATTAATGTTATCTTTTAAATCTTTTAAAACTTTATTTCTTGGAACAACATGATCTTTGGGAAAATTAATTTTAATTTTTTTTCTCTCCTCATTGAAAATTTTGTATGACCATTTTATATTTGGATCTCTTTTTGGTGATCCCTCAGGGTTTCTAAAAGTTCCATCTGATAAGTGATGATAAGGTCTTTCCGCCATTACATTAATTGAGGATAATATATTTAAGATTAAAAAACAAATTAAGTATAATTTCATTATTTATTTTTATTTCTAGTTTTTTCATTAATACTTTTTCCATATTTCTTAATTTTGTCCCATTCACTTAAAAATTTTTTATCATCTTTTTCTTTTTTATTTCTCCAATTTTTTAATAAATAAAGAAGAAAAAAAGTGAGAATTAAACCAATAATAATAATAATAATATCGAAGATATTATATCCAAATACATTGAAGCTAAAAAGGGATGAAGACATCACCCCTTATTAGCACATTTTAGTTTTTTTTCTAAATAAATTAACTATTTAAACAATGTTTTTTATTGATCCGTTTATCAAAGTCATTAAGCGCTTCTTTTGATACGAACCAAATAAATGAGGACTCCTGTATTTGTTTTGAGTCAGCAACGGTACATTTTTTGCCTAATTTAATTTTTGCAACATTACCACCGGCACAGTTTGTCAACATGAGAAGTAAAGCTACAATTGATAATATTTTCATATAAGCTTATTTAAATATAAAATTAGCAATTTGGTTGTCATAAAATTGTTCAAAATAAGAACGAAATTTAAGCAAGTTGAAGTTATAGAAATAAAATCATATATTTAGAAAATGGATCATAAATATAATGTTCGAATATACTATGAAGACACTGATGCTGGACAAGTAGTATTTTATGCAAATTATTTTAAATATACTGAAAGAGCTAGATCAGAACTTATTTATGAAAGACTAAAACTTAAACACCTAGATTTAAAAAATAAATTTGATGTTATTTTTGTTGTAAAATCATTATCCTCTAAATATATAGCACCAGCTAAATTTGAAGATGATTTAGTTGTAGTTTCAAAAATTTTAGAAAAAAGCCCCGTAAGACTTTTACTTGAACAAAATATAGAAAAAGTCAATAAATTGATTTTTACATCAACGATTGAATTAGCTGTAGTTTCCTCTAACGGAAAAATTACTAAGTTACCAGATAAGCTTTTATCCTTAATTTAATTTTAAAAGCTCTATTGTAATTTTCGTAAAAATTGTTAAAAATATTCTGTGAGAGCAAATTCTCCAAATAAAGTAGCTATAATTATGGGTAGTAAAAACGACTACCCTGTGATGAGAAAATGCGAGCAAATTTTAAAAAAATTCAAAGTTAAAAATGATGTTTTAATAGTGAGCGCTCATAGAACTCCCGAAAGACTTTTCAAATTCGCAAAAAATGCACATAAAAACTATTCAGTTATTTGTGCTGGTGCTGGACGAGCTGCTCATTTAGCTGGAATGTGTGCTTCTTTAACGAAAATCCCAGTCATAGGAGTTCCAATAAAAGATAAAAAAACTGACGGAGTTTCTGCTTTGTTTTCTGTAGCTGAAATGCCTAATGGAATTCCCGTTGCAACAACAGCAATTAATGGAGCGCTTAATGCCGGCTTGTTAGCAATTTCTATAATTGCTTTACAAGACAAAAAAGTTAGACTTAAACTTGAAAGTTTTAGAGTAAGACAAACAAAATCAGTAAAAATAAAACCAAAATAAATGTCAAAATCTGTTCGTTTAGGAGTAATTGGTGGAGGTCAATTGGGCTCACTTTTATGTATGGCTGCAAAAAAAATAAATATAGAAACAGTTGTACTATCTGATGACAAAGACGGACCTGCTAAAAACTTTTGTGATTATTTTATTGTTAGCAAATATGAAAATAATGAAAAAATCAAAGAGTTTATAAGTAAAGTTGATGTAGTTACCTATGAGTTTGAAAATATCCCAGTAAATTTTTTAAACTTAATAGAGAGACAAAAAAAAGTTCTGCCTTATCCAAAAATAAATAAAATTGCTCAAAACAGAAAACTAGAAAAGACTTTTATTAACGAGCTTGGAATTAATACGACTGATTGGATATATATAAAATCTGCTGAAGATATAAAAAAAAATCGGCATCTTCTACCAGGAATACTTAAGTCAAACACATTAGGTTACGATGGAAAAGGTCAATTTATTCTTAGCTCCATAGATGATATAAAAGAAGACTGGTGTTTTACATCTGATTATATTTTAGAGAAAAAAGTAAAATTAAAAAAAGAAATTTCAGTTATAATTACAAGATATTTGGACGGCACCACATCTTATTACGAACCAATCGAAAATGTTCACAAAAATCAGATTTTATATAAATCAAAAATTCCTGCTGAAATAAGTAAAGAAATATCAAAAGAGGCCATAAATAATGCAAAAAAAATTGCTGACAGTTTCTCATATGTGGGCGTACTTACTGTGGAATACTTTATTACTGAAAACGACAAATTATTGGTTAATGAAATAGCTCCACGTTTTCATAATTCGGGTCATCTTACAATTGAAGCTTTTAATATTTCTCAATTTGAAAATCATGTAAGAGCTGTTTGTAATTTACAACCTAAGTTGATTAAAAAAGTTTCAAACGCAGAAATGTATAATGTTTTAGGATTTGAAATTCAAGATTATAAAAAAAGGACTTTAAAAGAAAATGAGTTTTTTTATGATTATTTAAAAAAAGAGCCAAGAGAAGGCCGAAAAATGGGCCATCTAACAATTTTAAAAGAATAATTACTGATTTGGTAAAGGTTTAACCAGTTCTTTAAAATTATTTTTTGGATTATTTACCTCAAGACCAATTTTATAAAAATCAAGAGTTGGTGGCTTTATAGATTTCAAAACATCTAATGCATCATTTTTAAGATTTAAATAATCATTAATTTTCGATTTATTTATTATTAATGGTTGACGGTGGTGAATTTTAATGTTCTTGCCCTCAGCTTCTCTTGTAATGATACTAAATTGATTATTTTCAAAAACTCCTGCAAAATACATTAATTCGTTTTCGTCATTTAATTTAAAACAATAGGGAATTTTTTTTTTATCTTCAGATTTTGACCACTCGTAAAAAAAACTACAAGGTATTAATAACCGGTTTGTCAAAATTAATCTTTTAAAATATGGCTTGGTTAAACTCTCAAATCTCGTGTTGTGAAGACGTTTAAAACCTTCTTTGTCTTTTGCCCAACTTGGAAAAATACTCCATTTACCAAGCTCTAATGCTCTCCCATTACTGTATTTTTTTATAACAGCAGCCTCTTGTCCTGGACTTATATTAAAATTATCTATGTTGTCTACTTTTCCAATGACAGTTTTTACTATATCTGATGTTGCTTTTATTATATTGGTTTGTGCAAATCTTCCACACATTAGAAATTTATTTTACGAATTCTTTTATACGCTCGATCGTACTTTTTTTTGGACCATCGTATTTAATCGAATATGAGTTTGACGTAGTTAAAACTTCAACACCTTTTGTAAATATAAAAATAAAAAATATTATAAAAAAAACTACAAATATCTTTGCTGGATTATAGTTTCCTGTCTCAAAAACACTTTTTTTTTCTACGTTTGCTTTGTGGAAAAATTTAAAAGTTATATATACTGCAATTATTAAACCAATATGTGCTAATACAACACCAGCCCATCCCCAAATAAAACTTGTTAAGCTAAATACATATAAACTAAAAACAGTTGACCATACAAAAGATAATACTATTAAAATTTGAAGCCTGACAGTTTTTGGTAGCGATCTTAAATCATTTTTACTGTCGTCAAACATTATGTTTGCTGTTTCTACCATCCAATTTTTTAAACTTTCCATAATCGACTTATATACTTTTTATATTGAAAATAAAATTCATAATTTCCTTACCAAATTTCTTACTCTGCTCATATGCTTTTCAAATTTTTTCTGCGACATTCCAGGCAAGACTTCATAAAATCTTATGTAGCTCGTTTTCATACCTCCAAGTTTTAAAACACCAGCCTTTATTCTTCTAAAGGGTATATTTTGAAACCAAGTTTCTATACTAAAAAAATTTCCACCATAGGACATGGACATTATAGCTGTTTTACCTTTCATTGCTCCAGCCAAAGGATATCCCCAGTTGCCTATCAACCTTTTAAATGAAAAAAACCATTTAGGAGCAAGTACGTGATCAATCCAATTTTCCAGTATCGCAGTTGCTCTTAAGTTGTAACAAGGGGATATCATAAATAACACATCACTCTGCTCTAATCTTTTTCTATAATCTAAAATTTGTTCACTTGGCTTAGAGCCATTATAAAAGGGTATGGGCTTTTCTTTATGTAAATTTATTAAATCAATCTCATGACCTAATTTTTTTGCCTCTGAGCAAAATGTATCTCTTATCTCTTGGTTAAAACTTTTATCTACATTGTGATGGCCATATACAACAAAAATTCTGCTCATCTCATTCTTTTACTAATTTTTTTTGAAATACTCAATTATTTCTTGCACCCTGATAAATTTAATTCCAAAAACAAATCCCAATCCTATACCGTACCACACTGCACCTGCTAAACCATAACCATCAATACTAATATCTACTTCATAGAAAGTTTGAATTTTCCTTACAAAATAATAAAAAATTAAAGATCCAATAAATCCATTAATAAAAAAAAATTTACTTATCTTCACTTTCAACTTTATCCTTCCAAAAAAATATTCCAGTTCCTCCACCTATTAAAATAGCAGAAACTATCCATGCTGATTCGTGTTTTACAAAAACAGTTAGCACACCAGCGAGTACTAAAAATATGCCTAAATGTCTATTTTTCATAATATTTCCTATATTGACATTTATAAATATAATACAATAGAATTAAATTACCATCCACATGGTCAAAAGTGGCTCATCTACATGAGTTAAAAGTAGGTTGAATAAAATAACAAGGAGGATGTATGGATAGACATACAAAATTGTTAAATGAGTTCAGCCGAAGCAAATCTCAGGCTGAATTACTTAACAAAATGCAAAAGTCCAGAAAAGCCGTAGCAGTGAATAAACATGGCACGGCAGGATATACCATCAAAGAGGGTAAAAATCGTGGTAGGGTTCTTAAGCATTTAAAAAAATCTTCAGACAACATTTAACTCTTGTAGGGGTAGCTTAGCTACCCCTCAATTAAGCTGTTATATTTCTTTATTCTTAAAATATTTTTTCCCCTTAAACCATCCCAAGCTACCTCTTATATAATCTCTATTTAATTCTATTGAAACCCATTTTCTTTTTTTTCGCGATGCAACGTATCCTGTTGTATTAGAACCTGCAAAGGGATCTAAAACTTTATCTCCAGGAGTGGTTAAAAAATCAATAAAAAACGCAGCAATATGCGTAGGCATCCGAGCATCATGGATTTGTATATTATTTATTTTACAATACCTTAAATATTTTGTTTCGATCGTATTTGATATCTCAATTACACTGGAAGGGTCCTTTAAATAAAATTCCTCGTTTTTAAATACATTTGATGGTATTGAGCCTTTATTTCTATTTAAAAAACTTTCGGCTGAAATTCTATGACCCGAAGATCTTTTACCAAAATTATACGTCTGCCTGTTTAATAATTTTATCATTTCCTTACTATAGGGCTTAAGAATTTTACGATTATTTGCTTTTGGGTATGCAGTTTTTGAGAACCACCAAATTTTTGTAAAAGAGTCTTTTGCTCTCCATCTATTTTTTGTAACCCATTGAGCTGGACCCGGGAGTTTTGCTGTATTATTCCAAATAAATTCTTGGCATAATTTAAGATTGCCTTTTTTCATAAATCCCTTTAAAGCCTCATAAGTGGTCAAAGACATGGTCGGCTCTCCTCTGGTCCAAGAATTGCCCATCTCAACTACAATTGAACCTTTTTTTGAAAGAAGTTTTGCAAGTGGCTTTGCATAACTAGAAAACCATTTTATATATTCTTCTCCTTCTCCAACAGCTAAAGATGCGTTGGGTTTTTTATTACCTGCATGATTGCCATAATTTTTTGGATTATTAAGTGCAAATGGAGGGGAAGTAAGTATCAAGTCTATTTTACCCTCATATCTTCTAATAAATTTTGGATTATTGATTAATTGGAGAGAATTTCCTTGATAAATGATCCCGCCATTTTTCTTGGCTATTTCGCGGTAAATAATTCCACTTCCATTTAATTTTTTTTTTATCGGATTTTTTCCCATTTCTTTTAATTAATCTATTGACAATTATATATATATTACTATATAGTGCTTATATGTACAATATGGATTATAAGTATTATACAAGTTGCAATTGTAAAATACTTAATAAATCGGTGGTTTTTTGTCTTTCTGCGCCGATTTTGCTTTGTTTCATAGGTTTATATTGTCCATGGCTTTAAAGCAAATTAAGGCTAGCTGATATTTAACTCCTTTCTAATATTAGTTAGCCTAAGAAAGGAAGAAATGGAAGAAAAAAAGAAGAATGTTAATAAAAGAAAAAGATTTACAGATTTGGCTCCTATCAGGGTCAACAATGTTCTCAAACATCTCAGATTGGTTGGGAATATGACAAATAAAAATAACTATAGCTACGATGGCGACGAATTCGAAAAAATTTTAAAAGACATTGGAGATGAACTCTCATTAATAAAGTCCAAATTAAAAGCACAAGAAAACAAAAGAAATAAAAAATGGAAATTGTAAATTTTATGGAAGATACTAATCAAAAAGAAAATAATTCTAAAGCAAATTTTAGAATTTCAAACAGAATTGATTACGATAGTACATTCAAATCGTTATCAAGAACTCTAAGTTCGCACGCTGAAGGTTTAAGAGAATTAGCTAAAAATTCTGAAAATGCAATGATAGGAAACAAAGTTGCACCTAAGCATACAGGTAGAGATTGTATTCTATTATTTTCACAACGAAAAAGTGCTAAAGATGTTCCATTAATCGGTTTTTTAGATTTTATAGGTTTTGACAGATCGAGAGTAGAAAAATTTGAGGTACTCAATAAATCAGATGCAGCTTTGTACAGTCATACAAAAAAAGAGGATGCTAGAGGAGGACACGGTAATGGTGGAAAAGTTTATGGAGCTTTTCACTTTGAAGAAGCAACATGGCATACGTGCTTGAACAACAAATATAATCAGCTTACGTATGAAACTAATTATGGTAAAGCAAAAAAATTAGGTTTAAAGGTATTTGATGAACAACATGTTACTAATCCTGCAACAAAACTTAGTAAATTACTTAAAGAATTTGGGTACTCTTACGCAAAATTACTCACTTTAAGGCGTGAATTCTCACAAATAGAAAATTTCACTTTTTTTATTGGTAAAAACCCAAAAAATTTTGTGCCTAGTAATATTATTAAAGAATTTCTGAAGGATCCAGAAGCTTATGAAACTCTTGAAAATATAAATTTGTATCAAATAAAAGACGGCAAAAAAATTCTAGAAAATACTAATAAAGATTACATCCACAGACAAGAAAAGATATTACCACATGAATTTTTCAAATCTAAAAAAATAGATATTCCAGATGAACTTGTTGATCCACTTACAGGAGAAACTATTTCATTTAAAGATTCTACAGAAAAATATTTAATTTTAAAAACTTCAGATACAGACTTTTTAAAATCTCCTATTCTTAGACAAAGACATGTAATTAGAGGAAGACACTCAACAGGATTAAAAGTTACTCATGGATTATTTAGGGTAAAAAACCTAACAAATTTCCCAAGTGGCTTTCCTAAATATTTATATGGCGATGTTTTTCACGACGGACTAGAGGCAAGATCCTCAAATACGAGAAAAGACTTTAATAGAGATCCATTTATAAGAGCTTTGGAACATTGGATGTCAGAAATAATTGATGAAATTGCAAAAGAATTTGCAGAAAGTGAGAGTGACAAGGTTGACAAACAGTCTCAAGAAAAAATCTTACAATTCAGCGAAGCTCTGCAAGACATTATTAAAGATAATAAATTTTTAGACAATCCTTTTGGGTCTGATAAAGGTTCAGGAAAACCTAATGAAAAGGACGGTAATGAAGATGACGATGTTGATCCCCCGGTCCCTCCTAAGAAAAAGGGTAAAATTACACATATAGAATTAAAGTTTACTCATAAATATGCCGGTATTGGAGTTGTTTTTAGACCTAATATTAAGTCTTTTGACGAGAATGGTGAAGAAGTTACAAATGAAAGTTTAGATTTTCAAATTAGAGATGAAAGTATAGTAGCTCCTCATGAAAGAAAGTTAAACTTGCTTCAGACTAAAAAATCTGGATCAACAGCTATAAGAGTTTTAACCAAAAATAAAAAGATAAAATCAAACTGGGTAAATCTCAACGTTACTAAAATTTCTAAAATAAATTTCGACGATAAAATTTTTTCATTTAAAGAAAGAACAAGTATCAGACTTAATCCAAAAATTATTGATAACAATAATTCTGAAATTTCTTCAGCTTACTTAACCTACATTGCTAATGATGATAGAGTAGCTTCTCCAGCATCTACAGGTTTAGTAAGGGGTAGAAGTGTAGGTGAAACACAAATAAGAGCAATGTCACAAGATTGTGAGAGTAATGATGCAAAAGTAATTATAGAGTATAATGAGAAGAAAGAAAAAAAACCTAAAGAAGGAGGTTTTCCAACAATCAAATATAGCGGAATTAGTTTTGATCCCTTAGAACCTGAAAAAGAGGAAGTTGTAAGATTTTCAAGAGACACGCCTCCAGTTTGGCAAAGAGTAATGGATGTAGAAAAAAATATTTGGTGGATTAATTTACAATCTCCTTTTGCTCATTTTCTTTGGGAAAGTAAAAGCAAGTCTTTTGGTGACTTAGCAGGAGCAAGATCTAAACAATTTAGAATTTATGTAGTAATGCAATGGTTTGAAATTATGGCAAGAATTAATTTAATGAATAAAAAAGATACCGAAGTCGAGTCTATGGATGAAAGACAAAAGTTAATTGATTTAGAGACCACAAAATTCCATAAACTTATTGAACCACATTTAGAAAGACTTTTAAGCGCAGGGATATTTAAAGTAGAATAATGAAATCTAATAAATTATCCCAAGCTGAAAAAATTTTAATATCTGCTAGTGAGCTGTCGAAATCTAAAAAAATTTTTTCTGCTGAGGATCTTACAGTCAAAAGTTGGGAACTTTATCAAGATGATTTCAGTCTTAGAGGTTATCAGCAATTTCCAAACTCAAATCAAATTTATACTTTTTTAATGAACAAAAATGGTCCTATGTATAAGAATGGCTGGATAAGAAAAGTCGGTGAAAAACAATATAAAATAACTGACACAGCTGAGAATTATATTTTAGAAGAGCTCAAAAGTAAAAGATCTGAAAAAAAAGAAATGAGAGCCAATCTTTCCAGAAACATATATGAAAAAGTAAAAAAATTTTTAGAAGATGAGATCGCGAAAAAAATCCTTAAATTTCAAAATGTTGAAAATACTACTTTTGATCAAATTTGTTACTTTTGGGGAATAACTTCACGAGTGAATGGACCTGTCCTAACAGAAAAATTAGAACAAATAAAAACTTGGATTTCAATTTTAGAAAAAGATTTTAAAAAAGATACAAAATATTTAAATATAGATGAAAGTTTAACTATAGATAAAAAGCAATTAAAAAATCTTAAAAAAAATCAAGAATTTTTTGAAACCAAATTTAAAAAAGAAATTGATTATATAAAAAAAGAAAGATCCGGGATTGCACGTAAAAAAATTTAGAAAAATATGACACAGCCAGAAAAAATTATAGAAAAGTTTCTTGAAGATTTACAAACTAAATATGAATTCCAACCAAAAAATTTTCACTTTAAACCAGACTTCTACACTAAAGAAAAAAATTTAATAATTAATATTCATGGATGTTTTTGGCATAATCATGGATGTGTTCACTCAAGAATTCCTGAAAAAAATACTAATTATTGGTTAAGTGTATTTGAAAAAAATAAAGCAAGAGATTACGAAAACACAAAAAAGCTTAAAGCTTTAGGATATAAAATAATTAATATTTGGGAATGTGTACTTAATGATGAAAAAGCTAAAGCTAGAACTTTTAAAAATTTAGAGCTTTTAATAAATGGAGCTGTTTAATTAAAAAATAATATGCGTAAAGATAACTTCTATTATATTTTAAGAGACAGACTTGAATACGCAAAAGATTATTTAAAAGATACAAATGCATATTTGCGAAGCTTAAATTTTTACAATAAAATACAAAGAGAGTTTTATAAAGATCAACCAATTCTTTATATCTTTGTTCGATTATTAAATTTACCTACTGATTTTATTAAATATTTTAGATACTTACTGTGTACTTTTAACTGCAGAAAAGTTCTAAATGAAATAGAAGTTTTAGAAAAAGAATTAAGTAAATACGAACAATAAATGAAAAATGTTTAGTTTTATATGGCAATTTTTGAGCAGTTTTATTTTGTTCGTAATATTAGGTTTTGGATTGTTTTTTATAGTTAAATTATTGTTTGGTTTTTAACTTTAAAAATATATGCCCAAATGGCGAAAAAGTTAGACGCGACAAGCTAGTCTTGTTTCACTACGGTGAGTATCAGTGCAAGTCTGATTTTGGGTACCAAAGATGACTATATCTTGCGGGGAAGGATAGATCCCTTCTCCGTTAAATAGGCTGAGAGAGTGTTTCGAAAGATGATAAAAAAAAATAATGTAATACTTTTTTCTGATTATTTTATAAAAAAAAGAATAATAGAAGAAGGAAAACTATATTGTAACGAAATAGTTGGTGAATGTTATGACTGCAAAGGTATGGGAATTAATTTAGTGGATTACGAGGAAATATTCTGCATTAGTTGTGATGGCACAGGTATAGTTTATTATGGGAAAGAAAATCTTAATTGTAATTGTAAATAATGGAACGACTAAAATTTTTAAATAAAATTATTGACATAATTAAAAATCCTTTGTATAAGAATTTTGTAACGAACGCCTATATAAATTGTATTAGAAAGTGTTTTGTTGAAATTAAATTCTCACATTACTCTTATAGGCGTCAGAACAAAAAAGGAGAAATATGTCTGACGTAAAAAGTAAGAAAAAGTCTAAAAAGTTGAGGAAAATAAAGGATAATAAAGTAATTCCCTTTAAGAAAAAATTCAAAGTATTAAATAATTCTAGTCCAGAGTGTTTAAGAAAAGCAGAGATTGACCGAATTAATGCTCATTCAAAAGAAATAGTAAAAGATCTAAGAAAATTTGTTAATGAAGCTCGTATTTCTAGAGAGGACGCCTGGTATAATATCCTTTATTATATTAAGCAAGAAGTTATGTGGTCTACCAATATAGCTTATTTTAAATCAATCGATGAACAAACTACTAAAGAAAACAAAGATAATTATAAGTCTTTTATAGAAGAACATCACCCAGAGCTTAACGTTCATCCAACTAATCCGGAGAAATTACATTGATAAATTTATTTAGCATAGAAATTTTATTAGGTTTAATTCTTGGTTTGATTTTAGGTTTTTTATTAAAATCCTTTTTTACTAAAAAAACAGATATTAGTTCTTTTGAGAATGATATTAGAAGTTTAAATGATAAATTAGATAAATATCACGAGGATAATGTTACAGATAGAGGTGTAGTAAAAGAGAAATTCGACTCAGTCATGAAATCTGAAGGTGAGTTGGTAAAAGTTGCTCAAGAGCTAAAAAACACCCTTATTTCAGGTGGTAGCAAAAAACAAGGAGCTTGGGGAGAACTTTTACTTAATCACATATTAATTGAAAATCTTAAATTTACTGAGGGCGAAGAATTTAATTTTCACAAAGGTTTTAAAACAGACGAAGGCACACAAATACCAGATGTTATCATAAATTTTCCAGATGGCAGACACGCAATCATTGACTCAAAAGTTTCTCTTACAGCTTGGGATGAATATGTGAATGCAGAAGATGAATTTACGAAAGAAAATGCATTAGATCGACATAAACAATCGTTAAAAAATCACATCGATACTTTGGCTAAGAAAGATTATCAAGGTATTCAAGACTTAAACACCATAGACACTGTAATAATGTTCTGTCCAGATCAAAGTGCAATCTCTGATCTGCCTCGAGAAGGTGGAAGCAAACTAATGGATTATGCTTTAAAGAAAAAAATAACTCTATGTACACCATCCATATTATATTACATGCTAAAAACAGCGGAATACTCATGGAAAGCTGATAAACAATCAAAACATGTTCAAGATATAATCGAATTAGCAAACAAAGTAAGTTCTCAAGCCGTAGACATTTATGGTTCAGCTCAAAAAGCCCAGGAAGCAATAAATAAAACTTCTAAAAGTATGGGAGAAGTAATGGAAAAAATTAAAGATGGAAGAGGAAGTTTTCTAAGCAAAATTCAGAAGATGAACAAGTTAGGTTTATCTCCTAAAAAACAGGTTCCATTTGATGTAGACGAAGAAGAAACAAATGATGAGAACAGTAAAACAAAAACTGAAATGTTCAGAAAGCTGGGTAAACAAGGTGGAAGCCGTCAAGATTTTATTAAACTATATCATAAGACTAAAAAAAAATGAGCAATATAGCAGTAATTGATTGTGAAGCCCAAAGCAGCTCTACAAGCACAGGAAAAATAATCTCAATTTCTGGAATTTTATATAACGATAATTTTCAGGAACTTGATCGATTTGAATTTTTTTGTAATGGTAATATCCCTGGCTATTGTCCTGACCCTTATTCTCTTTGGGTTAATAAAGGATTAAAGAAATTTAAAGAGTCTAATATGAGCCATTACTCTATGATGCTTGCTTTGCATGAAATTATACAGAAATGGTCTCCTTGCATCTGGGCTACTTGGAATGGTCATGGTTACGATTATCCTCTAATTGAAAAAGAAAATTATAGATCTCTTTTACCTATTTATGTTCTTAAAACTGGAGGAAATGAAGCTGCAGATTTTCTTCCTTGGGCTAGGGCGGCAAAATTATTTTTCCCTGACTCTCTTAAGACCACGTTTTCTAAATCAGCTAATCCAGTATTTAAATTAGAGGATTTAGGTATGCAAAACTTTCCTGAACTTGATAAATCAAAATTTCACACAGCTACTCAAGATGTGGAGGTAAGTGCTAAAGTGATGAATAAATTTAGATCTACAGCTAAACCTATTTATGACTCAGCTTTTTTATCAACTTCAAAAGATAAAGCTAAAAAATTGATCACTGAAAATGAACTATTTACAACCGTACTTTATTTCTTTGGTAAAGCCCGAGCTTTTGCTTGCACTTATCTATTTGATCATAAAAAATATTTTTGGCCTATGGTCTATTGTCTTGAAACAGATCCAAAAGAATTAATAAAATTAAGTTATTATGATTTAAAAGAAAAAATGAAAAAGCCAGGAAAATTTCTAAGGGCGATACCACTCAAACATCCAGTTATATTAAATATTTCTTTTTCACAAAAAGAACCAATGTACGCCCAAATTGGTATGCAAAAATTAAAAGAACGGGCAAAAATTATAAAAGATAACCCCAAATTTTTAGAAAATTGTAGCAAAGCATTGTTAGAAATAGCAGAAGAGAAAGAATTATCTAAAAAAAATAAAAACGACAAAACTTCTAAAGATCCTCACAATCAATTATATAGTGGGGGTTTTCCTGAAAACAAAGATCAAGAAATTATGAAAAAATTTCACACAATTGACTGGTCACAGAGATTTTCATTATTACAGTCATTAAAGGATGAAAGATTTAAATATTTTGGAGAAAGATTAATTTATCAAAATCAACCAGAGTCGTTACCTAAAAATGATTTTGACAGAATACACATAGAAACAGCTAAAAGATTATTGAGCTTAGAAGAGGAAAATTTTACTACAATTCCCATGGCAGAACAGCTAATAGATAATATTAGGGCAGAAAAAGATATTTCATCAGAAAAATTAGAGTATATGAATGAAATTGATGAAATGATCAAAGAAATGAGAATAAAATACGAGAAAGCTGTAGCATGAAAATAAAATTGAATTTTGAAAAATAATGCAAAGTATATCTGAAATCAGAATAGAAGAAGTTAAGGATTATGAAAACAACGAATTTTATTATTATATTTATTGCGTCAAAGATACCGGAGAAATAATAACTGTGGGCAAATCAAAAACTAAACCTCAATGTTATAAACAGGTAGCAATTTATCATTAAAAGTATTGACTTATAAAAAATTTTAATTATTTAAGTATTATGTCTGATCTTATTCAAATAACTGATCAAAATTATGAAAAAGAAATTCATCAAAGTAATGATATTTGGTGTGTAACATTTAGCGCACTTTCTTTTTGCCAGCCTTGTAAAATGCTTCATCCCGTGATTGAGTCAATAGCAAAAAATAACAAAGTTCCGGGTGTTAAATTTGGAGTTGTTGCAACGGAAGATACTGGTCTAAATTTTTCAACTATGATGAATGTGAGAGGGGTGCCAACATCTCATGTCATGAAAGGCAACAAGATTTTAGGCACAAAAGTTGGCTTCGTAGAAGAATCTAAATTTATTGAATTTGTAAAAACTACAGTAGAAGAAAATAAGAGTTAGTTTTTGTTCAATATAGATCCAGCGGCATATAAGCTGCCGAATGCCACAATAAGTTTTTTTTCACTGCTACTTATTTTTTTCAAAGCATCTTTAAAATTATAAGCTGTCTCCGAGACAATTTTGTTCTTAAAAGCGATTCTATTCAGTTTACCAGCAGACTCAGAACCATTTTCATTTTCAATTGGCATAGTTACGATTTTTTGAAACACATTTTTTAGCTCTTTAATAAATAAATCAGGCTCTTTATTTTTAGTCATCGACCAAATACCATATTTAGGTAATTTTATAGTTTTAAGATATTTACATAAATTAAGTGCATCCGCGGGTGAATGAGCTCCATCGATCATTATCAATTCATTTTTGTGCAATAGCTTTTTAATCTTCCCTTTTTTTAAATAATTAAATCGTCCAGGAAAAGCTAAGCTTGGTATAGTTTTTTCTATTATTTTTTTATTTATTTTTAAATCTAAGGCTATTTTAATAGCATGCGCTAAATTTTGATACATTCCTAAAGAATGTACATTCTTAGCATTAAGTTTGATTTTAATTTTTTTATCTTGATAATAGTAATATTTATTTCTTTTTATTAATCTCCACGAATTTGGATAATGAATTTGACTTTTATTTCTTTTTAAATGAACTTTAATTTTCTTTAACACATAAGGCGTTTGTTTTCCTATATATATGTTTGTAAAATTACTTAAATATCCAACATCCTCTTTAATTATTTCATTCAAAGTTTTCTTTTGTAAGAATATCTTATGTTGAAGGTTAATATTAGTTACTATTTGTAATAAGGGAAAATCAAAGATATTCGAACAATCATGCTTCCAAAGAGCTCCTGTTTCTAAAATGAAATAATCTACATTAAGTTTGGAAGCATTAATTACGTAAACTAAAGTAAGAACTTCATATACAGTTAAGGGTATTTTTAATTTTTCAATTTTTCTTATAGTGTCTTTTATTTCTTTATAAGTTAAATATCTACTTCCCATATAAAATCTCTCTCTAATATCTTGAAGAGACGGGGAAATGTAAGTTGATACTGTCTGATTGTTAGCCTCTATAAAATTTTTTAATGCCCATAACGTAGTAAATTTTCCTGACTCCCCAAGTACATTAATAACATTATTAAGTTTTCTTTCTGGATTTCCTAATAAACTTAAAGCTAGCCTGATCCTCTTAAGACCAAATTTTACTGATTTGTTAAATAATTTATGATCAAGAAGCTGCTTGTATAGATTTATCGACTGAGACATTCGATTGTTTATCTTTAGCTTCTGCTTTTTTCAATAAGACATTTAATAATGTACCTATCGTAGGATTTAGATATTTTCTTTCAACAATAAGATCAACTTGACCAGCTTTGTCTTTTTGAAATGATGCTGTACCAAAATCTTCGGGTAAAGTTTCTTTGATTGTTTGTTGCACTACCCGGGCCCCGGCGAATGATATATTACGAACACCCTTTTCTGATATTTGAAGATCCCCTAAAGACGCCCAACTGGCGAGGGCACCTCCAGTGCTGGGTTCACACAAAACAACTATGAAAGGTATATTTCTTTTTTTTAATTCATTTACTCCTAAAACAGACCGTGCCATTTGAGAAAGTCCACCTGCCGTACTCTCCATGAGGCGAGCTCCTCCACTTGTACAAAAAAATATTAGAGGCTGTTTATTTTCTATAGAATAATTACAAGCATATAAAAAAGCTTCACCAAAATGTCGGCCCATTGAACCACCTATGAATCTGAAGTCCATACTTCCAACTGTGCATTTAACACCTCCAACAGCACCCGAAGCTACTAAAGCGGTATCTTGTTGCTTAGTCAATTTTCTTGCAGCGTCCAATCTATCTCTATAACTTTTTTTATCCTTAAAACCTAAAACATCGTCTACAGGGTTGGGTGTCTCCAAGATTGTATAATCTGAATCAAAGAAGGTATTAAATCTTTGTATGCATGTTAATTTATGATGATCACCACATTTAGGGCAGCAAAAAAAATTCTTTTCTAAGTCTTCTTTTAAAATTAAATTTTTACATGAACATGTAGTCCATAAAGTATCATCGTTCTCCGAAGATTTTTTTTTAAAAATAGACTTAATTTTTGGTTTTAAATATTTGCTAATCCAGTTCATATAATCCGCTTTTTTAAATAATATACGACTTTACCTATTTTTGTGACAGGATTTTGTCTCATTTTGAGTGAATTTGTTATTGTTTTACACAACAAACTCCCTACTACAAGTCCATCTGCCGATTTTAGAGACTTTATAGTCTTATCAGTGATTCCAAAACCAATAACATAGTTTTTTTTAGGGTTAATCTTTTTAATCTTATTGTAATTTTCTAATATCTTTTTTGGTGAAACCTTAAGCTTTCCACCAGTCGTTGAAAGCATAGATATGTAATACACCATATCATGAGATTCTCTTATAATCTTCTTGATCCTGTTTTTTGTTGTAGTTGGAGCTACGAGTTGTATAAAATTAATTGATTTTTTTTTACATTTTTTTGCAAAAATTCTATTTTCTGGCCATGGCAAATCTACACAAATAATTCCAGAGACACCTACTTTTTTACAATCTTTTAGAAAATTATTTTCCCCATACTGATAAATCATATTATAATAGCCCATTAATATTATCGGCTTTGGATTATTTATTTTATTATATTCTTTAATAATCTTAAAAATATCCCTCAATTTAAAACCATTTTTTATTGCTCTGAAAGAGCTTGTTTGTATGTCTGGGCCATCTCCAATTGGTGTAGAAAATGGAAATCCAATCTCTGCTAAATCGACGTGAGGAGATATAGAACTTAAAATTCTTAGGGATTTTTTCTGATTAGGGTCTGAAGCAACCGTATAAGAAATCAAAGCTGGCCTTTTCTCTTTTTTGCATTTTTCAAAAGCTAATTGTATTTTAGATTTCATCTTACGTATGAACCTAATCGTTGTTTAATTATATCTCTATCTTTTAGGCTGTCGCCACAACTGTTCACCACAATTATTGTATCTTTACTTAGTTTAGGCGCAATTTTTATTGCTTCAGCAAAAGCATGAGCTGGTTCAAGTGAAGGTGAAATATTTTCCATACTAGAAACTAATTTAAAGGCACTAAGTGCTTCTTCATCAGTTGCAGAGGTATATCTCGCACGTTTTGTATCTTTCAAAAAACAATGAAGCGGAGAAATTCCACTATAGTCGAGTCCAGCACTTATTGAATCTGTCAGACCTATCTGACCATCTTTATCTTGGATAACATATTGAGCTGCTCCATGTAAAATTCCAATTTTAGAATTATTAGTGAGAGGTGCTGCATGTAATTTACTTTTTTTAGGACCACCAGCTTCTATTCCCACAAATTCAACTTGTTTTTTGTCGTAATCCATAAATGAACTCCAAAATCCATAACTTGACGAGCCACCTCCACATACATTCAAAAGCTTTAATCGTCTTGGAATTTTTCCAAATTCATCTTTAATTTGAACTATAAGCTCTCTAGAAATTTGAGAAGTTGAATATCCGCATATCTTTACAAAGATATTTGGTCCGACTGTGCTGCCTACAACTAGATGAGACTCTAAACAGTTGGCCACCCAGTATCTCATGCACTCACTGACTGCATCAATTAGAGTTTGACTTCCTGAGGTAACAGGAACTACTTCAGCTCCAAATTTTTTCATAGCATCTACATTAGGTTTTTGTCTTTTAATATCTTTTACGCCCATAAAAATTTTACACTTCAAACCAAATTTTTTAGCGACCATAGCAAGTGTCTTTCCGGCCATACCTGCTCCCGTGTCACCACAAACAAACTTTTTCCCTGCTCTTTTTGCTATTAAGCAATGAACAATTGCATTGTAGATTTTATGAGCTGTACCAGGATTCTCAGACACCACTTTAGCCCATATTTGAGCTCCACCTAAATAATCAGTCAATTGATTTAATGGTATTAGGGGAGTTGGAGCGCCTACATAGTTTTCGAAATAATAGTCTCTTTCTTTAACAAAACTTTTGTCTTTTCTAAGTTTTGAAAATAGTTTTTCTAAATCTTCTATAGGTTTTTTAAGTGTTTCAGGAACAAAATTTCCACCAAATTTTCCACCCCACATTCCATTTTTATCGTGTTGGTCTATTAAAGGTATTCCTTTTTTAATTTTTAAGCTCATTTACTTTATTTACAAATTTTTCTATTTTTTGATGATCTTTGTATCCTATTTGCCTATCTATTTCCAAACTGCTTGATAAATCACAAAAAGAAACTCCTAATTTTGCTATATTTTCTATATTTTCCACTGAGACAGATCCAGCAAGTGCGTACTTCTCACCTTTAGGAAGTTTTGAAATTAAACTTTTTGGAAACTCGATTGACTTCTCCATACCAGGAGTATCAAATAAAATTATATCAGCCTCAACATATTTTTTATGGTTGACAATGTCAGACTCCTCTTTAATTTTTATAGCTTTAATTACTTTTAATCCCATAGATTTAATCTCTTTTACTCTTTCATTTGTTTCATTTCCGTGTAGTTGAATATAATCAAAATGATTTAGTATAGTTTTATTAATAAAATCATCAGTGGGATCAACAGTAACAGCAACAAAAGATGATTTTTGCTTATTATAATTAAGAAGATTTTTAACTTCGGTTAAATTTACGTTTCTGGGTGATTTTTTGTAAAAAACAAATCCTAGAAAATCAACTTTAAGGTCAATACAAATTTGAACATCCCTAATTGGATTTAAACCGCAAATTTTAATACGCATTACTTTAATTCTTTAATTAATCTCTTAATATTTTTTCTAATATTATTTTTAGTAATTGAACGGCCAACTACAATTGATGTTGCTCCATTTGAAAAAGCTTCTTTAGGACCACTAACCCTTTTTTGATCTCCAACACTGTCACCTTTAAGTCTAATACCAGGCACAATGATTTCTTTTTTGAAAATTTTTTTAACAAACTTTGTATCTGAGCCAGCACAAACAATTCCATGGCAACCACATGCTTTAGCTAAAAGAGTTTGTTTCTTAACAAGATCTTTTATAGATCTAGTATGCCCAATTTTTTTTATATTTGCATTCGAAATACTTGTAAGAACTGTTATTGCGATTACACGAATTTTTTTATTATACTTCCTAGTTGCCTTAACAACAGATTTAAGTGTAGCCTCTCCAGAATTAGCATGAACTGTAAGATAATTTATATTTTTTAAATCTTTTAATGATTTGATTGCAGCAGCACACGTATTTCCAATATCATTGAGTTTTAAATCTAAAAAAATAATTTTATTCTTTAGTTTCGATATGACCTGACGACCTTTAATAGAATAAAAAAATTCTAATCCAAATTTATAACCTATTTTGTATCCTTTAATTTTAATTTGTGTTTTTTTTATAATTGATTTTATTTTTGGAACACTGCTGGTATCGCAAGCAATAAAAATATTTCTCATACTTATTTATTTATTAGTTCTTTAAGTCTTTTACTAGCCCTAAATCTTATTTTATTCCTTTTTGGAATATATATAATTTCACCAGTTTTTGGATTTCTGGCTTGTTTTTTTTCTTTAATTTCTTTTACAAAAAATGTTCCAAAAGATCTAATTTCTAAAGATTTCTTATCCACCAGATTCTGTGAGATACTTTCAATAAAAACATCAAAGATTTTTTCGAGATATTTATTTGTAATTTCAGGATGTTTATTTTTTAATATTTTTAAAATTTCAATCTTCGACAATTACTTATCTTTTTTTTTAGTACTTTTTTTTCCTAAAGCTTTCTCAAATATACCTTTTAATGTGGCACCAGATTTAGTTGCTCCCTCACCAAATTTTGCAACAAGACTTTTTTCTTCATCTATTTGAGCTGCTTTAACACTTAATTTTATTTTGCGCTTCACCAAATCGAGCTCCACTAATTTACTATCGAGCTGATTCCCTGGACTGAAAATCTCTGGGCGCGCGTCAGCTGAAGATTTTGCTAAGTCAGCTTTTCTTATTGAAACAATTATTTTTTTATCTTCATCTACTGATACTTTTACACCAGTTTTCATAACCTCGTGTATTCTTGTAGTGATAATATCTCCAACTTTTTTTTTATTATCTTTAAACCAATCCATAGGATCTTTATCCAAAGCTCTTTTTGAGAATCTTATTTTTTCATCTTTAACTTCAATAATTTTTACATCTATAAATTCGTTTTTTTTATATTTATTTAGATTTTCTTGCTTTTCGTCAAAACTTATCTCTTTATAGTGAAGCATTCCAATCAAGCCAGACTCAAGCTCTCCAAATATAGCTTTGTCAGTTATGTTCTTAATTTTTACTTTTACTTTTTTACCAACAGATTGCATCGCACTTGTCCAAGGATTTTCTAAAGTTTCTTTATAAGAGAGAGAAATTCTTTTAGCATCCTTATCTATATTAATTATTTTTACCTTTACATTTTGAGAAGGGGACAAAACTTTACTAGGTTGAACATTTCTGTTTTGCCAAGATAACTCACTATTATGGATTAATCCTTCTATACCCTCTTCAAGTTTTACAAAAACTCCGTAGTCCATTAATTTAGTACATGTACCCTCGTATATCTCTCCTATCTTAAATTTTTTAGATAAGTTTTCATAAGGGTCTTCTGTAAGAGCTTTGATAGAAGCTGAAACTCTGTTTGTCGTTTTGTCTATTTTTGTAATTTTAACTTTTAAATTTTGGCCAATCGTCACTAAATCGGATGGTTTTTTAACCCTACCGTATGAAAGATCGGATACATGTAATAAAGCGTCTATACCATCAATATCTAAAAATATTCCCCAGTCCGTGGTTGCTTTTACTTTTGCATTTTCAACAATGTCTCCCTCTTTCAAATTTTTTAAAGCTTCTTTAAGCTCAGCATTTTTGCTTTTCTCAAGAACCGCTCTTCTGCTTGAACAGGCATTTCCTCTTTGAGAGTCAACCCGCGTGATTATTACTTTAATTGGAACGTTCATTAAGTGATCAATTTTTTTCATTGGGCGCTGATCGATTTGTGAAGAGGGCATAAACGTCGGGAGTCCGTCGATTTCGCAAACCATCCCTCCCTTGACACGTCCTTTTAAATAGCCGACGGTCTCTTCTTGTGTTTCAAATAATTTCAGAACTCGTTTCCAGGCGACCATTCTTCTCGCTTTCTCTCTTGAAACAACAATCTCACCTTTAAAGCTCTCAATTCTTTCAAGATAAACGCTAACTACCGATCCAATTTTAAGTTTATCAAGTTCCCCATCATTTTTGAATTCTTCGATAGGGATCATAGCTTCTTGCTTGGCTCTTAGATCGCAAATTACAAAATTTTTTGTTATCTCAGTAACAGTAGCTTTAATAATCTCATTCTCTTTAAGCTTTCTCTCTTTAAAATCTTCGTCGAGTAAAGTTTGGAATTCTTTATGCTTTGGGTTTGTATTCGATTGATTTTGATCTTGCTCAGTAGGCATAGTTTAATTAATTAAATTCTCTATATGTTTTGACATTTTTTCAACCATTTCTTTTTTATTTAATTTTTGCGTGTTTACAATTATCGAATCTCTATGTTTAAGTAAAGGTGAAATTTTGCGCTGTTTATCAAGTCTATCTCGTTTTCTTAAAGCTCGCTTTACATCTTTTAGCCGAATATTTTTTGATTTTTTTTTAAGCTCTTTATATCTTCTAAGCGCTGCTGTATTTATATTACATATAAAATAAAATTTAAGATCTGAATTTGGTAAAATTTTTGTAGATATGTCTCTACCTTCAATACAGCAGCTTTTAAATTTTTTTGAAAATTTTATTTGATATCTTTTTAAGATTTTTCTTACGTCCTTATTTTTTGCTATAATCGCACTATACTCTGAAATTTCAGGAGTATGTAAGTTTATTTTTTTTAATTTATTATAATTTAAGTTATTAAATTTTTTTTCCAAAAAAAATATTTTATTTCTTGGTTTTGATTTAAGCAAAAGATAACTTACATATCTGTAGAGTAGGCCTGAAGAGAGAAATTTAAGGTTATATTTCTTTGATACTAACTTTGCACCGGTTGTTTTACCGCTTGCTGCCCCACCGTCGCAACTAATAACTAATTGTTTAATTTTTTTTCTTTTCAAATTTTCCACCTAGAGTTTTTATTATTTTTAAAAAATTTGGAGATGATGTTTTAACTGTATCAAAACCATTTATAACGATTTTGACACCTGTTAGTAAAGCTAGTATCGCTGATGCCATTGCTATGCGATGATCGAAAACATTGTTAACTTTAACCTTATTTAAAGCAATTGTATGAATATTCTTCCCTATAATAAATAATTTATCTTTATTAAGTTTTGAATAAATTCCTATCTGTTTTAAAATTTTTTGCATTTCTAACACCCTATTGCTCTCTTTGTTCTTGAGACTTGAAAGATTATAGAAATAACTTTTGCCTTTAATCAAAGCTGACATAACAAATAAAATTGGATACTCATCCATGGTGCTAGTTATGTAATTTTTTGAGGCCCTTAAAGGTTTTAAATTACTGCTTTTAACCAAAATATCTCCAACTTTCTCGTTATTAACTTTTCTAATATTTAAAAATTTAATATTAGCTCCACTTTTTTTTAATAATTCATAAAAACCAATTCTTGTTGGATTAAGTCCAACATTTTTAATTTTAAGAACAGAATTTTCTTTTAGCAAAGTCAATGCTGTAAAAAAAGCTGCAGATGACGGATCACCAGGCACGTCTACTGAAAACTTATCTAAACTTTCCTTCCCAATAACTTTAATAATTTTATTTTTTTTATTTACAATTTTCATAGCTTTATTATTTTTTTTCAACATATTCTCAGTATGGTCTCTACTTTTTTGTTTTTCGATAATTTGAGTTAAACCGTAAGAGTTTAAACCAGCTAATATGACTGCACTTTTAAGCTGAGCCGAAGTACCTGATTGATAATTTATACCGATAGGGTAATTTGACGATAAAACGCGGAGTGGAAAAAAATATTTTTTTTTTGGAAAAAACTCGGCTCCAAATTCATTCATTAATTGAATTAACTTTTTCATATTTCTTTTATTTAGAGATTTATCACCAGAAACTATTAAATTCATATTTGGTGTTGATGTGATAATACCCAAAATTAACCTTGCTAAAGTTCCAGAGTTTCCAAAATTCAATTTTGAATTACTTTTAATATTGTAAGAACCTAGACCTTTACCAAAAATTTGATAATTTTGTTTTTTTTTGTAAACAATTTTTACTCCTAATTTTTTTAGACAATTAATTGTGGAAAACACGTCTTCAGACTCTAAAACATTTCTTATTGATGAGATTCCATTACTTATAGAACCAAATAAAAAGGATCTTATCGATATTGACTTGTCAGAGTCCACTTTTATAGTTTTATTATAAGGTTTAATCTTATCTTTTATAGTTAATGAAAAGCTCTTAGAAGACATTAATCCTTATTATAACTTGGACCAAAATAAGACTTTATAGCTATTGAATTTTTTAGTAACTCACTTTTAGTTCCCTCAGCAACAATATGGCCGTCAGTCATCATATAATTACGATCTGTTGTCTCGAATAAAGTATTTACACTATGGTCAGTCAAGATACAGCTTACGCCTTGTGATTGTATCTGAAAAATATATTTTTGCATTTCTTGAATTACAATTGGATCGACAAAACTGAATAATTCGTCAATTAAAACTATCTTAGGATTGCTAATCATTAATCTTGCCAACAAAACTCTTTTGCTTTCTCCTCCTGACAATGCCGAAGCTTTTAATCCACTAAGATGGACAAGGTTAAAATTGTTAAGTAATTGTTCAGTTTTTTCTATAGCTTTACTATTATCTTTTTCAAATAGCTGGACTAGTCCATGCAAATTATCAAATACACTTAGATTATCAAAAAGAGATCTTGTTTGAGGTAAATAAGACAAACCACTTTTTGATCTCAAATGAATAGGAATATCTTTTATAGATTTTCCGTCAATTAAAATATTACCGTTGTCTGCATTCTCCGCACCAATTGCAATATTGAATAATGTAGTTTTTCCAGCACCGTTTGGTCCTAATAATCCAACTATTTCTCCTGGATACACTTTCATGGATACTTTTTTTAAAATTGGCCGACCATCAAATGATTTACTTATATTTTGAAATTCAAATCGAGTTTTTGATTTTTTGAATTTTATGATTTTAAAGCTTTTTTTCATTTTTCTAGATTTATTTTTACTTGTTCATTATCTTTCATTAATAATTCAACAGCTTGATCTTCAATACTTAAGTTTAAAATATCAGAAGTAAAATTTCCATCTAAACTTTTTCCTTTAACGTTACCATATATTTTAATTAATTTTTTTAAATTAAAATAGTCCAAATTATCAGCAAATATTTCATTATCTGCTTGTAGTACGACAACATTATCTCTGAACAACATATCATTTGTCTTATTATTATATTTCCCTTTATCTCCAGAAACTTTAAGTGTTTTTCCATCCTTGAAGTAAAAAGTAGCATTCATACCAATCATATCTATAAGCTCAGGTTTATCATCATTAAAAGACGCAACTTCAGATTCTAGTAAATATCTATTTCCGTTCGCGTCTAGACCTCTGTATTCAACATCCTCAAAAAAATTTGCAGAATTATCACCTGTCAATTCTTCGTTTTTAAGCTCAACTTTTTCTACCTCCTTATCATTAGAAGTACCTTGATAATAGAATATATACATTAATAATATTGCCGTTGTAAAAAGTAAAATTTGAATTAAAAGCAGTCTCTTTTTTCTATAGCTCATTTAATTCCATATTGTAATATTGAATGAATATGAACAATACCCTTTAATTTTTTATTTTTATTATTTAAATTTTTTTCAGAAGTAACTAAAAGACTCGTAATTTTTTTTTTATTCATTATTGCCAAAGCCTTTGAAGCGGAAGAATTTTCTGAAATAAATATAGGTTTTGAAGTCATAATATTTTTTAGATTTTGAGATTTTAAGTTATACCGCAAACTTCTTCTAGCGTCTCCATCAGTTAGAATACCTGCAACAACATTTTTTTTCATAACTATTGCTAACCCAAGTTTATATCTTGTAATTTTACTTGAAGCTTCTTTAATATTGCTTGATATTTTTATTTTTGGAATTTTTGAGCCAGAAACCATTATATCTTTTACCAAAAGCAAAGCTTGACCGATATTCCCACCCGGATGAAAGACTTTAAACCTTTCTTTTGAAAATTTAATTTTATTCATTAAAGCTACAGCTAAGCAGTCACCCAATAATAAAGTTATACTTGTGCTTGATGTCGGCACCATTCCTGTGGGATCTGCTTCCTTTACACTTGGAATTAATATTTTAATATCACTTGCCTTAATTAATGTACTATCTGGCTTTGAAGCAACTCCGATTATCTTAATATTAAATCTGTTTGCATATTTTAAAATACTGGTAAGTTCTGTTGTGTTTCCAGAATAAGAGAAAACTAATAGTAAATCTTTCTTATCAATTTGCCCTAGATCACCATGATTTGCTTCACTGGGACTTAAAAAAAATGATGAGATACCTACAGATGATAAAGTTGCAGAAACTTTTCTAGCAATCAAACCTGATTTTCCTATTCCAGCACAGATTACCTTACCTCTACATTGATAAATTGACTCAATAGCTCTGACAAAAGAGCTATTAAAAACTTTATTAATTTTTTTAAGCTCAGAAATTTGTTTAGCCGCAGATTTTCTTGCTAGTTTTATGTAGTTTTTTTTATTCATTAATGTTCAAAAATATCAAACTTAAAACCGTTTTGGTCTAACTCGATTCTTGTATCTAAAAAATCAATACATCTTTTATATAAATTTATCCTCTTCTCTCTTACTAGCATTTTTTCTAATTGAGCTTTAATTTTGTGCAAATAAATGACATCTCCAGCTGCGTATTCTAATTGTTTATCAGTTAGTTCATCTAAGTCCTTATTCCAGTCCGAGCTTCCTTGTCTTTTGTCCAAATTTTTGTTGCAAAACTCAAAAACCAAATTTTTTAATCCATGTTGATCGGTATAAGTTCTTACGACTTTAGATGCAATTTTGGTATCAAAGATATTCTTTATTTTACATTTTAAAAAATATTCTAGAGCATTTTTGTCGAATCTGAGAAAGTGTCCAATTTTTAGAATTTTTTCATTTTCTAATAAAGAAACCAAGTTTGGTGCTTTATAATTATTTCTATCAGGTTGAATGATAAAAACTTCTCCATCTTTTCCGCAAATTTGTATTAAACTTAATTTATCCCTCCCTGGAATTTTAAGACCAGTTGCTTCAGTATCTATTGCAATACTTCCTTTAAATGAGCTAGCTATTTTGGGAGTAATGTCGCCTTTTAATCTATGAATTTTTACCATATTATCTAATTACCATGAACAATTACCCAATAGCAACAATCCTTGGCGGTGGGGGATTTATAGGACGATATCTTGTTCGAAATTTGACGAATAAACACTATAGATGCATCATTCCAACTAGAAACGCGTTCCAAAAGGGCTATCTTAAGACCCAAGCCCCTTCAGGCGCTGTTGAGTTAATTGATTTTAAAGCAAAAAATTTTGATAAAATAGAAGAGGCCATCAGTAATTCGGATGTGGTGATTAATTTAATTGGAATTTTGTTTGAAAATAGAAAGCAAAAATTTACAAAAATTCACTCAGATATCCCAGATATTATTTCAAGATTATGTGAAAAACATAAAGTCAAAAAATATATTCATGTTTCAGCAATAGGGGCCAACAAAGATTCAAAATCTGCATATCAAAGATCTAAATTTGCTGGAGAAGAAAAATCTCTAATGAACTTTAAAAACACAGTAATAATAAGACCAAGCGTTGTGTGCGGACCTGAAGATAATTTCACTAATTTATTTTCTAAATTAAGTTTTTCACCAGTAATTCCAATTGTGGGAATAGATTATAAATTTCAACCGATAATGGTAACAGATGTAGCTGATGCTATTGTTAAAGCTATACAGGCAAAAAAGAACGAGGGAAAAATTTACGAGATAGGTGGCCCTACAGTAATAAGTTTCGGTGATATGGTAAAATCTATCATGAAAACTATTAATAAAAAAAGATTTGTTATAGAGATGCCTATGGCTATAGCGAAAATACAAAGTTCAATTTTAAGCTTATTACCGATCCCACCAGTTTTAACGAGAGACCAATGTGAAATTTTATCAGAGGCTGATAATGTTGTTTCTAATAAAGAGCTTACAATTAGTGATTTAGAGATAAATCCAAAAGACGTTGAACAAGCTATGGAAAAATGGTTGTGGCGTTATCGTGATGGAGGGCAATTCGCAAAAGCAAAATGAAGAGTTTAAGTTTATTTTCAGGATATATTTATTTAACTCTTGCAATCATTACAGGTATTGCCACTAACGGTTTTTTAAAAACTACAGAAAGTTTTACTAAGCTTACACCTACACTTTTTTGTATTTCAAGTATTGTTGTTTGTATTTTTTGTTTATCTAGAGCAATGACAATAATTCCAGTTGGATTTACTTATGCGACCTACGGAGCATTAACGATAACCGCAGTTACATTATTTGGAATATTTAAATATAATCAAACCCCAAACCTTTATGGAACTGTTGGATTAATCTTAATTGTTTCAGGAGTAATACTTTTAAACCTTTTTGGTGAATTAAAATAAACCCCTGATTTTTAGGATCAGGGGCATTTAATTTCTATATAAACTAATTATTTAAAGATGCTGCGATAGGCTCTTTATTATTTTTGCTAGCTTTTTTTTCAGCAATTTTTTTCTCGAGACTAGCTATCTTTAGTTCAACCTTTGATAGTTTTTTTTGTTTAGTGCTTATTTTATTTTTAAGCTTATCGATTGATTTTAGTATTTTCTTTTTCTTTTTTTCGTTTTTTTTCAATTTTTTTTTCATATTGTTCCTCCAAAAACTTAAAAATCTTAGAACAGTTTTAAAAAGTTTTCAAATGAAATTTAGAAAAACCTTTTAAACTAAAAGTTGAAAAAAAATTTAGAAAATTTTACGGAACTAATAAATTGATAAACCTGTCTGTTTTTTGGATTTCAAGACTGTTTACGTAACCACAATTTTCACCGTCAACCTGAGATAGAACTTTATTGTTAACGCCATTTATTTTTAATCTGTCCAGTTCTTTTTTGATCACACTTTTTGCTGGACCTAAGTCACCCTTAGTCAATATTAACCAAACATAGTAAAGCAATTTTATTCTGGTTAGGTCTTTAAATATGTAAGCCACTATCTTGTTTTCAAATATATTTGTATCGTTTGTAATAGAATGGGGACCAGCATAGTATTTTGAATTAGTACATAAAATCCAATCAGCCATTATTTTTTCATTTTCTAACTCAACCTCCATTTTATTATTCTTTAAAAATAAAAAATGCTGAAAACCTTTAAAAGCAAAAATTACTTTTCCGAGATACTTTTTAATATTTGTATTTATGGACTCAACAATTCTAGAGTCAAAACCTACACCAGCCATTAAGAAAAAATACTTATCATTTATTTTTGCTAATGAAATTTTCTTATGATTATCTGATACGAGGACATTGTAAATCTCCTCAGCCTTTTTCTTAATTTGAGTTTCTATTTGCAGAATATTTGCAGTACCTGCAGGTATGTATCCAACTAATTTGTCTTTTAAATTGTCACTTTTAAACATTTCATTGATACCAAAGCAAACACTTCCGTCACCTCCAGCAAATACTAATCGATCAAATTGTTTATTAGACAATTCTTTAAACACTTTTCTCGCATGTTCTTCACTTTGAGTTTTAAAAAGTTCTACAGTGTGATTTTTCTCTAGAAGATAAATGACCTTATTAATTAACTTAAGTTTTCTACCGCCTGCTGCATTGGCGTTGAATATAACTGCAAAATTTAGTTTCTTAATCATTTTTTAACAATTCTGTAACATTTATATGATTCAACTGTTACTAGAGATTCGTTTTATTAAATTTATGGAAACAATTCAAACAAAATCTAAAGGAAAAATTTTAAATTATAAAAGCATTTTTATAAGTGATGTTCATTTAGGACACAGAAAAAGTTCTGCAAATAAGCTACTTGAATTTTATAAGCATTCAAAATCAGAAAATTTATATCTCGTAGGTGACATTATTGATATATGGGCTTTGAAAAATAATTTTTATTGGCCTCAGGAACATAATGACGTTATTCAAAAAACCTTAAGAAAAGCAAGACACGGAACAAAAGTAAAATATATAATTGGTAATCATGATGACGTTTTTAGAAAATTTTTACCACTTCATTTTGGTGGTATCGAAGTTATAAACCGCTGCTTACATGTTTCAAGTGATAATAAAAAATATATAGTAGTACACGGCGATGCATGGGACGGTGTAATGAAATATGCACCTTGGTTATCAAAAGTTGGAGCAGTAGCATACAGCTTTCTGTTAGAATTTAATGTAGTAATAAATTTCATCAGAAGATTATTCAAAAAGCCAAATTGGTCTTTAGCAAAATATCTAAAACATAAAGTTAAAAATGCAGTTAAGTATATTGGTGACTATGAAAAGACCTTAGCAAATTACGCAAAGAAGAAAAAAGCTGATGGTATTATATGTGGTCATATACATCATGCTGCAAACCAAAATCTTGATGGAATAAATTACCTAAACTGTGGCGACTGGGTTGAGGGAGCAACATTTTTAGTTGAGCATTTTGATGGTAGAATGGAAGTTATAGATTGGGACAAAATAAGAGAAGAAGTTGTAAATTACGAACCATATTTAAAAATCGTTAATAAATAATCCATGAGAATATTAATAGTCACAGGAGCTTGCAAAGAACAGGTAATAAATGGTGTAGTGAGAACCCTTGAACAATTAAAAGAAGAATTAAAAAAACTTGGGCATACTGTTAACTTTATAACTCCAGTAAATTTTTTGACTGTTCCGTTGCCTAAATATAATGATATTAAAATTGCTTTAAATGTATGGCCTAAAGTTGGAAGAATGATTCAAAAAGAGTTAGAATTTGCTAAAAAAAATAAAGAAAAGTTAGTTATCCATATAGCCACAGAAGATACGCTGGGTTACTTTGCAAGAAGATATTGTTTAAAAAATAATTTAAAATTTACAACCAGTTACCACACGTCTTTCGATAAATATATTAAACTTTACGCACCTTTTATACCTATTAAAATACCTCAAAAATTTCTCAAAAACTTTCACTCAGCCGCTTACAAAACTTTAGTAACTACAAAATCAATGAAAGAGGATTTAAAAAAAATTGGTTTTGATCCAGAAAAACTCACTGTTTGGACACGAGGGGCCAATCATGGAGCATTTAAAAACCCCAGGCGCATTAATTTAGAATATAAAAGACCTATTTGGCTATATGTAGGTAGAGTTTCCATTGAGAAAAATATTAGAGCTTTTCTTAATCTTGATCTAGAAGGAACTAAAATTGTAGTAGGAAAGGGGCCAGATTTAAAAAAATTAAAACAAGAATTTCCTAATGTCATTTTTAAAGGCGAGAAAACAAATGGTGAGTTAGCATCTTACTTTGCATCAGCAGATGTTTTTGTTATGCCGAGCTTAACAGATACTTTTGGTATAGTTATTATTGAAGGTTTACAATGCGGAACACCTGTTGCAGCCTATCCAGTTACAGGTCCAAAAGATATTTTAGAGGGAACGAATGGTGGTGTTTTAAATAAAGATTTAAAAGTAGCCGCTCTAGAAGCTTTAAAATTAAATAGAGACGATTGTAAAGAAATAGCTAAAAAATATACTTGGGAGAACTGTGCTAAAATATTTTTAGCTAACACTGCACCTAATTGACCTCTATATTTTGCATAATTTAAAGTTTAAGTTATAATTTCGTATTTATATGAAGCAATTCTTATAAATGTTTTAGGAAAACTTAAACAATGATGACATTATTATTTTTATCGCTAGCTGCAATTATTTCAATCGTTGTTATTCTAGTTTCTGCAAAATTCATCAAGGCCGGATTTGATGCCAGAAGTGAAGTTAGAGATCAAAAACAAACTGAAAATTTATATCAAGAAGTTCAAGATATTACCAACGAAGATATTGAGGACGACCCTCAGAAAGGAGCAATATTAAATCAATTAGATGATTATTTAATAATTTTAGATAAATATAAAAATATAAAGTATTTAAATCCAAGCGCTAAAAATAAATTTGGCAAAGAAAGTCTTGGTAAACATATTGCTACAATATTAAGAGTTCCTGATCTGCTACAAAATATTGATTTAGTTGTAAATAAAAGAAAAACTATTAATATGGATTTAGAGTTGAGTCAGCCTTCCTTTCAATTTTTTAAAGTTTATATCATGATCGGCGAAAGTATTTTTTCTGATGATCCAGATACCATAAATCTTTTTTTAAAAGATTATACTGAAATTGTAAAAGCACAAAAATTCAAATCAGATTTTGTAGCAAATGTTAGTCATGAATTAAAAACTCCATTAGTATCGATCAAAGGGTTTTTAGAAACCATAAATGGGCATGCAAAAAATGATCCTGAAGCTCAAAAAAAGTTTATACCAATAATGTTAGAACAAGCTGACAGAATGGAAAATTTGATAAAAGATTTATTGTCATTAAGCAAAATTGAACTTGAAGAACATATTCAACCACAGGATAAAGTTAATTTAAAAGAAATTTTTAATTCTGTAGAAGATATTCATCAAAATAAATTACTCAACTTTAAATTCACCAATAAGATACAATCTGATTTTTTTGTTAAAGGAAACTTTGAAGCTTTGGTAGATATTTTTTCTAATTTAATAGACAACAGCATTAAGTATTCAGAAAATAAAAAATCTATAGAAATTAAAATTGAAAAAGGTGATGGAAAGTTATTAAATAATTCTTATAAAATTTCTATTTCTGACCAAGGAATTGGAATACCGGCAGAACATATTTCTAGAATAACAGAAAGATTTTATAGAGTTGATGCCAAAAAAAGTAGAGAGGTAGGAGGCACAGGACTTGGCCTTGCGATTTGTCGTCATAGAATCATTCAACATAGAGGAGAATTGGAAATTAAAAGTAAAGTTGGTGAAGGGACACAAATATCAGTACATTTACCAGTTTTTTAGTATTCAATTAAAACGTGTAATTTGGTATAATAATCAAATTATGATCAATAAAATAAAACAATTATTTTTTATATTTTTGATTTTATTATCTTTAAATTCATTTGTAAAAGCTGAACAACAGATTGAAAAAATTTTAAAAAATCAAACTTTAACAGTATTTGATCTAGGATTGTTAAGACTAAAAGATGATCTTAAAGCAGTTGTCCCATTTATAGACATAAGAGAATTTAAATATTTGCCAGCAAATATTTATACTGAGGCTCTTTATTCCTCAACAGCTGACCAAATTTTATTAATTGTATCAGTGCCAATGGAGAGAAATTTAAATAAAAAATCTTACATGGCTGATTCGATCACATGTAGAAAAATATACACGTCTGTTAAGGAAAACTTGTTAAATAGTGAAGGATATTCAAACACAACTTACCGTAGAGCCGCATCATATTTAACTAATATTTTTACACCTCCAAGCAAATGGGCGAGCTGGAGAAATGATGAAAGATTAAGTAAACAGCTCGTGGAGTTCGTAAAGCTAGAAATTACTTTGAAACCTACTAGTAAATATGCAGTGTTAAATAAAGTAAGACCCTTTACTTGCGAAGGTAACCTAGCTTCATCTTATGAGGACGTGAAAATAACAAGAAGATTCAACTAATACGGAATCAACTAAAAAGTTACTTTTTTAACATATCTGTAACAAATTCTTAATACAAACGAGTCCTATCAAGTCTAAAAAATTATCGTTTGTTAATTAATTAATAAATATAACAGAGAGGAAAATATGAAAAAACTAACAATCGCTTTAGCTTCATTATTAACGATGTTAATCGTTACTTCTGCTCAAGCTAGAGATCAAATTAAAATAGTTGGTTCTTCAACAGTATTCCCATATGCAACAATTGTTGCAGAAAGATTTGGTTCATCTGGAAAATTTAAGACTCCAGTAATTGAATCTACAGGAACTGGTGGTGGAGCAAAACTATTCTGCGCAGGAGTCGGTGCAGAACATCCAGATATAACTAATGCTTCTAGAGCTATGAAAGCTAAAGAGTATGCGCTATGTCAAAAAAATGGTGTTAACGAAATTGTGGAGATTACAGTAGGTAACGATGGTATCACTCTTGCATTTTCTAAAGATCAAAAACCAGTAAACTTTACAAAAAAACAATTATGGGCAGCATTAGCAAAAGAAGTTGCTAAAGATGGTAAACTTGTACCAAACCCATATAAAAAGTGGAGCGACATCGATCCTTCATTACCAAATTATGATATCAAAATCATGGTTCCACCAGGAACATCTGGAACTAGGGATGCTTGGAACTCATTAGTAATGAAAAAAGGTATTGATGATGCATCAAAAGCTGCTGGTGCAAAATATAAAGCATTAAGAGAAGACGGTGCTGCAATTGAAGTAGGTGAAAATGACTCACTTATTATTCAAAAATTAGCTGCGGACAAAGAAATGTTTGGTTTCTTTGGGTTCAGTTATTTCTTAGCTGCAAAAGATAAATTGCAAGCTGCAAGTATCGAAGGTGGTCAACCAAGCTTAAGCTCTATTCAAGACTATAGCTACGCTGTTGCTAGACCTTTATTCTTCTACGTTAAAAAGGCTCACGTAGGCGTAATTCCTGGTTTACACGAATTCGTAAAAGAATTCACAGGTAAAAAGTCTATTGGTAAAAAAGGCTACTTAACTGATATCGGTTTAGTTCCATTAGATGGTAAGTTATACAAGACATCTAGAACTAATGCTGTTAAATTAGTAAATATGCCGCCTAAAAAGTAATTTTACTTTTTAAAAAATTAAAAGGGGGTTTCGGCCCCCTTTTTTTAACTGGAGCTTGAAAAATGAATTTAGTTCTTATAAGTCTTATTCTACTTTTAGGTTTCTCCAGCTATTATTTTGGTAGAAAAAAAGCAACAATTATTCAATCTTCACAAAGACTAACAGCACTTCCAAAATTTTATGGTTATTATCTTGCGATTTGGTGCGCAGCACCGGCACTTATAATTTTTTCTTTATGGTCAGTGTTTGAACCAACAATAGTAAAAAATTTTATTTTAGCAGATTATTTGGATCAAAATTTAACTAAGAATGAGCTTCAACTTATTTATACAAAAGTAAAGGCTTTAGCATTAGGAACGTATACAGGAGATATTAATAATTTTTTAGATAATTCTGCAGGTAAATACATCCAAATTAAAAATATGGCTAATAACGCTAAGATCGTAATTGTCTTAGCAGCTTTAATTTTATCATTAAGCTATGCTTATCAATCTATTAAAAAGAATAACAGAATGAGGGAACCAGTAGAAATATTTTTAAAATGGGTTTTATTTACAGCTTCTTTGGCAGCAGTTCTTGTAACAATAGGAATTGTATTTTCACTTTTGTTTGAAGCCATAAGATTTTTTCAATCCGTCAGGATATTTGATTTCATTTTTGGAACACATTGGTATCCGGCAAAAACATTTGTGAGAGATGGTCAACCAGATCCTGAATTAATGAAAGATGCATTTGGAGCGGTACCATTATTTGCTGGAACTTTTTTCATTGCATTTATAGCAATGTGTGTAGCAATCCCAGTTGGGTTGTTAAGCGGAATTTATCTCGCAGAGTATGCAACAAGAAAAGTTAGAAAATATGCTAAGCCTATAATTGAAATTTTAGCAGGTATCCCAACCGTAGTATATGGATTTTTTGCTGCCCTCACTGTAGGTCCCTTCGTAAAAGAAATTGGAAATTCTTTAGGATTAGAAGTTTCATCAGAAAGTGCACTTGCAGCAGGAGCTGTTATGGGGGTTATGATAATCCCTTTTATATCAAGTTTAAGCGATGACGTTATATCAGCAGTTCCACAAAATTTAAGGGATGGAAGTTATGCGATGGGTGCTACGAAATCAGAGACTATTAAGAAAGTTATATTTCCTGCAGCATTACCGGGGATAGTCGGATCTATTTTACTTGCTGTTTCCAGAGCAGTCGGTGAGACTATGATCGTAGTGATGGCATCTGGATTAGCTGCAAATTTAACAGCCAACCCTTTAGAGTCCACGTCTACTATTACAGCTCAAATAGTAGTTATACTTATTGGCGACCAACAATTTGGAGATCCAAAAACTCAGGCAGCTTTTGCCTTAGGAATATCTTTATTTGTAGTAACACTTTTTTTAAATGTTATTGCTTTAACAGTTGTGAAAAAATATAGGGAAAAATATGAATGAGGCTAAGAGAAAACTCTTAAATAAACGTTACAGGGCAGAAGCAAATTTTAAATTATTTGGACAAATTGCAATAGGTTTAGCTCTGCTATTTTTAGCTGTTTTTATGTATAAAATTTTTTCAAAAGGTTACACAGCTTTCCAAAAAACATGGATTGTTACGGAAGTTCATTACGATAAAGAATTAATGTTAATTGAGACAGATAATCCGAGCTTAGAAGATTTGGAGAACGCCGATTATTATGACATAGCCAACAAAGCAATGACTCGTTTAGATCCCTCTCTTCCTGAGGAAGACGATCGTCAACTTATTCAAATGGTGGCATTTACCTATGAACAAGAAGTTAAAAATCATCTTTTAAAAAATCCAAGTCTTCTAGGAAAAATAGTTCCTATAAGATTAACGGCTTCAGATGATTTAGACCAAGTCCATAAAGGAAATTATCCTCGTGATATTCCAGAGGAAGATAGAAGAGTTAATGATTATCAATTGAAAATATATGACATGTTGAATGAGAGAGGTGATATTTTATCAAAATTCAATTTAAGCTTTTTCACTAATCCAGACTCTAGAGAAGCCGAACTAGCTGGTATAGCAAGTTCGTTTATGGGAACAGTATTTAGTATTTTAGTATGTTTAGCTTTTTCTTTTCCCATTGCAGTTTTAGCAGCAATATATTTAGAGGAATTTGCCCCTAAAAATAAGTTTACTGATTTTATCGAGGTTAATATAAACAACTTAGCTGCTGTACCATCAATAGTTTTTGGTCTTTTAGGTTTAGGGGTTTTATTAGCAGTATTTAATTTGCCAAGATCAACACCTTTAGTTGGAGGAATAACCTTATCCTTAATGACACTTCCCACAATTATTATTGCTGCGCGGGCTTCTTTAAAAGCAGTTCCCCCAAGTATAAGAGAGGCTGCTTTAGCGATGGGAGCAAGTAACATGCAGACAACGATGCATCACACTGTACCTCTTTCAATGCCCGGTACTCTTTCAGGCACTATTATTGGATTGGCACAAGCTCTTGGAGAAACAGCACCGCTTATACTTATAGGTATGGTTGCTTTTGTAAACACTATCCCAGGCACTCCTGTAGACCCAGCTGCAAGTTTGCCCGTTCAAATTTACATTTGGAGTGAATCAGCAGAAAGAGGGTTTGTTGAAAAAGTAAGTGCTTGTATAATGGTTTTACTTGGATTTTTAATATTGATGAATTTAGCGGCTCAGATTATAAGACATAAATTTGAGAGGAAATGGAACTAACATGACAAAGATAAGCGCAAAAAATGTAAATGTTTTTTATGGCTCTAAGCAGGCTTTGTTCGATGTTTCACTAGATATAATGGATAAAGAAGTGACTGCTTTAATCGGTCCATCAGGATGTGGAAAGTCAACTTTTCTAAGATGTTTAAATAGAATGAATGATGTAATAGATATTTGTAAAGTTGAAGGAAGCATTAAAATGGATGAATTGGAACTCAATTCGAGAAAACTGGACGTTGTAAGACTAAGAGAGAATGTAGGTATGGTGTTTCAAAAACCAAATCCATTTCCAAAAACAATTTATGAAAACGTCTCTTATGGACCTACAATTCATGGTATGGCTCAATCTAAAAGTGAATTAGATCAGATTGTTGAGATGAGTTTAAAAAAAGCCGCTCTTTGGGAAGAGGTAAAAGACAGATTAGATGAAATTGGCACTGGTTTATCAGGAGGTCAACAACAAAGATTATGTATAGCTAGGGCTATTTCAGTTAGTCCGGAAGTGATTTTAATGGACGAACCTTGCTCAGCTCTAGATCCTATAGCTACTGCTCAAATTGAAGAATTAATTGATGATTTAAAAAAAGAACACACAATAGTGATAGTTACCCACTCGATGTCTCAAGCAGCAAGGGTATCTCAAAAAACAGGTTTCTTCCACCTCGGAAAACTTATAGAATTTGGCGATACAGAAAAAATATTTAAAAATCCTGACAACCAACAAACTCAGGATTATATTACAGGAAGGTTTGGTTAATGAGTGAAAAACCACATATAGTAAAATCTTACGAAGAACAGCTGCAACTCTTGAAGGATACTATAGTCAAAATGGGAGCAAGTGTTGAAAAACAGCTTGAACAAACAATTCAATCATTAGTAAAAAAAGATACTTCTTTAGCAGACAAGTCTATAAAAGATGATGAAAAAACAGATAAATACGAACTCCATATCGAAGAACAAGTCGTAAATTTAATTGCCTTAAGACAGCCGATGGCGATAGATTTAAGAGAGACAGTTGTTGCTTTAAAAGTTTCATCTGATTTAGAAAGAATAGGCGATCTAGCAAAAAATATTTCTAAAAGAACTCTAAAAGTTGGAACCGATTTACCAAGTGATATTATTAAAAATTTGGAGATAGCCGGTCTTAAAGCGGCCAAGCAAGTAAATTCTGTCCTTAATGCTTATCTACATAGAGCAAAAGATACCGCTGAAAATGTTTGGAATTCAGATGAGGAGATAGACCAATTGACCAATACAAATATGGAGGCCGCTATAAAACATTTAGAAAAAAAGAAAGAGGATATAAATAAAATAACGCAATTACTTTTCATGTTAAAAAATATTGAGAGAATTGGTGATCATGCCACTAATATCGCTGAACAAGTTTACTTTTTAATTACCGGCGACTATCTCGAAGGAGAAAGACCGAAAGGTTAGAATGAAGGCAAATCTATTCATAGTAGAAGATGAAATGCCAATAGTAACTTTATTAAAGTACAATCTAGAAAAAGAAGGACACAAAGTAAATTATGCTTTAAATGGAGAAGATGCCATTCGAAGTATTAAAGATCAAAATCCGGACCTAATATTATTAGATTGGATGCTTCCAGACATTTCAGGAATAGAAGTTTGTAGAAATTTGAAGAGAATTAATTTACTTAAAAATATTCCAATAATTATGCTTACGGCTAAGGGAGAAGAAGAAGATAAATTGAAGGGTTTTAAAACAGGCGCTGATGATTATGTTACAAAACCATTTAGTCAGAAAGAATTAATTGCTAGAGTAAACGCATTATTGAAACGTGCTAAACCAAATGCGGTTGAGGACGTGGTTATTTTTGAAGACTTAAAAGTTGATCGAGCGCAAAAAAGAGTTTTTAGAGGAGAAAAAGAAGTTGAGCTAGGTCCTACGGAGTTTAAGCTTATAGATTTCTTAATTAAAAATCCTAAAAGAGTTTACTCCAGAGAACAACTTTTAAATAATGTTTGGGGTGATAATGTTTATGTGGAGTCCAGAACAATTGATGTCCATATTAGAAGAGTAAGAAAAGCAATAAATATTGACGGAAAAAAAGATTTAATTAGAACCGTAAGGTCTTCAGGATATTCTTTAGATGGTTAAATGTCTTTAGGGCGAATAAAATTTGTAATTTTCCCGCCTAAATCTAAATCTTTCCAAGATTTAAATTTAAACTCAAACTCCGCAACAGCAGCTGTAGAAAATTTATGACACATGTCTTTATAAAAATTTGAATTTTGGTTTAGACAAATTTTGCTACAGAAATCCTTAATTGATGGCATATGGTTGATTAACAGTAAACTTTTATATTTATCATCTACTTTTTTTATTATCTTTAAAATCTCGATTTCTGAAGTATTATACAATTCTTTTAACTTTAAAATTTTTGCTTTTTCTGCTGGCCCATTTAGATAACTAAGTGTTTCCAATGTTCTTTTAGAAGATGAAGTTAAAATTAAATCAAAAAATATTTTATTTTTAACAAATCTTTCACAAATCTTTTTTGAACTTTCAATACCTCTTTTGTTTAAAGGTCTTTCAAAATCTACTAAATCCGGGAAATCCCAACTAGATTTAGCGTGTCTCATAGCATATAATTTAAACATATTTTTTAATTTTATGTCAAAAATAGATTTAACAAAAGCATTGTCTTCAGAGCAGCAGCTAATCAATAGAGAAATTTCTTGGCTACAATTTAATGACCGAGTTTTGGAAGAGTCTAAAAATGTTAAAAACCCTCTTTTTGAGAGAGTTAAATTTTTATCAATTGCTGGAACTAATCTTGACGAATTTTTTATGGTAAGAGTTGCAGGATTATATAATCAAATAAAAGACGATTTTGATCAATTAAGTGCAGATGGTTTAACTTCAGAAGAACAATTATCTAGAGTAGTTTTAAAAACTAAAGATTTATTAATAAAACAAAACGACTCATTTAAACAACTTTTAAATGAACTAAAAAAAGAGAAAATCTATTTAAAAAAAATAAAAGATTTGGATAAAAAATCCATAGATTTTTTAAGAGATTATTTTAATGAAACCGTCTATCCAGTGATTACACCTACAGCGATCGACCCCTCTCATCCCTTTCCCTTTATTGCCAATAAAGGACAAGCAATTTTGATGAAACTAGAAAAAGTAAAAAACAAAAGAAATTTAAATGTGATTATTGTTATACCTAGGGCTCTTCCAAAGTTTATAGATATAGATGGACAATCTGATCAATTCATCACGATAGAAGATTTAATAAGTTACTTTTCTGAAAGTATATTTCCTGAGCACGAACTTGTATCATTTCTTCCTTTTAAAATTATTAGAGATAGCGACATAGAGATAGATGACGAAGCTGAAGATCTTGTAAGGTACTTTGAAAAGGCGATTAAAAAAAGAAGAAGAGGTAGTATCGTTAAATTAGAAATTCTTAAAGGATCAAGCAATAATTTAAAAGATTTTCTCAGTAAAAAATTAGATGTGTCAGACGAACACGTCTATGAAGTAGAGGGAATAGTTGGAATTCAAGATATAGATGAAATCTGTAAGAAAAAATCTCCACACTTAAGATTTAAAAAATTTAACCCAAGACCTGTAGAAAGATTAGAAGAATTTAATCATAAATTTTTTTCAGCAATCAAATCCAAAGATTTTGTTGTTCATCATCCATTTGAAACATTTGATGTTGTTATTCAATTTTTAGAGACTGCAGCTAAGGATGAAAAAGTAATTGCTATTAAACAAACTCTTTATAGAACAACTCCTGACTCTCCGATAGTGAAAGCTTTAATTGCGGCTGCTGAAAATGGAAAAGCAGTTACAGCAGTTGTTGAAATCAAAGCTAGATTTGATGAAGAAAAAAATATTGAATTATCCCGTAAACTAGAAAAAGCAGGTGTTCAGATTGTTTATGGATTTGCAAAATATAAAACGCATGCAAAAGCTAGTTTAGTTTTAAGAAAAGAAAAAGGAAAAACTAAAACCTACGTTCATCTAGGAACAGGAAATTATCATCCTATTAACGCAAAAATCTATACAGATTTATCTCTATTTTCTTCTGATCCACTAATAGCGAAGGATGTTGAAAAATTCTTTACTTTTGTTACTGGTTACGCAAAGCCTAGCAAGCTAAATAAAATTATATTATCTCCAATTAATTCAAGACTATTCCTAGAGAAACAAATAGATAACGAAATTAGCAATTCTTTAAAAGGAAAAGATGCTGAAATATGGGCTAAAATGAATTCATTGGTAGATCCACAAATAATTAAAAAATTTTATGAGGCATCTTGTAAAGGAGTGAAAATAAAATTATCTGTTAGGGGCGTTTGTTGTTTAAGGCCTGGAGTTAAAGGTTTATCTGAAAATATCGAGGTTAAAAGTATTATTGGAAGGTTTTTGGAGCACTCTAGAATATATTGTTTTGCTAATGGTTCTCCTATGCCAAGTAGGCAAAATTTAGTATATATTGGATCAGCTGATTTGATGCCTAGAAATTTAGATAGAAGAGTAGAAATTTTGGTCCCAATAGAAAACAATACTGTTCATGAACAGATTTTAGATCAAATTATGGTTGCTAATTTTCTTGATAACTCTCAAAGCTGGCATTTAGATAGCTTAGGGAATTATCATAAGGGAAAACCACTTTTAATGAAAAAAGCCTTTTCAGCTCATAATTATTTTATGAGTTATCCAAGCTTATCAGGTCGAGGAAAATCTATAATGAAAATGAAACCTGAAATATTAAGAATTATTAAATGAAATCAGAATTTAAAAATCTTTTTAAAATTCAGTCTAGTAAAAAGTCTAAACAAGCCATAATAGATCTTGGATCAAATTCAGTAAGAATGCTCATATATGAAGATTTTAAAATTTCTCCAATTCCAGTATTTAATGAAAAAGCAGTCTGCAAACTTGGAAAGAATTTAGATAAATCAAAAAAATTAAACCCAGATGGAATTAAAAGCTCTTTAAAAGTTTTAAATAGATTTAAAGAAATTTTAGATATCTCAGGAGTTCTAGATTTAGAAATTATTGCAACTGCAGCTTTTAGAGAGGCTACTGATGCAAGTGAATTTTTAGAAGAAATTAAAAGAATATTTGATAAAAAGCCACTAGTATTATCTGGTGAGGAAGAAGCAAGAACATCAGCTAATGGTGTAATGGTAGGATTTGATGAAGTAGATGGACTAGTTGCAGATTTAGGAGGTGGAAGTTTAGAACTTGCCAGAGTTTCTAAAAATCAAATTTTTGAAACAACTTCTTTACCTCTTGGAGTATTAAGACTTGAAAATAATCCTATTATAAAAAAGAGAAATTTAGGAAAATATGTTAAAAAACTTTTAAAAGATGAAAAATGGCTTTTTAAAAAGAAATTTAAAAATATTTATTTAGTAGGAGGGACTTGGAGGTCATTATTTAAATATCATCTTTTTAAAGAACAACATCCATTACATATTTTGCATCAATATAAGTTAACTAAAGACTCAGCGGTTAAATACTTAAACAAAATTTCAAAATTTAACAAATCTTCTCTGAAATCAATGGAATATATTACTAAATCTAGAACTCCCTACTTACCTTTTAGTTCCATAATTCTCAACGAAATAATTGAAGCAGCAAGTCCTTCAAAAGTTATTTGTTCGATAAGTGGATTAAGGGAAGGACATATGAATACAATTATAAATCATGGAATGAGTGAGGATGAAATTTTTAAATTAAAAACTGATGGTATATCTTTTAAAAAAGGGGACTATGGAAAAGGTTTTGAGAAATATTTTAATTTTATTTCACCATTATTTGAAGACAATGAATATTTTAATCGAAGATTACTAACCTTAGCTTGCATCCTAAGTAAAATGGATTGGGGTTTGGGCGCTTTTCAAAAAGCAGAGCTAGTTTTTATGGAAGTGTTAAACACTCCACTGCTAAAACTAGAACATAGAGATAGAGTAAAAGTTGCATCAGCAAGCTTTTGGAGACATTGTGGTTTAAAATACAATCCGAATTATCAGTTTCTAAGCATCTTAAATAACAACGAAATTTTATCCTCAAAGCAAGTAGGATCTGCTTTACGGTTAGCTGAGTCACTTACAAGTATGTCTTCTTTGTTATTAGATGAATTTAAAATTTATAAAAGAAATAAGACTATTTTTTTGAAAATACCCAACAATCACAGCGATATAGTCTCAAAACAAGTAACAAAAAGACTTAAAAATCTAGCAAGCGAGATGAATGTCGATTCTAATATTATTTATTCTTAAAAATTAATAAATATTTAACTTAATTTAAATATTTTTTTAGCAATCCTATATTAATGATTGTTTAACAGTCTCCCAACTGTGTTTGTTAATTAATTAGCCCAAGGTATCTTTATTGCCTTGGGCTACCCTCAAACTATAAAATATCTTTTTCTGAGTGATTTATCTTTTGTTAAGAAATAAAATTCTGACGATCTTGTAAGCAATATATCCGCCTAAAACTTCAGCTAAAATGTAACTCGGTGTATTGATAAAGTTTATCCCAGTAAACGTGTCTGTAAAGGTTCTGGCTATAGCAACTGCGGGATTAGCAAAAGAAGTAGAAGACGTAAACCAATATCCAGCCGAAATAAATGCCCCAACAGATGATGCGACTACAATTTTTCCACTTTTAATTGTTCCAAAAATAATAAAAATTAATCCAAAAGTCGCAATTATTTCAGCAGTAAAAATATTTATGCCGGGCCTCATTTTTCTGGAAAGTTCAATTATACTTTGATCAAACATAAAGTTTGCAAGCATTACTCCCAACATACAACCTAAAATCTGTGCTGTATAATAATTTATTAAATCTTTTCTTTTCGTTTTGCCCGCAAAAAACATACATGTTGTAACGACTGGATTGAAATGTGCTCCAGAAACATCCGCAAGACTTGCAATAAGAACAAATAAACCGGCACCTGTTGCCAATGTATTTGCAATTAACATTAAAGCAGTATCATTAGTTAAATTTTCAGCCATAATCCCTGAGCCTACGATGATCATCACTAAGAAAGCACAACCTATAAATTCAGCTAAAAAAATTTTATTACGCATCTTTAATCCAATCTTCTATTTTTTTTTCAATTATGTTGTAAGTGTTAGCAATTATTGAATTTATTTCATCATCGCTTTTAGCTTTTTGAATTTTTACAACGGGATCATCCAAATCCCAGTGGATTATTTTATCTTTTTCAGGCCATACAGGACAAACCTCATTATTTGCATTCGAACAAACTGTAAATACCTGGTAAAATTTTATATCGTTTTTTAAAAAATCATTAAAATTTTTTGAATAATAACCAGATAGATCAAAGTTTCTGTTTTCAAGAAATTTCTTTACATGTTCATTTATTTTTCCAGATGGTTTGCTACCAGCACTAAAAGCTTTAAATTTTTTTTTATATTTATTGTCCATAATTGTTTCTGCAATAATACTTCTTGCTGAGTTTCCAGTACAAACAAAAAGTATATTTTTCATTTAAAAAATACCCTGGCTATAAGAATATTTTATTATTCCAGCAATCATTATAGGTATTTGTAGTGAAAAATTCATTAGCAATGGATTGTCCTTAGTTATCTTACCGACAATTGTCCATCCAATAATTCCTAAACCGTGTGGCACCATACTGTAAGGATAATAATCTAAATAAAAAGTTAATATTCCAAACAATGTTAAAACTGTGCTTATCCACTTCAAATATTTGATTGATATGACCATTTTTTACCTCCTTTCAAGTTTATTATAGAATTGTTAAGATTTTATGAATTAGGCCGAAGATTTAACTTTTTTCTCAATAAATTCTGGTACTTCATCATCCTTATCCAGAACATCCTCTTTTTGACCTTTAGGTTGAAATGCATATAAAACGTGTAATTTGCAATATGGAAAATCTTCTTCTGGTTTTCTACCGCAGAAATAAAAACTTTCTTCATTTGGATGACCTATTGGCCATTTACATGTGTCCTCAGATAATTCTTCTAAAGATTTAGGGTTTTCAGGCTCAAAATTTTTATCAAGTAATATTGATTGAAATTTTTGTTTTCTCGTTAGCGGTTGTTGAGAAGGTCTTCTTTGAATTTTATTTTGACCTGAACTAGTTCCTGAAGTATGTGAACTTTTAGAAGGAGCTCTTGCTTCTAAATTTAATCTATGGGCTTTTCCAATTACTGCATTCCTTGTTGTGTCTCCAAGCATCTCAGCAATTTGACTAGCGGTATGACCTTTTTTCCAAAGTTCCTTTAATTTTTGTACTTTTTCGTCAGTCCAGCTCATAATTCAACTTATACTATATATAGTAGATTAGTAAAATATAATAACAGTATTTAGTGTTTGTAGGGCTTTTTCAAACATAAAAAGCCTACAGTCTGAGGGTAAGTAGAGTTTTACACAGTTTTTTCATAATTTAAAGTTATAAGACTATTGATGGTTGAAATATCTGGAAAATATAAAATTGGAACAAGAAGATTTGGTTCAATAAATTGGATTGGTGCTTGGACGCTTTATAAAAAAGAAGTGTTAAGATTTCTTATTGTTTGGATACAAACTTTATTTTCTCCACTTATCACATCTCTTTTATTTCTATCAGTATTATCTTTAGCAATAGGTAATGATAGAGGAGATGTTCTAGGCGTACCGTTCATTGTTTTTCTTGCACCAGGTTTAATAGCGATGCAAATCATTCAACAAGCTTTTTCCCATTCATCATCCTCATTTATGATAGGAAAAATTCAAGGAAATATTGTAGATTTAGTTTACGCTCCTTTATCTGCTGGTGAAGTAACTTTAGCCGTAACACTTGCTTCTGTTACAAGAAGCGTACTAATTGCGATTATTTCATTACTGGTATTTTATTTGTTTATAGATTTAGAAATTAAAAATTTTACTACTTTAATAGCTTTTACCTTTTTATCTGCTTTTTCTCTCGGAGCTTTAGGAATAATCGCAGGACTTTGGGCTGAAAAATTTGACCATATGGCTACGGTCACTAACTTTATCATAATTCCTTTATCTTTTTTATCAGGTACTTTTTACTCAATAGAAAGACTTCCAGAAACACTACAAATCATTAGCAAGGCAAATCCTTTTTTCTATATGATAGATGGTTTCAGATATAGTTTTTTAGGACAATCAGATGGTTCTATTTTTTTTGGACTAATTTATTTATCGATCTCAAGTTTATTAATTTGGTTTATTGCTTACATATTGTATAAAAAAGGGTATAAAATTAAATCTTAAAAATGAGTGCTATTTTACAAACATATAACAGAAAAAAAATATCCTTTAAAAGAGGTAAAGGCTCTTATCTTTATTCAAATAATGGAAAAAAATATTTGGATTTTGTGCAAGGTATTGCAGTAAATAGTTTGGGTCACAGCCACCCTCATTTAATTAAAGCTGTTAATGCACAATCAAAAAAACTTTGGCATGTTTCAAATGTTTTTAATATTCCAGAACAAGAAAAACTCGCCAAAAGATTAACACAAAAAACGTTTGCGGATTTTGTAGCTTTTCAAAATTCAGGAGCTGAAGCGACTGAATTAGCAATAAAAATAGCAAGAAAATATTTTCATTCTAGAGGAAAACCGAAAAAAAATAGAATACTTTGCATAAATAACAGTTTTCACGGAAGAACTTTGGCTACGATTTTTGCAAGTAATAGCAAAAAAATGACCGAAGGTTTTGGCCCAAAAGTTACAGGCTTCGACCACTTTACATTTGGCAATCATAAAGATTTAGAAAAAAAAATTACAAAGAAAACTGCAGCTATAATGGTTGAAACAATAATGGGAGAAGGTGGAATAAAAGTAATTCCAGATTTTTGTTTAAAAGGTTTAAGAAAACTCTGCAATAAAAAAAAGATACTTTTAATATTAGATGAGGTTCAGTGTGGAATTGGAAGATCAGGAAAGTTTTTTGCTTTTGAATATGCAAATATCAAACCTGATATCGTCCCTATCGCAAAAGGCATAGGAGGCGGATTCCCAATCGGAGCATGTTTAGTAAATAAAAAAGTAGCCTCTACAATGAAACCAGGCTCTCACGGAACAACTTTTGGCGGAAACCCTTTAGCTATGAGTGTTGGAAATGCAGTATTAGATGTAATTTTTAAAAAAAATTTTTTAAAGAATGTTAGAAATATAAGCAAATATTTCAAAACAAAATTAAATGTTATTCAAGATCAAAATCAAAAAGTAATAAAAGAAGTAAGAGGCACAGGTTTATTATTGGGATTACAAATAAAAGTAAACCAAGCAAAATTTATTGAAAAACTTATGAAAGAAAAACTGCTCACAGTTAGAGCTGCAGAAAATGTGGTAAGAATTCTTCCACCATTAAATGTCACAAAAAAAGAAATTGACCAGGCCGTGACAATTATTAATAAAGTATGTAATAGTTATAAATGAAAAACTTTTTGAATATTGCTGACCATTCCTCTTCTTTACTAAGAAATATAATAGAAGAAGCTAAAGATAGAAAAGGCAAAAGAAAAGGCCAAAATAAATCTTCTATAGACATAGATAAACCTTTAGATGGGAAATCGATGATAATGATTTTTGAAAAACCATCGACAAGAACAAGAATATCTTTCGATTTGGCGATAAAACAATTAGGTGGGTCTTCGATGATACTAAACCCAGATGGAATACATTATGGTAAAGGAGATGAAAGTTTAAAAGATACTGCGAGAGTTTTATCTGAGTATGCAGATATACTTATGATTAGAACATCTTCTCATAAAAATCTTGAAGAATTTTCTAAGAATTCAAAAATACCTATAATTAATGGACTTTCCGATCAAAGTCATCCATGTCAAATTATGTCAGATATTTTAACGTTTGAGGAAAATATTGGAAATATAGAAGGAAAAACAATTTCGTGGATTGGTGATGGTAATAACAATATGTCAAATTCTTTTATAGAGGCTGCAGTTAAATTTAATTTTAATTTAAATATTGGATGTCCAAAAAAATACAGCCCAAATAATAAAATAATGAAATGGGCTCATAAAAATAAAGGTAAAATTTTTATTACAAAAGATCCTAGAGAGGCTGTGAAGGAAGCCGACTGTATTATGACTGATAAGTGGATTTCGATGAACGATAAAGTAAATAAAAAAGCAAAAAAAAAATCCCTTAGAGAATATCAAGTCAATAAAAAGCTTTTCAAAGAAGCTAAAAGTGATTGTATTTTTATGCACTGTCTTCCAGTTGGAAGAGGCGAAGAAGTTACTGATGAGATAATTGACGGTAAAAATTCGGTAGTTTGGGAACAAGCATCAAACAGAGTTCACGTACAAAAAAGCATTATTCATTGGTGTTTAAATTAAGGTAATGCTTTCGGGGCCGAGCTTTTCGAATTCATATACAAAATAACAGACGCTCTATCTTTCTCTTTTCTTAGGCCGGCAAAAGCCATTTTAGTTCCTTTTATGTATGCTTGAGGTTTTATCAAGTACGAATTCATCTCTTTAAAATCCCATACTTTTCCGTAAGCTACCATTGCTTTTGAGTAATTATAATCTGCTACTGATCCAGCTTTTCTTCCTATTACACTCCAAAGATTTGGGCCAATTTTATTTTTTCCATCAGAAACAATCATGTGGCAAGCTGAACATTTTTTAAAAACTTTTTCACCATGACCTAAATCACCCATTGCTAAAAGGGCTTTAATATCAACAGTTTCTTCAATTTCATTGGTTTTAACAGATATTTCTTTGCCAGAAGTTTCTTGATTAATGCCCTCTACTTTATAAGCAGTTAATTTAGGTTTTTCGACAAAAAAGAGTATATCGGCTATTTTACCGATACCTATTATTATTAGAGCTGTAAGCAATACTGCAGCTATAATTTTATTTATTTCAAAACTATCCATATCTTTGATAAGTATTTTAAACATATAACATGAGTTTGAAAAAAAAACTCTAAATTAAAATACTTTTTTGCGTCATTTTAGCCGCATAAATATATGACTGACAATGTAATTATTATTCCAACCAGGCTAGAGGCATCAAGATTACCTAATAAGCCTTTAAAAAAAATTAATAACAAAGAGATGATATTACATGTGTATGAGGCTGCAAAAAATGCGAATGTAGGAGATGTTATCGTTACATCGCCTAACAAAGAAATTTGTGAACTTATAACCTCAGTGAAAGGAACTTGTGTAATAACAAAGATTAATCATGAAACAGGAACTGACAGGATTTTTGAGGTTTTTGATAAATTTCTTAAAAAAAAACCAAAGATAATAATTAATTTACAAGGAGATATGCCAAACATAGATCCGGCAGCTATTCAAACTTTATCAAATTATATGAAGAAAAATTTATGCGACATAGCAACTTTAGGAAGTAAATTTAAAGATAAAGATGAAATTAATAATATTAACAATGTTAAAGTTTTAGCTAGCAAAGTTTTGTCAAACAATCAATTTGAAGAAGCAATTGATTTTTATAGAGAAAATGATGTTTCAAAAAATAAAAATATTTATCATCATATTGGAATTTATGCCTTTACTAAGGAAGCTTTAATAAGGTATGTAACTCTAAAACGAACAAAAAGAGAATTAGAAAGAAACTTGGAACAACTAAGAGCGTTAGACAACAATATGAAAATTCATGTTGGATTTACTTCCTCGTCACCTCTTAGTATAGATACTGAAGAAGATTTTAAAGCTGTAAAGGATTTAATGAAGTAATATGAAAAAAAGTAAAGTAGCATTTCAAGGTGAACTAGGGGCTTACTCCCACATTGCAATTAATGAGCTTTTTAAAAATCCAGAGATTAAAACTTGTGCAACTTTTGAAGAAACATTTAAAGTAGCGTTTGAAGATGAAGATTATAAAATAGTAATACCTCTTGAAAATTCTTTAGCAGGAAGAGTTGCTGATATTCATTATTTATTACCAAAATATAAACTACAAATTCATGCAGAACATTTTCAGAAAGTTGAACATAACCTCCTTGCAAAAGAGAATTCTAAAATTGAAGATATAAAGTATGTTCGAAGTCATGCCCAGGCAATTGGACAGTGTCAAAAGATTATAATGAATAATAAATTTAAAACGATTATATCGGCTGATACTGCAGGCTCCGCTAAAGAATTAGCAGATGGAAAAGATAATTCTATTGCTGCTATTGCATCTAAACTCTCTGCGAATATTTATAAATTAAAAATTTTAAAAGAAAATATTGAAGATGAAAAAGGCAATGTAACAAGATTTTTAATAATGGGAAAAAATGTTCAACAACCTGAATACCAAAAAGAAAAAAAATATATAACAACTTGTATTTTTAGATTAAAAAGTGAGCCAGCTGCGCTATATAAATCTTTGGGTGGATTCGCAACAAATCAAGTAAACATGACCAAGCTTGAGAGTTTCTCAGTTAAGAACACATTCGCACAAACAAATTTTTATTTAGATTTCGAGGGTCATCTTGAGCAAAAATCTGTTCAAAACGCTTTAGAAGAACTTGGTTTTCATACTGAAAGCTTAGATATTTTGGGCGTTTATGAAGCATCAAATTTTAGGCAAAATTAGTCCACAAAAAAAATTCTACACTTGTAGTAATCAAAAATATCTTGATATAATCAGTTTGAGGTTGGCATCAGGTGGATGTTTCATTAATCCGGTCAGGTCTGAAAAGAAGCAGCCGTAGTGAAAACTATTCAGGTTGTTGCCTGCCTCTATAAAATGAAACATAACAAAATTTTAGCTTTAAAATACAGACCTCAAAATTTTAGTGACTTAATTGGTCAAGAAATTTTATCTAAAACAATCACAAATGGAATTAAAACAGGAAGGACACCCAACGCCTATCTTCTTACTGGAATTAGAGGAGTAGGAAAAACTACTACTGCAAGATTAATAGCAAAAGCATTAAATTGCGAAAAAAGTTCTAAAGACAGTATTTGTGATAAAAAAAATTTTTGCCAAACATGTGAGGAAATTGCTAACTCGAACCATATTGATGTTCTTGAAATGGACGCTGCATCAAAAACAGGGATTGACGACATAAGAGATTTAATTGAAAACTCAAAGTATAGTCCTACTAGCGCTAAATTTAAAATATTTATAATAGATGAAGTGCACATGTTATCAAAACAAGCTTTCAACGGGTTGCTGAAAACTTTAGAGGAACCACCACCAAGTTTAAAATTTATACTTGCAACTACAGAAGTTAAAAAAATTCCTATTACTATTCTTTCTAGATGCCAAAGATTTGATTTAAAACGTGTGAATATTGAAAGTATTTATAAACATCTAGAAAATATTTCTAAAAAAGAAAATGGAAATATCTCCTCTAAAGCCTTAAGAATTATTTCTCAAGTTTCAGAGGGATCTGTTAGGGACGGTATTTCACTATTAGATAGAGCCTTAAGTTACCAGAATGTAACTTCAAATAATGAAGTCAGTGATCAAGATCTAAGAAATATGCTTGGTCTGGCCGATAGAAGCAAAGTGATACAAATTTTAAAAGAAGTTTTTGAAGGTAATTCACAAAATGCGATAAATATATTGAAGGAGCTATTCTCGGATGGAATTGAGGCTAAACATTTTTTAAATGATATTTTAGATATTTTAAGTTTGATAAATAGAAAATTAAGCCTCGGTACAATTGAAAACGACAAGGTTTTACCAGAGGAGGAAATTAATTTAATAAACAATATTTCAAATGGAATAGATATAAATGATATTGGAGTCTTTTGGCAATTTACAATAAAAACAATTGATGACCTTAGAATAATAAATGATGATGAAATAACTTTGGAAATGTATATTTTACAATTAATCCATTTAATTAGTATAGGTGGAAACACGGTAGAAAAATCCTTTGTAGATACTAAGCTAAGTGAAGACCAAAAAAAAATTTTAAAAAACACAGAGAACTTTCAAGAAAATAAATCACTTAAAGTTAAGAACCAACTCAAAAACACCGATCAAGTCAAGGCAAGTTTAATTGAAAAACCAAAACCAAATAATGACAAATTAATTAAAACTAAAATAAATACATTTGAAGATATAGTTAAACTTGCAAACAGTGAAAACGAAATTGAACTTAAATATGATTTAGAAAGAAACGTAAAACTTGTAAATTTTAGCAAAGGAAACATAGACATTAGTTTCAATGAAAAATTAAACAAAAATTTTATTAAAATCTTAACTGAAAAATTATTTCAGTGGACTGGTGAGAGATGGATTATTTCACTTAATAAAAAGATCGGAGAAAAAACAATATTTGAAAAAAAATATGAGCTTAAAGAGAATAAAATCAATAAAGCCAAAAACAATAAAAAAATCAAAACGATAATCGAAACATTTGGTGATGCTAACCTAATAGATGTAGAAGAGGATTCTGGTCAATGACAAATTTTAATGACATGCTAGAAAAAGCAAAAGAAATGCAAAAAAAAATGAAAGAAGCTCAAAATGAAATTAAAAATATTCAAGTAGAGGGTGTCTCAGGTGGTAATTTAGTAAAAGTGGTTTTATCTGGTGATTACGAATTAAAGTCAATTTTTATAAGTGAAGATGCGAAAAAAGAAAATCAAGAAATAATTAACGATTTAATAATTGCTGCTTTTAATAACGCAAAAGAAAACTTAAAAAAAAAATCTTCTGAGGAGATTTCTAAAATTACAGGTGGTATTAATCTCCCGTTTGATATTAAGTTCCCATCATAATGGATAATAATATTGTAGAAATAGACGAGTTGATTAAACAATTTTCAAAACTTCCGGGCCTTGGACCAAAGTCTGCAAAAAGAATTATTTTGAAACTTATAAATAATAAAGACAACATGATTAAACCTTTAGCCAAGTCTTTGGCTAGTGTTTATAAAAAAGTAGTAAGGTGTTCTAACTGTGGAAATTTAAAAATTATTGATAAAACATGTTTATGTGAAACTGACACAAATTACGATAAAATTTGTATAGTAGAAAATCTAGCTGACATGTGGGTGATTGATTCTGCAAATATTTATAAAGGCCACTATCACATTCTTGGTGGAACAATAAATTCTCAAGATAATATAGAAAATAAAAATATGTTAGTTAAATCACTTGTCGATAGGGTTAAAAAAAATAATTTAAAAGAGGTTATAATTGCTACTAGTGCAACAATAGAAGGACAAACCACTGCACATTACATAGAGGATTTAATCAAAAACGATAAAATAAAAATCACTAAATTAGCTCAAGGATTACCAGTAGGAGGAGAAATAGAACAATTAGATGATGGAACACTTTTTTCAGCTTTTAAAAATAGAGTACCTGTAACAGATAATTAAGTTAAGCACTTTTTCTCTCAAGTCTTTTTTGATGCAAAAGGGGTTCAGTATAACCGGATGGCTGAACTCTTCCTTTAAATACTAAATCACAAGCAGCGGAAAAGGCTATTGAATTTTCAAAGTCATCAGACATTTTTTTATAACTAGACCTTCCACCTCTTGTATAGGCAGGGTCCTTTTCATTCTGATTATCAACAATAGTGGCCATTTTTTTCATTACTTTCATAACCTGATCTTTTGTACATATTCCATGATGAAGCCAGTTAGCTATATGTTGAGAAGAAATTCTTAATGTTGCTCTATCTTCCATTAAACCTACATTATTTATGTCTGGTACTTTTGAACAACCTACACCATGGTCGATCCACCTAACAACATATCCAAGTATACCTTGTGCGTTATTTTCTAATTCACGATTAATGTCTTCAATAGACCAATTAGGCCTATCAGCCCTTGGTATTTCTAAAAGATTTTCCAAATTAGTTTTATTTCTAGATTTAATTTTATCCTGTTCTTTAAAAACATCCACTTTATGGTAATGCATCGAGTGTAAAGTTGCAGCAGTAGGAGAAGGAACCCAAGCACAGTTTGCACCTGATTTGGGGTGACCGATTTTCTGCTCCATCATATTTGCCATTTGATCTGGCATTGCCCACATACCTTTACCAATTTGAGCTTTTCCAGAAAATCCACAGCTTAAACCAATATCAACATTCCAATTCTCATAAGAGTTTAACCAAGTTGATTTTTTCATCTCACCTTTAAAGATCATTGGACCTGCTTCAAATGAAGTATGCATTTCATCACCAGTTCGGTCTAAAAATCCAGTATTAATAAAAACAATTCTATTTTTTACCTGTCTAATACATTCTTTTAAGTTAACCGTAGTTCTTCTTTCTTCATCCATTATTCCAACTTTCATAGTATACTTCTTTAAATCTAATGCTTCCTCTACTTTACCAAATAATTTATCTGTAAAAGCAACTTCCTCTGGACCATGCATTTTAGGTTTTACTATATAAATAGAACCAGTTCTGGAGTTATTTTTATTTTTAAAATCATGCAAAGCACACATAGTAGATACAAACGCATCCATAATTCCTTCAGGAATTTCAGAGCCATCTTTTAGTATTATCGCAGGACTGGTCATCAAATGACCTACGTTACGATTAAGCAACAATGCTCTGCCATGTAATGTTATTTTTTTTCCTTCTTTTGATAAATAAGTTCTGTTTGGGTTTAATTTTCGAACAAATTTTTTTCCATTTTTTTCCATTTTTGCGGTTAAGTCCCCTTTCATCAAACCTAACCAATTCCTGTAGCAATTTACTTTATCTTCCCCATCAACCGCTGCAACTGAGTCTTCATTATCTATAATCGTTGAGATAGCTGACTCTACTATAAAGTCAGATATATTTGCTTTATCTCCTTTTCCAATTGGGCTGCTTGGGTCTATTATTATATCAAAATGAAGGTTGTTATTTTTAAGCAATATGGAAGTTGGAGAGGATTTATCACCATTAAAACCTATAAATTGATTTTCATTTTTCAAATTAATTTTTTCCTTATTAATGATTAAAATTAATTTATTATTTTCAATTTCAATTTTATCTATATTTTTCCAACTATCTTTTTTTAATGAAAAAATTTCATCAAGAAAATTTCTTACGTATACTATTACTTTTTCCGCGCGTTCCTTATTAAATGAATTTCCCTTTTCGCCAGGAATTACGTCTGTTCCATATAGAGAGTCATATAAGCTGCCCCAACGAGCATTAGCTGCATTTAATGCGTATCTAGCATTATCTACCGGAACAACAAGTTGTGGACCTGCAATTTTTGCAATTTCTTCGTCAACATTTGAAGTATCAATCTTAAAATTATTTCCTTCATCTACTATGTAAGAAATTGATTTAAGAAATTGGCTGTATTTATTTTTATCAAATTTTTCTTTAGAGTTACTTAAATGCCAGTCATCAATTTGTTTTTGTATTTTTTCTCTTTTTTCAATAAGTTTTTTATTTATCGGAGCTAATTCATGAACTACTTTTGCAAATCCATTCCAGAAATCATCTTGTTTAATGTTTGTACCAGGTAGCACTTCTTCATTTATAAAATCAAATAATGTCTGATTTATTTTTAACTCGTTTTTATTAATAAATTTCATATAGCACCAATCTTACCCCATCTGTATCGGTACCTGAGAGATTTACTCCTTCGGTGAGAACTTGTCTCTTTCCAGAATTTTACTTTTACGGTCCTTTTGCCTGAGAGTTTCCGGGGTGGTTGCTCCTTCGGCGCTACAATAAAGTAGTCTCTCCCGTTTTTTTTAATATTTTCTCCTAGTAAAACTTCAAAGTCAAATGATAATTGATCTCAGTTTATTGACAATTTATTGACTTATTTTAATTTTATTACTTAATAAATTATTATAGAAATCAATTATGAAAAATTATCTAGAATTTGAAAAAGATATAAAAACTCTAGAAGATGAGATGGAATTACTCAAAAGTCCAGGTAGCGAGAGTATTTCAGAGGTGGATACAAATAAAATAAAATCAACTCAAGATCAAATTAACTCAAAATTAAAGAGTATTTACTCTAACCTTAACAGTTGGCAAAAAACTCAAGTTGCAAGACATGAGGACAGACCACGAGCAAGTTTTTATATAAATAAAATATTTAACAATTTTACTCCTCTTGCTGGCGATAGATATTATGGAGACGATCAATCTGTAACTGCTGGATTTGGATTAATTAATGAAAAGTCAGTATTAGTTGTCGGTCAAGAAAAAGGAGAAGACTTAAATACTAGGATAGAAAAAAATTTTGGTATGATGAGTCCAGAAGGTTATAGAAAGTGTATTAGGTTAATGAAACTTGCAGATAGATTTAAAATTCCTATTATTACTTTTATTGACACACCAGGTGCTTACCCTGGAATAGGAGCAGAACAAAGAGGCCAGGCATCTGCGATAGCTCACTCAATTGAATGTTGTATGTCACTAAAGGTACCTAATATCTCTGTTATAATCGGTGAGGGAGGATCGGGCGGCGCTATTGCTCTAGCATCTTCTAATAAAGTCATAATGTTAGAAAACTCTATTTACTCTGTTATATCTCCTGAAGGTTGTGCATCAATTTTGTGGAGAGATCCTGGTAAATCTTTAGAAGCCGCTGAAGCAATGAAACTTTCAGCTCAAGACCTACTTAAACTTGGAGTCATAGATGATATCATACCTGAACCGTTAGGAGGAGCACATAGAAATCATGATGAAATTGCGCACAGTTTAAAAAATAATATTTTAAAAAATTTAGATTATTTTGAAAATATGGACCCAGAGCAAATATTCGATCATAGAAAAAATAAATTTTTAAAGATTGGAAGAGAAGGGGGTTTCACAAAACCATCTTTTAAAGGAGATATTGGTTTAGAATACAAAGTGCCAATTTCTGTAAGATTTAAAAGAATTTTCACTCAAAAAAAATATTTATTTTCAGCACTAGGACTGGCTATTATTGCCTCAATTATCGCATTGCTTTCTTAAATTTTGTTGTAAAATTGCAATTTTTTTAAATAAATTACAATTTGAAGACAATCAAATCTTGACAATTTTAAATTTAATCTATTAAAGAAGTTCTGTTAGTAAATATACTAACATTAGTTAAACAAATAAGGATAAGTAAAAACAATGAGTACACTAAAAGGTAAAGTAAAGTGGTTTAATGGAACTAAAGGTTATGGTTTCATTGAGAGAGAAGACAAAGAAAAAGACGTGTTCGTTCACTCTTCAGCTGTAAGAGAAGCTGGTTTAAAATATTTAAACGAAGGTGATGAATTAACGTTTGAAGTGGAGAGCACGGAAAAAGGTCCTGCTGCAGTTAAATTGCAGAAAACATCTTAATTCTAAATTTTCCAAATCATAAATTAGCGGGACTTTAGCTATTTTGCTATGTCCCGTTAATTAATCCTTGAAAAAGACACAATTATTTCTTACATAATCAAATATGTTTAGAAAAAGCACATTTCAACTTTATTCACATTCTCACAGAATGCACGCTAGGCTATTGCTTAGCTAAATCATTACATATTTTAAAATACAAATTTATTAATAATTAATATAAAAAGGAGTTATGCAGCAGTAGCTCAGTTGGTTAGAGCACTAGTTTGTGGAACTAGGGGTCGGTGGTTCGAATCCACCCTGCTGTACCATAAAATGAAGAAAGATAAAAAAAACAAACCCTCAAAAGATCTTCCGTTAGGATTTGTTGATAGACAAGAAAAAGAATTACTCGTACGAGATTTCATAATTTCTAATATCAAGAAAGCTATGATCAAGTATGGTTTTCAGTATCTCGAAACCCCAAGTTTTGAGTATACGGATAGCATTGGAAAATTTCTACCTGACAAAGATAGACCAGATGAAGGTGTGTTTTCATTTCAAGATGAAAAAAATTGGCTTTCTCTCAGATATGATTTGACAGCACCATTAGCTAGATATGTTGCAAAAAATTACTTAGAGATTCCAAAACCATTTAAAAGATATCAACTTGGAACAGTATGGAGAAATGAGAAACCTGGGCCAGGAAGATTTAGAGAATTTTTGCAATTTGATGCAGATTTCGTTGGTACAAAAAGTTTACAAGCTGATGCTGAGTTATGTGTTTTGATTTCGGAAATACTTGAGAATTGTGGGTTAAATAAAAAAGATTATATTATTAAAATTTCATCAAGAAAAATTACTGAGGAAATATTCAAAAAAATTAAAATTGAGAGCGAAGAACAAAAATTAGCAACTCTAAGAGCCCTAGATAAAGTTGATAGACTTGGCTGGGATGGTGTTAAAAAATTGTTAGGGGAAGGAAGAAAAGACAAATCTGGAGATTTTACTAAAGGAGCAAATTTAAGTTTAAAAAATATAGATTTATTAGAAAAAGAATTAAATAATAACTCACCTGAAACAGAAGATTTAAAAGAAATATTAAAAATATTTAATGATTACAATTTTAACAACTTTGAAGTTGATCCTTCTGTAATAAGAGGATTAGAATATTATACGGGTCCAATTTTCGAAGTGAACTTAAAATTTGATGTAAAGAATAATAAAGGACAGGTCGTACAATTTGGTTCTATAGGCGGTGGTGGAAGGTATGATAACCTTGTAAGTAATTTTGGTAATTACGATGCCCCCGCAACTGGTATCTCAATAGGATTAGATAGGTTAGTTTATGCGTTGATGCAAAAAAAAGAATTCAAAGTTAAGCAAACAAAACCTATTGTTATTTGTATTTTCGAAAAAAGCTCAATGAAAGAATATATTAGCTTACAAACAGTTTTAAGATCTGAGGGTATTAGTGTTGAAATTTATCCTGGGGAAGGAAAGTTAAAAAAACAAATGGAATATGCAAATAAGATAAAATCACCAGCTGTTATTCTTTATGGTGAAAATGAAATCAAAACAGGTAAACCAACATTACGAAATCTAGTTTCAGGAAATGAAAAATCGACAACAATTGAAGAGTTAGCCAATGAGATCAAAAAAATTATTTGAACAAATTATAAAAACTTTTAAAAACAACGGATTTGAGTTGTCCGAACCAGATGTATTATTAGATTCTGAGTTTATTATTGAAAGATCTGGTGAAAAATTTAGAAGTTCAATGCTCACTTTTGAGAGTGAGGATGGGAAAATTATGTGTTTAAGACCAGATCTTACAGTGGCATCTTCTTTAAACTATTTACAAAAAAAAGTTAAATCAAAAATTTATTACTCAGGACAAGCTTACAGAAGATCAGAGAAGAAAAATACTGATTTTGTTAATGACCAGCTAGGAATTGAAATTTTTGGTTCCAAAAATCAAATAAAAGATGATTTTAAAGTTATCTCAACAATTTTAAACTCTGCAAGGAAAATTAAAAGCAAAAAAATCCAAATTAAAGTTGGAGATGTAAGTTTATTTAAAAGTCTAATTAATTCACTCGATATGCCTGAAAGATGGAAATTAAGATTAATAAGACACTTCTGGAGACCAAGATATTTTGAAGATCTTTTAAAAAGATTGGAGAAAAATTCAGATATTGATGCTGAAACCTTTGATGCAGATAAGAAAAGATTTTATGAAATGAAAAAGATGGATAAAGACAGAGTAATTGCGGGAAGATCGATATTAGAAATATTAAATAGATTTGATAAAAAAATAAAAGATCCAAGATCATTTAATGAAGGAAAAAAGATTGTAAAAATTATAAGATCTTTTCTTAAAATAAATTGTAAGCTATCTCAATTAGAAAAAAAACTTTTAGACTTCACAAAAAAAAATAATCTTAAAAAAAATATTTTTAATGAATTTAAATCTATTCAAAACTTAAAAAAACTAAAAGAAGATGTAAATTTTATCTCTAATTTTGGAAGAGATATAGAGTATTACACAGGTATTGTATTTGAAGTTTTTGCAGGACAGAAAGAAATTGCAAGAGGCGGTCGATATGATGATTTACTAAAAAGTTTAGGTGCAAAAAAAAATATACCTGCGGTGGGTGCAGCAATTAATCTTAAAAATATATGAAAAACGTAATTACCATAGGTTTACCAAGCAAAGGTCGATTAAAAGATAAAGCAATATCTTTCTTTGAAGAAAAGGGTTTTAAAATATTACAAAGTAACAAAGAGAGAAATTATTTTGCAACTATTGAAAATCGACCACATTTAAAAATAATTTATCTTCATGCCAAAGAGATCATACAAAGAATGGGTGATGGTACTCTCGATCTTGGAATATCAGGCTTGGATCTCTTAAATGAATCTGAAAAAAATTTGCGAGACAAGATTGTTATAAAAAAAAAACTTAACTTTGGAAAAGCTAATTTAGTTGTTGCAGTTCCAGATGATTGGATAGATGTTCAAACAATTGCCGATCTGGAGGAAGTATCTTTTGATATTAGATCTAAAAGAAATACAAGATTAAGAGTTGCAACAAAATATCCCAATTTAACCAACGATTTTTTACTTTCTAAGGGAATAACTCAATACAAGTTAATACCTAGTCTGGGTGCTACTGAAACCTATCCTTTCATAGGATCTTCAGAAATTATAACCGATATAACTTCCACAGGGAAAACATTGGCTGATAACAATCTTAGGGTGCTTAAGGATGGACAGATTTTAAACTCAACTGCATGTTTATTTGTTGCAAAAAAAAAGGCTGTAAAATTACAGCCTTTTTTAAATTCATTGGGTTAAGTGGAATTACATTCCCATTCCACCCATTCCGCCCATACCACCCATACCGCCACCCATTGGAGGCATAGCTGGAGCTGAGTCTTTTTCTTCCGGTTTATCTGCAATCATAGCTTCAGTTGTAATTAGCAAACCAGCAATTGACGCAGCATCTTGAAGAGCTGATCTTACTACTTTAGTCGGATCAATAATTCCTTTTGCGAACATATCAACGTATTCCTCATTTTGAGCATCAAAACCTTGAGAAGATTTTTTTCCTTCTAAAAGTTTTCCAACTACTACAGAACCGTCGACACCTGCATTAGCAGTAATTTGTCTTACTGGTGCTTGAAGAGCTTTTTTAACAATATCTACACCAGCTTTTTGATCATCGCCTTTTACTTTAAGACTGTCTAAATCTTGTGCAGCATAAAGTAAAGCACAGCCACCACCGATTACTACACCTTCTTCAACAGCAGCTCTTGTTGCGTTAAGAGCATCTTCAACTCTATCTTTTCTTTCTTTAACCTCTACCTCAGTTGCACCACCCACTTTAATTACAGCGACACCACCAGCAAGTTTAGCTAATCTTTCTTGTAATTTTTCTTTATCATAGTCTGATGTAGTTTCGTTGATCTCAGATCTAATTTGATTGCATCTAGCTTCAATGTCTGATTTTTTTCCTTCTCCTGCAACAATTGTACTATTCTCTTTATCGATTTTTACTTTTTTGCAAGATCCCAGATCTCCAATTTTTACATTTTCGATCTTAATACCAAGATCTTCAGATATCACTTGTCCGCCAGTTAAAATTGCGATGTCTTCTAACATAGCTTTTCTTCTATCACCAAAACCTGGAGCTTTGACTGCAACTACTTTTAACCCACCTCTTAATTTATTTACTACTAAGGTCGCAAGTGCTTCGCCCTCTACATCTTCAGAAATTATCATTAAAGGTCTATTAGCTTGAACAACAGACTCTAAAAGAGGAACCATTGGTTGAAGATTGGTCAATTTTTTTTCCACTAAAAGAACTAAAGGATTTTCTAATTCAGTTGTCATCTTTTCTGTATTAGTAACAAAGTAAGGGGATAAATATCCACGGTCAAATTGCATTCCCTCAACTACATCAAGTTCAGTTTCTACACCTTTTGCCTCTTCAACTGTTATAACTCCCTCATTCCCTACTTTTTGCATAGCTTTTGAAATCATATCGCCGATGGATTTTTCACCATTGGCAGAAATAGTTCCTACTTGAGCAACTTCTTCATTGGCTTTAACTTTTTTTGACGAAGATTTTAACTTATTGATCACATGCTCAACAGCTTTATCAATACCTCTTTTGATGTCCATAGGATTCATTCCTGCTGTTACATATTTTAAACCTTCATTTACAATTGACTGCGTAAGAATTGTGGCTGTTGTTGTTCCATCACCAGCATTATCATTAGTTTTACTAGCAACTTCCTTAACCATCTGTGCGCCCATATTTTCAAATTTGTCTTCTAGCTCTATTTCCTTTGCAACAGATACACCATCTTTTGTTGTTCTTGGAGCACCGTAAGATTTATCCATAACCACATTTCGTCCTTTTGGGCCTAAAGTTACTTTAACTGCGTTAGCCAAAGTATTAACACCTGTTAGCATTTTTGATCTAGCTTCAGTGTCAAATTTAATTATTTTTGCCATTTTATTCTCCCTTTTATTTTGATTATTTTTTACCTTTTGAAATTCCCATTATGTCTGACTCTTTCATAATACTATACTCTTTTCCGTCTATTTTTACTTCTGTCCCAGACCATTTTCCAAATAAAACAATATCACCAACTTTAACGTCCATAGGTGTAAGTTTTCCATTTTCATTTTTTGATCCTGGTCCAACAGCAACAACTTCCCCCTCTTGTGGTTTTTCTTTTGCAGTATCTGGTATTATTATACCGCCAGCAGTTTTTTCCTCGCTGTCCAGTACTTTAATTAAAACTCGGTCGTGTAAAGGTCTAAATTTCATTTTAATCTCCTATTTATACATGCTGATATGGTGAGTTTTATTGAAAATTCAAGAGAAGAAGACATAATTTAGCTAAAAGTCTTGATATTGCTATATTTTATTAACTTTTTTATAAGGTATTTAAAGGACAATTTAATTTGAAAAAACTAGATCATTTAAAGAACATTTTTAACAATTACGATTATTTTGTAATCGATCTTTGGGGAGTAATTCATAATGGGGTTAAACCATTTGAAGGAGCAATGGAGACAATCGAAGGATTACACAACAATAAGAAAAATTATATTTTTTTATCAAACGCTCCAAGGCCTGTTAACGATGTAAGACACTTTCTTATTGAAAAAATGCGAATAAATAAAAAATTTTTGAATAACATACTCACATCAGGCGAAGCAGCTATAAATTCAATCAAAAACTTTGATTATGGTAAATTTTTTTTTCATTTAGGCCCTGAAAGAGACAGTAAAATTTTTGAAGGTTTAGAAAATCATAAAACAGAGCTTGAAAAATGTGATTACATTTTATGCACAGGTCTCTACGATAGTGAAATGGAGAAATTAAATTTTTATGAAAAATTACTCAAAAACAGTACAGACAAAAAAATGATCTGTACAAATCCAGATTTAATTGTAGATAGAGGCAATACCCAAGAATATTGTGCTGGAAGTATAGCTAAATTATTTGAAAAGATAGGTGGAGAAGTAGTTTATTTCGGCAAACCACATAAAGAAATTTATAATTCAATTTTAAAAGAAAGAGACAAAGCTTTAATAATCGGAGATAACTTAAGAACAGATATAAAAGGAGCTAATTTAATAAAACAAGACTCCCTTTTTATAATAGACGGAGTTCACAAAAATGAAATTAAAGGATCAGATAACTTAGACAATATTTTAAAAAAATATAATGTTAAAACAAATTTTATACAAGAAAAATTACACTGGTAAAAATGAAAATATTCAAAAGCACATCTATTAGCAAAAATTACAAAAATTCAGTAATTGCTATTGGGAATTTTGATGGAATACATATCGGTCATAAAAAAGTTTTAAAAGATGCCTATAAAAAAGCAAAAAAAATAAAAAAAATGTTTGGGCTTTTAACTTTCGAACCAGTTCCGGTAATGTTTTTTAATAAAAAAATTCTTAATCATAGATTGGACACACTACCTCAAAAAATTTCTAATCTTAAAAAAGAAAAATTGGACTTTGTCATTATTCAAAAATTTAATAAAAAATTTTCAAAATTAAGTTATAAAGAATTCATTTCGAAAATATTATTTCAAAAGATTAAATGTAAATATTTATATGTTAGTAAAAATTTTAAATTTGGAAACAAAAGAGAGGGTGACGTTTCTAAATTAAAAAAATATGAAAAAAAATTTTTTTATAAAACTATTATAACACCTCCATTAACTAAAAAGAAAAAAACCGTTTCATCAACAGTAATTAGAAAATTATTAAAAAGTGGTAAAATAAAAAAAGCTAATTCTTTACTAAGTAGAAAATGGGAAGTTATTGGTAAAGTTGTCAAAGGATCTCAAAGAGGAAGAAAAATTGGCTTCCCAACATGTAATATTTTATTAAAAAAATACATAATACCTAAGTTTGGTGTTTACGCTGTAAACGTAAAAACTAATAATATATCTAAAAAAGGTATTGCAAACATTGGCTATAGACCAACATTTAATGGAAAAAAACTTTTATTAGAGGTAAATATTTTTGGAATTAAAAAAAACCTATATAATAAAAATATCAATGTGATATTTAATAAATTTATAAGACCTGAAAAAAAATTTAAAAATATAATAGAATTAAAAAATCAAATTAAAAAAGATATTAAAAAAGCAAAATAAAATGTCCAAAGAAAGTTTACAACTTCCCAAAACAGCTTTTTCAATGAAAGCGAACTTACCAAATAAAGAGCCGGATATAGTTCAGCGCTGGGAAAAAATTGATCTTTATAAAAAGTTAAGAAAAAAATCTAAAGGAAAAGAAAAGTTTGTCCTTCACGACGGACCACCATATGCAAATGGCCATATACATATGGGAACTGCTTTAAATAAAATTTTGAAAGATATGATAACTAGGTTTCATCAAATGAACGGAAAAGACTCTATTTACGTCCCAGGTTGGGATTGCCATGGACTTCCAATTGAGTGGAAAATTGAAGAGCAGTATAAAAAAAAGAAAAAGAATAAAGATGAAGTACCTATAAAAGATTTTAGACAAGAATGCAGAGAGTTTGCTGAAAGCTGGATCGATGTTCACATTAAAGAGTTCAAAAGATTAGGAGTAGTTGGAGATTTTGATAATTATTACTCTACAATGAGTTATGAAGCAGAAGCTCAGATAGTTCGAGAATTAGGTAAATTTCTTCTAGATGGAAGCTTGTATCAGGGTTTCAAACCAGTTCTTTGGTCGACAGTAGAAAAGACTGCATTGGCAGACGCAGAAGTGGAATATATGGATCACACGTCCAATACAATATATGTAGGTTTTAAAGTTAAGGAAACGGATAAAGATTTTTTAAAAGATACCAGTATAATTATATGGACAACAACACCATGGACAATACCGGCAAATAAAGCTTTAGCCTTCAATAGTAATATTGATTATTCGATATTAGAAATAAGTAATCTGCAAAATTTTAAAGAAAAAAAAATTGTAGTTGCAACAAATTTAGTAAAAGAAATCATTAATGCTTGTGAAATTCAAAGTTATAAAGAATTAAGAAAATTTAAAGGTTCAGAATTTCATAATACAATTTGTAGCCATCCATTTTTAAAAATGAAATTTGACTATGACGTTCCTATGTTAGATGCACAATTTGTTAACCTTGAGCAAGGAACTGGAATAGTACACTGTGCACCAAGTCACGGTCCAGATGATTTTAATTTATGCTTAAAAAATAATATTTCTTCTCTTTACACCGTTGATGACTCAGGGTTTTATACAAAAGAAATTCCTTATTTTGAAAAGACACATGTTTTCAAAGCTGACAATATTGTAATAGAGAAATTAAAAGAGCAAAAAAAATTGTTAAAAAATGATAAATTAAATCATACTTATCCGCACTCATGGAGATCTAAAGCTCCACTTATTTATAGAGCTACACCACAATGGTTTATATCTATGCAAAAAAATGATTTAAGAAAAAAAGCTATCAAATCAATTAATGAGACTAATTTTTTTCCAAAGAAAGGAAAAGATAGACTATTATCAATGATAGAAGGAAGACCGGATTGGTGTGTATCAAGACAAAGGGTGTGGGGAGTTCCCCTGCCAATTTTCATAAATAAAAAAACCAAAGAACCGTTAAGAGACCAAAAAATTATAGATAAAATCGCTTCAATATACGAAAAACAAGGGTCAGATTGTTGGTTTACTGATGACCCAAAAGTTTTTTTAGGAGATAATTATGATCCAAATGATTATGAAAAATTAAATGATATCGTTGAAGTATGGTTTGATAGCGGTTCAACGCACAGCTTCGTTCTAGAAAAAAGAAAAGATTTAAAATGGCCTGCAGATATGTATTTGGAAGGTTCTGACCAACATAGAGGCTGGTTTCATTCATCACTGCTAGAGTCATGCGGAACTAGAGGTAAAGCACCTTTTAAAAGCATTCTTTCCCATGGTTTTGTTGTTGATGGCAAAGGAATGAAAATGTCAAAATCTACGGGAAACGTTATTTCTCCAGAGGACATATTAAAAAATTATGGTGCAGATATACTTAGAGTGTGGGCTTCAGCATCTGACTATTCTGAAGATTTAAGAATAGATAGAAACATTTTAATACAGCATGCAGAGTCTTACAGAAAAATTAGAAATACCTTTCGATTCATGCTGGGAAATTTGAAAGATAATTTTGAAAAACAAGATTTTGAAAAAATTAATTTAAAAGAATTCGATGAGTTAGAGCAATTTATATTGCATAAATTGTATTTAATAAGTAATTCTGTGACAGAAAACTTAAATAGTTATAATTTTCATAAATTATACAAAGAGCTACTAAATTTTTGTGCACTGGATCTTTCCTCTTTCTACTTTGATATCAGAAAAGATGTTCTTTATTGTGATAGCTTAAATTCAAAGAAAAGAAAGAATTGCGTTATTGTTCTTAACATTATTCTAGAAAGCTTATTAAAATGGTTTGCACCAATTTTAGTTTTTACTACAGAAGAAATATTTAGTTTAATAGATAAAAATAATGAAAGTGTTCATGAAAATAACTTTGTTAAGATACCTAAAAATTGGAAAAATGATAAGCTTCATGAAAAATGGTCAAATTTATTTAAAATAAAACAAGAGACAAATGTTGCCATAGAGGAGAAAAGGGCAAGTAAAGAGATAGGCTCAAGCTTAGAGGCTGAAATTAAGTTAAGTATTAGTAAAGAAAATTTTGAATTACTTAATAAAATTGATTTGGCTGAATATTTTATAGTTTCTAAAGCAGAAAAAAAATTATCAAAGAACGATGAATTAAAAATTGAGGTTACCAAAGCTAAAGGAAAAAAATGTGAGAGATGCTGGAAAATATTGGAAAATAAATGTACAAGATGTTCAAATTTAGCGGGAAGTAAGCTCTGATTAATTTTCAAGATATAAAAAACAAGATATTTAAAAAAGAAAATATCTATTTTCTTTCTATTATTTTAATAATCTTTTCCCTGGATAGATTTTCAAAAAATTTAATATTAGATCTCTTAGAAAATGAAAAATATTTATTTATTAATAATTACTTAAATTTAAATTTAGTTTTTAATACCGGAATAGGTTTTGGCCTTTTTAGTCTAAATGCTGGGATATACTACAATATGCTATCAATTTTAATTTTTTCAATAATATTAGTTTTAATTTATTTAATGTTTAAATCTAAAACTAGTGAAAAGATATTTTTCTCATTTATAATTGGTGGAGCGATAGGAAATTTGTATGATAGGATCATTTACAAAGCTGTGCCTGATTTTATAGATTTTCACATCGAAGAATTTCATTGGTTTACTTTCAATATTGCTGACATTTTTATATCATTAGGTATTATATTCATGATATTAAACGAATTAATATTCAACAAACAAAAAAAATGAAAATTAAATATCTATTATTATTTATTTTTTTAGTATCGTGTGGAACATTTACTGAAGCTGGCAAGGCATTGAGAAATGAGAAGACCCGAACAACTGATGAATTTTTAATTGAAAAAAGAGGTCCATTATCTATTCCACCAAACATGAATGAACTGCCAAAACCTAGTTCAAATAACTCTAATGAGGAAGGAGTTTCAGTAAATACTAAAATTCAAGAAAACAATTCAAAAGAAAAATCTGAAATTGAAAATATTTTACTTGAAGAGATCAGGAAAAATTAATGCAATCAGATAATAATTTAAATTTCTATAAGAATATTTCTAATGACTTACAAAAGGTAAAAAATGTTAATAAAACATTATTTAATTCTTCACTAAAAAAAATTAAAAGAAATTTTTTAGTTAAAAAAGATGTTTTCTATTCATTTTCTAAAAATTTTAAATTTAATTTAAAGTTAAAAGAGCTGAAAAAATATAAAAAATTCAAAAGAATAGTCGTTATTGGTTTTGGAGGTTCAATTTTAGGTACAGAGGCTGTACACAATTTTTTACAAAAAAAATCAAAAAAACAAATGATTTTTGTTAATAATCTAGATTTTGAAACGATACACAAAGTTAATAATACTAAAAATTTAAAAAATTCATTATTTATAATTATTTCAAAGTCCGGAACTACTGTTGAGGTTTTATCCATTATTAATTTTCTAAAAAATAAATCAAAGTTCAGTCAAAAAAATACTATAGTAATTACTGAAAATAAAAAAAGTGAATTATACATTTTTGCTAAAAAATTAAAGATTAAAACAATATTTCACAGAAAATATATAGGAGGTAGATATTCAATTTTTTCAGAAACGGCTATCATACCAAGCTATTTAATGGGTATTGATGTTCTTAAGTTTAGAAAAAATATTTTGAATTACCTACAAAAAAATAAGTCTATTTTAATTCAAAACTTAATAAATTTATCAAAAATATATAACTCGAAAAAAATTAATTCTTTAGTTTTGTTAAATTACTGCCCGGGATTAGAACATTTTCTTTTATGGAGCCAACAACTTATTGCTGAAAGTTTAGGAAAAAAGGGGAAGGGTATATTACCTGTGATTTCCACGGCGCCCAAAGACCACCATAGTTTACTCCAGTTGTACTTAGATGGACCTAAAGATAAATTTTTTTATATTTTTTCATTAAATTTAAAAAATAGAATAAAAAAAACTAAAGGTTATTTTGAACAAACTTTAAATAATTCAAATATTTTTAAAGTTTTAGATAATCAGAAAGATGCAATGGTTTCTTTACTTAAAAGTAAAAAGATACCTTTCATCTCAATAGAAATAAAAAAAAAAGATGAAGAAACACTAGGGGAATTATTTTCTTATTTTATTTTAGAAACTGTCCTCATAGCTGAATCTTTGAAAGTTAATCCTTTTAACCAACCTGCTGTAGAGCAATTGAAAATACTCACAAAAAAAAATTTATTTAAAAAGAACCGAAAATAATCTGCGATCTACCATATTTTTTTAATAAATCTATATTAATGTATTTTTTTACCTCATCTTCTGAGTTTTTCTCTCTATGAATTACAATTTTATGCATTTTTTTAAAAATTTTTTTTTCTTTTAAAAGTTTAACTATTTCAAGATAAGAATTATCATTGAAAGGTGGATCTAAAAAAATTAAATCAAATTTTTCTTTCAAATTAAATTTTTCAATATAATTTTTGATGTCAAAACATATTAATTTTGCTTTACTTGAAATATTCAAGTTAAATATATTTTCTTTTAATATAGAAAATGCCTTTAGGTCTTTCTCTATAAAAACAACTTTATTAGCATTTCTTGAGAGACACTCTATTCCAAATGAACCTACACCTGAATATAAGTCTAATATATTCGCATTAGCGAAATTTAATTTAAAAAACTTATCATGAGCAATTATATTAAATATATTTTCCTTAACATAGTCTCTTAATGGTCTGGTAATTTGTGATTTAGTAAAAGATATTTTTTTACCTCGAAATTTGCCACTTATTATTCTCATAAAAGTTATATTACTCTCCAACCAATATCTTTTCTAAAAAAACCATATTTCCAATTAATCTTTTTTATTAATTTAATTATTTTTTTTCTAATTCTAATAAAGCTTTTACCTTTACAAACAATATTTAAAACTCTTCCTCCGTTTGAAACTATATTTCCTTTAATATTCTTTGTACCGGCATGAATAACAAATAATTTTTTTTTATCTACAATTTTTTTAAACTCAATTATCTTATTTTTTTTATATTTACCTGGATATCCTTTAGAGCATAATACAATTGTCATACATTTATTTTTTTCCCAAGATAATTTCAAACTTTTTAATTTATTTCTTAGAGAGTAATTGATTATTTTAAATAGATCTGTTTTTAATCTTGGGATTATAACTTGACATTCTGGATCTCCCATCCGCACGTTATACTCTATTAAATACGGATTTTTATTTTTAATCATTAATCCAACATATAGAAAACCTCTATAATATTGACCGTTGTCTTTTAAGGCTTTCAAAGTCGGTTTAACAATTCTCTGTATAATTTTTTTTTCTAAATTTTTATCTATTATTGGTGCTGGAGAATATGCACCCATTCCCCCTGTATTTGGACCTCTGTCATTTTCAAAAACTCTTTTGTGATCTTGAGCTGACCCAAAGTTAATAAAACTTTTTTTATCTACAATTAAAAAATAACTTGCTTCCTCACCAGTTAAAAACTCTTCAAGCACAACTTTTCTAGAACTATTAAATTTACCCTTAAATATTTGTTTAGATATTTTAACAGCTTGCTCTTTAGTTTTACATATTACAACACCTTTACCCGCTGCTAACCCGTCAGCTTTTACAACAACAGGTAAATTAAAACTAAGTATTGATTTTTGGAAAACTTTAAAGTTTCTACAAATTTTAAATTTGGCTGTCGGTATATTGTATTTTTTACAAATTATTTTCATAAACGCTTTTGAACCCTCAAGTCTGCTTGCAAATTTATTAGGGCCGAATACTTTTATTTTGTTTTTTTCTAAAAAATTTACGATACCCTTTACCAAAGGCTCTTCGGGTCCAACTACAACTAGTTTTATATTATAATGCTTGATAGATTTTAGTAATAAGTTAAAATTTAAATAATCTATATTTAAGTTTGTAGCCAATTCAGCTGTGCCGGCATTTCCTGGGATGCAAAAAATTTTCTTGATTTTCGTACACTCTTTTAACTTTTTACATAACGCGTGCTCACGACCTCCACTTCCAATTAAAGCAATATTCATATTTATAGATTTGTTATATATTACTTAAATTATGAATGAAAAAAAAGCAAAGCTAAAATATTTTGCTAACACTTTTGAAATTGTAGAGAGGGGTGATTATGTTGAATGTGCAGTTTCCAAAAAAAAAATTCTTTTAAAAAATTTGAATTATTGGAACGTAGAACTTCAAGAGGCTTATTTTTCACCAATTGAAGTAAAGAAAAAAATAGATAAAAGTAAATAATTCTGTTTCTAAGAAAATTATTTCCACCTATTATGAGTTAAAATCCATTGACTTGGATCTCTTAGTATCAAATCCTCAAGTATACTGTTTATTTTTTTTGATATTAACTCTTTATCTTTTTTCATATTTTCAGTTATTTGAATTGGATTTAAAATTTCCATCTCAAAATTATCATTTTGGTCTCTAGCAATGTAAATAGGAATTATTTTACAATTAAAGCGAATCGCAAGTTGAGCAGGCAATGTTGTTGTATAAGCTTCTTTATTAAAAAAGAAAATACTAGAACCCTCACTAACCCTTTGATCTACCATCAATGCAACACTATAATTTTTTTCCATATAATTAAGTGCTTCCTTTACACCGCTTAAGCCTTTTTTAATTTGATTCTTACAAACAAAAGTTCTTCTCAAATATTCCATAAAAGGATTTAAAAACAAATTATTTAACGGTCTATAAATTGTCGCTAATTTAATATTTGCTTTGGTCAATTCCATTGACATGAGTTCGTAATTTGCAAAATGACCTGATATGAATACTACTGGTTTATTACTTTTATATACCTTATCAAGAATTTCTTTATTTTTGATTTTAATATGGCTAGATCTTTTTTTAAATAGATTTAGATGAACATATTCTATAAAAGTCTTTCCGTAATTCGACCACATCTTTTTAATCAAATTTTCTTTTTCAGTATCATTAAGGTTAGAGTCGATTTTCTCTAAATTATTAATAATAATTTTTTTGGATTTAAATAAATTTCCAATTTTAATGAAAATAAATGAAAAAACCAATCTACTTAATTTTAAACCTATAAGTTTTGAAATTAAAAAAAATGAATATATTATTAGAGACTGTAAGAAATAAATAATTTTTTTCATAAATATTTAAGTATTTCTCTTTCAAAATTTTTATATTTTAAAATTTCTAAATCAACAGTAATATAGTCTATATTTTTATATCCTAATTTTTTAAGTCGAAAGTTATCTTTTTCGGTTGTTAACAATTTTAAGTTTCTTCTTTTTGACTCCGAAATTAAATATTTTATATCATTTTTTGTATATGAATAGTGATCAGGAAATGAAATTTGATCTTTTACGTTTATTTTGCTTTTTTTTAGTAAATTAAAAAAACTTTCAGGGTTCCCTATTCCTGCAAAAGCTAATATTTTTTTATTTCTAAATCTATTTATTTTTTTTAACTTATATTTTGAATAAAAAAGTTTGATATCTTTCGATTGAAATTTAATTTTCTTCTCAAAAGCAATGTTTCTTTTTCCATTAATTATAATTATTTGAGCTTTCCGTATACTTTTAAATGGTTCTCTCAATGGTCCAGAAGGCAACAAAAAACCATTCCCTATTAGTTCCATGCTATTAAAGCAAATAATGTTTAAATTTTTTTGAATATTGCGATCTTGAAATCCATCGTCCATTATAATTACATTATTACCGTTTTGCTCAGCATTTAAAATTGAATTTACTCTGTTTTTCTCAAAATATGCACTTTTTACCTTGCTTTTAGTTAGATCAATTTCATCAATATGCGATTTATAATACTTCCTTATTAACGCAGGTTTTAATTTATTTTTCTTTAGAAAATTATAGATATAAATACTTAAAGGGGTTTTACCTGTACCACCTGTAAAAATGTTTCCTACACAAATAATAGGAATATTGAAGCTTTTTTCTTTGACAAAAATAGATTTCAAAAAATTTACACACAAAGTAATTAAAGAGAAAGGGAGTAAAATTAGAGAAAAAAAATTTATATTTTTCCAAAAATTTGGTTTTTTAATTATCATCTTAAAACTTTAAAACCTCTTTTAATGTTTTATCTAATATTTCTTTACCATACCGATCTAAATCTTTGACATTATTTTGGTTAAGTGTTTGATTATTGGTAGTAAAATCTTTAAATAAATTATCTGCTAATTCCTTTTCGTCATAAATCTGATAAGTAATTTTTTTATTATTTAATAACTCATAAATTTCTTTGAAATTTGAAACAAAGGGACCGTGATATATTTTACATCCATACTTAGCAGGTTCGATTGGATTTTGACCACCAACTTTAATAAGTTTTTTTGACAATGATTTTCCCATAAATACGCTTTTACAATTTAAAAAATAATTCGCCATCTCCCCAATTGCATTTACAATAAAAATTTCATTATTTTTTGATATTTCATCAAAACTATCAATTATCTTTCCATTTAAATCTAAACCTTTACAAATGGAATAAATTTCCTGTGATCTTGAAATATGACGGGGAATTAATATAGTTACAACCTTTAAACCTTTATTTTTTAAATTAATATGAGTATTAAAAATTATATCTTCTTCACCTTTGTGAGTGCTAGCAGCACACCAAATGTAATGACCATTAAAAATCGATTGTAGATTCTTAGTTTTAAAATTAAGTTGAGGTGGTACGCAAAATTTTAAGTTTCCAAAATATTTTGTATTTTTTGCACCTAGAGATTTTAAATTTTCATCGGTCTCTTTACTAGAAGACAAACATAAGTCATATAAATTAAACAATTTTTTTGAAAATTTTGAAAACATTTTCCACCGTCTGAATGTTTTGACTGTTATTCTTGCATTTATAAGTGCTAGAGGTATTTTCCTTCTAGAAATTTCTAATAAATAATTAGGCCAAATCTCTGAATCGACAAAAATTATTTTTTTTGGTTTCCATTTATTCAAAAAATTTTTTACTAAAAATAAAACATCCAAAGGAAAAAATCGATGTTGAAACCTGTCTTTATTAAATTTTTTTTTTTTAATAAGGTGGCTAGAGCTAAGTGTAGTTGTTGTGAGCAAAACAAAAATGTTATTATTTTGTTTAATTAGCTCTTTAATAAGTGGTAACACACTATTTGTTTCACCAATACTTGCAGCGTGAAACCAGAAAGTTTCTTTACCTTTAGGCAAGTATTCTTCACTTAACCAAATTTTTTCTTTAAATCGTTTTTTATCTTCTTTATTTAAGAAAATTCTTAAAAAAATTAATAATATAAATATTGGAAATAAAAAAAAAGTTAAAGTTCTATATAACAAAGCCATAAATATTTATTTTAATTGTTTTTCATACAACAGCTTGTAGTAATCACAATTTTTTATAAGTTCTTCATGCTTCCCAGAGTCTATTAAATTTCCCTTTTTAATAACAAAGATTTTATCGGCATTATGAATGGTTGATAGCCTATGGGCTATAACTAGTGTAGTCTTATTTTTGGTTAAGTTTTTAATTGCACTCTGAACAATCTGCTCTGATTCTGAGTCTAAAGAAGAAGTAGCTTCGTCTAAAAGAATAATTGGAGATTTTTTCAGTATTGCTCTAGCTATAGAAAGCCTTTGTTTTTGTCCACCAGAAAGTCTAACACCATTTTCCCCTATAATTGTCTCATGTTTAAAAGGTAAATCATTTATAAATTCATCTGCTGCAGCAAATTTACATGATTCAAAAAATTCATTCTCTGTTGCTTTAGTGTTAGCATATAAAATATTATCTTTTACTGAGCTATCAAAAAGTATTACATCTTGGCTGACCAGAGATATAGATTTTCTCAAGGATTTTAAATTAACTGACCTCGTGTTTTGTTCGTCAATTAAAATATCACCATTTTGAGGATCGTAAAATCTTGGCAATAAGTTTATTATAGTACTCTTTCCTGCTCCACTATGACCTACGAATGCTGCCATACTACCACCTTCAATTTCAAAACTGATATTGCTTATTGCTTTGTCATTTGAACTTTCATATTTAAAGCTTACATCTGAAAATTTGATATTTCCGTTAGATATTTTAAGAGCTGGATACTTTTCATTGTTATTTATTTTGATAGGTTGATCTATAACATTGTAAATTCTTTTAGCGCCTGCTGCCCCAGAGAAAACCACCATGTTGATAGTCGCTAACGATCTAATAGGCTGATATGCCAGCATCATAGCGGCTAAAAAAGAAAAGAATTGATTTACTTGCAGTTCACCAGAGGAAATTAATGAACCAGAAAAAAAAATAAATCCTGCAATCATAAACCCGGTTAATATTTCCATTAAAGGTGTAGCTCTTACGATAATAGAAGATATTTTAGCAGCCTTGTTAACCATTTTTGTAATTATATCTTTTGACTTTTGATATTCGATTTCTTCCTTTTGATAAATTCTTATCATTTTTGAAGCCTTTAAAATTTCTGATAAGTGGGACGTCAAACGACCAGAAATCTCACCTGCCTCAGTTACAGCTTTACCTATTCTTTTACCGAGCGATTTAGCCAATCCTGCAGCCAATGGCATCATTATTAAAGCAAATAAAGTTAGCTTCCAGTTTTGATAGACCATCACACCAATTAAAGCAATTAATGTTAAAGAGTCTTTCATTGAGTTAAGAATTCCAGTGCTGCACAAAGAATTTACTTGTCCAGCATCAAAATTAATATTTGAAATAAACTTTCCAGAATGTTTTTTTTCTATCGATGCAATATCTGTACTTAAAATATAACGAGCAACTTTTGTTTGTAATTCCCCAGATATTTCTTGCCCAGTTTTTATTAATAAAATTCTTGCTATATAAAGACAAATTCCTTTTGAAGAAAATGCAATGATTATTGCTAATGGGATCGTCCAAGCGTAGGTTTGATTATTTTCAATAAATATTTTTTTTACAGCTGGGTCTAGTAACCACGCTATCGCTGAGGTGCTCAAAGATACTATAATTGATAAAAATAAGGATAAGAATATTCTGTTTAAATATCTATTTATATGATCTTTATACAACCTTTTTAAAATTATTTTAATTTCTTTAAATTCCATTTTATAGAGACAAAGTTAAGAATGTTAAAAATAGATAAAAGCCAGAAAAGTTATTTATTTTGAAGGCGTTCAAACAAGTTTCTGGTTTTTTCTTATCAAATGATAAAATTTGATAAAATAAAGTTAGAAAAAAAGCACAAAAAGGAATTAAAAAGAAAAAAGAATTCATATTATATAAAAAAAATACGAAAAGCACAGATAAACTAATCGAATAACAAATAAGGACAAATTTTTTTAACATTGTTTTAAATTTTATTGACGTTGATTTTACTCCTATTATTTCATCGTCAACAATGTCTTGAGCTCCATAAATAGTGTCATAGCCCAATGTCCAAAATATGGCCGCCAAATAAAGAATGAAAATATCAAAGGTCAAATTACTATTGATTGATGTCCAAGCCATTATTAATCCCCAATTAAAGGTTAAACCTAAAAAAAGTTGGGGCCAGTATGTTATTCTTTTCATATATGGATAAGAAAAAGCGAGAGACATAGAAGCTAAACCAAGTGCGATTGTTAACAAATTAAATTGGATTAGAATACAAAAAGCAAAACTACATAAAACAATTACGTATAACAAAGCTTTTTTGACTGATATTAAATTAGCTGCCAGTGGTCTATGTTTTGTCCGCTTAACTTTTTGATCTAATTTTCTATCAACTATATCATTAACAATACATCCTGCACTTCTCATTAAAATTGAACCTAATAGAAATAAAAAAGTATAACCAAGAAAAATATTTATATTTTGATTTACAGAATATGCATAAGCTAATCCCCAACTACAAGGCCAAAACAATAACAAATAGCCAATAGGCTTATTTAATCTTGTTAAATTAATGAATATTTTTAAATCTTTCATTTAAATATGTCTTGTAAATATCAAACGTAATATACATAATCAATTTGATTCGTTATGGATATTGATTACACAGTTGCAGCATTAATGTTTCCAGCAATTCCTTTAATGATGACAATGTATAGTAATCGATTTCACACATTAAGTGCTCTGATAAGGAAAATTCACGACCAATATACTTTTGAAAAAAAGGTTCCACCCGAGTGGGAAAACCAACTTCATGTATTAAATAAAAGGACTAATTTTTTAAAATTTGTGATGGGCTTCTCTGCATTTGGTTTTCTTTTTAATATGCTTACAGTTTTGTTACTATACTTAGATCTAGTTTTATATGCGAGACTAAGCTTTGCATCATGTTGTATTTGTATGATAATTTCAATATTTTTGTTCTTACAAGAGATAAGACTTTCTAATGAAGCACTAAAATTTCATCTGAGTGACATGGACTCAATGAAAAGAGATTTATAATTTTTTTTTAAGCAAATTTTTTTTAAATAAAGAAACACCTTCTTTTATTTTGTGATCATATGAGTCCTTGAAGGTAGTCAATTGCCATCCCTTCATTCTTGAAATAATAATTTTCAAATTTTCCTTTTTCCACTCATCATTTATTTTTTCATCTTTCCAAATTTTCTTTTCTTCTTCGGTTCTAGCACAGCCGTAACAATAACCCGTTACAGGATCAGTTTTACAAATACTAATACATGGAGAAACAATTTTTTTATTCATTAAGGAATAAGGATTGCAGGACCCATTAATTTTCTTGCTTCTAAATCAGCATGAGCTTGCTTCGCATCAGCTAACTTGTATTTCTTTGAGATATTAATTTTAATTTTTCCAAATTTAATTTTTTCAAAAATTGAGTCCGCACCATCTTGAAGTTCTTTTCTATTTGTAAAATACTGGGCTATCGAAGGCCTTGTTAAGTACAGACCTTTTGGTTGTATATCTTTTGGAACATTCACGGGATCTAACGGACCAGACGCATTACCAAAACTTATCATCATTCCCCTAGTTTTAAGACAAGCCAAAGATCCATAAAAAGTTTTTTTTCCTACTCCATCAAAAACTGCAGGCACTCCCTCATTTTTAGTTATTTTTAAAACTTCTTTTGCAAAATCATTTTTAGTGTAATTTATCACATGAGAATATCCATTTTCTTCTGCAACTTTAACCTTTTCATCTGATCCGACTGTTCCTATGACATTTGCTCCAATACTATTAGCCCATTGAGCAAAAATTTGTCCGACACCACCTGCTGCAGCATGAAATAATACTGTCTCACCAGCTTTAAGATGATAAGTTTTAGTAAGTAAATAATTTGTAGTTAAACCTTTTGTCATTAAAGTTGCAGCTAATTCGTGAGTAATTCCTTCAGGTACTTTTACTGCAATTTTAGAAGGAATAATTCTTTGTTGGGAATAAGCTCCTAATGGAAGTGAAGCGTAAGCAATATTATCTCCTTTATTAAATTCTGTTACATTAGAACCTACTTCATCTATTTTTCCAGCTGCTTCCAATCCAATTCCACTCGGTAACTTAATAGGGTATAAACCTGATCTATGATAAGTATCAATGTAATTTAATCCTATTGCGTGATTTGTAACTTTAATTTCATCTGGTCCAGGTGACCCAACTTCAATATTTTGAAGATCCAGAACTTCGGGTCCACCATTTTTTTTAATAATAATTGATTTTGGCATTTTTAACGGGAACGTACTTTAACTTTTAGTATTTAGCAAATGTTCCGTTGTTATAATCTTGAATAGCTTCAAGTATCTCTGCTTTCGTGTTCATTACAAATGGACCACCCCTTGCTATAGGCTCTCCAATAGGTTTTCCTGCTATAAATAAAAACTCAGTGTTTTTTTCTGCACTAATTTTAAGATCACTCCCCCGTTCTAATAAAATTAAGTTTGAGTCACTGGTTTTTTCGTGATTTTTTTTTCCAATTTTCAAACTCCCTTTAAGAATATAAACAAAAGAATTATGACCAGATGGCACTTCACATTTAAACTCTTTTCCCTCTTTCAACATTACATGAAAATAAATTGGCTCAACATTATGGTTTTTTTCTGGCCCTTCTACGTTTGCATATTTTCCTGCAATTACCTTTATAGTTTTTTCATTATCTGAGTGAGTACCAAGCTCTTTACTTTTAATATAAATATATTCTGGTTTATTTTTTTTCAATTTAGCTGGCATATTTATCCAAAGTTGAAAACCCAATAGTTTCCCCCCAGACATTGCTGGCATCTCTGAATGAATAATTCCTCTTCCAGTCTTCATCCATTGAACATCTCCCGAAGCCATTATTCCTTTTGCACCAGTACTATCTTGATGTTCAAATTCACCATTCAGCATATAAGTAACTGTTTCAATTCCTCTATGAGGATGAGGAGGGAATCCTGCAATATAATCATCTTTATTTTCGGAACCAAACTCATCGAGCATTAAAAAGGGATCAATATAATCGGCTTCTGGAGTTCCAATGCTTCTTTTTAACTTTACTCCAGCACCGTCCGAAGCATTAATAGCTTTAATAATTTTTTTTATTTCTATTTGCGACATATATTAAATATATCTTAAGTTTATACTATATCAAGTAGCTGCGTTAAGTTGCCAATTTCATTCTTTGGATAATAATCAAGGTTATCAAAATGAGATTTATTTCTGTTAACCCAGACTGAGTTATATCCGTAGTTTCCGCCACCCGATACATCCCAGGTATTTGCACTTAAAAAAGTTATCTCTTCAGGTTTTATTTGATACTTTTTAATTGGAAGATCATAAACCTTATAATCAGGTTTATAAATTTTTACTTCCTCAACAGAAAAAAGATCATCAAATAAATTATTTAAATTATTACTTTTTACAAGTTCTCGCAGAAGTTTTGGCGTTCCATTTGAAAGAATTGCTAATTTTAATTTTTTTTCTTTTAAAATTGTTAAAACTTTTTTTACTTCAGGATAAGGCGATAAAATTTTATAAAGATTTAATAGTTCGTTTTTTAAACCACTATCAATATTGAAAACTTTCATTGACTTATCCAAACTATCTTCAGTTACTTGCCAAAAATCTTTATGTTTTTTCATTAAACTTCGTAGCCAAGTATATTCCAGTTGAGTTGTTCTCCAGAAGTTTGCAAAATTTTCCCATTTACTACCTATTTTATTCTTACATTTCTCAGCGGCTGAATTTACATCAAACAGAGTGCCGTACGCATCAAATACAATAGCTTTTGGTTTCATAAATTATCTTAAGTTATGAGATCCATCACACAACGGTTGATCTTTTGTTTGTTTACAGGTACAGAAAAAAACTTTTTTAGATTGCTCAGCTTTAAAAATTAAAGGTGAAAATTCTGTTCCTTTATGAGATCCATCACAAAAAGGTTGCTTTAAACTTTTTCCGCATGTGCACCAGAAGTACGATTTTCCCTCTAATACATCTACTCCTATTGGAGAGTTTCCTGCCCTTTGCGCTTTGGTCATAAAGTTTTTCCTTTAATTAATTTTAAATTGTTTCTAGTATATATTTAAATCATGAATATTAGATTATATCACCCTAATAGTATAGTTGAAAACTCGACGAATTTATTATCAAAAGAGCACACCCACTATGTTGCAAATGTTATGAGATTAAAACGAGGATCGATTGTAAATTTATTTAACAATGAAGGAGAATGGGAAAGCGAAATAGTTTTTTGTGAAAAAGAAAGAGTAGAAGTAAGATTTTTGAAAAAAGTAAAAGAACCTCAAAAAAAAAATAAAATTGAACTAGCCATCTGCCTAGTAAAAAAAAATCCTATGGAAATAATTTTACAAAAAGCAACAGA
>CACKFY010000002.1 GCA_902599495.1 uncultured Pelagibacteraceae bacterium | reverse complement strand
AGTAAAATTGAATAAGATATTCATGTTTTGTACAGCCTGGCCAGCTGCACCTTTAATAAGATTATCAATCGCTGAAAATATTATTATCTTATTTTTGTATCTAGATGCGCAAACTGAAATTTCGCAATTATTTGTATTAATAACATTTCCTGTACCTATTTCTTTATTTACTTTATTTATTTTAATAAATTTATCTTTTTTATAATGAGATTTTAGAGTATTCACAATTTTTTTAATAGTTACTTTATTTTTTTTTTCCAAATAAATTGAAGAAAGTATTCCTCTAAAAGTTGGCATCAGATGAGGATTAAAAGTGTAATGTATTTTTTTTGATATCTTATGAAACTCTTGATCAATTTCTGCTATGTGTCTATGATTTTTTATTGAATAAGCGTAAGTAGAAAAATAAAAATTTTTAAATTTAAATTTTGATTTATAATTTTTTCCAGCACCAGAATAACCTGATTTAGAGTCAATAACTATATTTTTAAAATTAATTAATCTTTTCTTAAATAATGGAATTAATGGTATTTGTATTGATGTAGGATAGCATCCGGGATTAGAAATTATTCTAAAATTTTTACATGCTTTTTTTTTAAGTTCTGTAATCGTATATAATGATTTTTTAATAAGATTTTTTGCGCTATGTTCTCTTTTATAATATTTTTTATATTTAGAAGAATTTTCTAGTCTAAAATCGGCTGAAATATCAATAAATTTTAAATTAATATAATCATAATATAAATCTTTTATAAGTTTTTGTGCTTCACCATTTGGCAGAGACAAAAATAATAAGTCAACTTTTTCCCAATCTACATTTTCTATTTTACTAATTTTTGGGAGGTTAGATTTAATTCTCTTGTCAAAAAAATTAATTTTCTTACCTATGTTTTTTTTAGCACATAGATTTAAAATCTTTATATGTGGATGTTTAGACAAGAGAAATACTAAATCAAGTCCAACGTAGCCTGTTGCTCCAGCAACCACGACATTAATACTTTTTTTAATCATGATAAACTTATACCACTAAAATTAGAATTTTAAATTTAAATGATCTATCTTTTAGAAAATTGGAAACTTCTTCTGGCTTTTCTATGGCCATATTTTTTTCTTTCAACCACTCTTGAATCTCTAGTTGTAAGTTTATCTTTTTTTAGTTCTTTTTTTAAAGTTTCTTCATGAGAAATTAAAGCTCTAGATATACCAAGAATGATTGCACCAGCCTGTCCAGACAAGCCCCCTCCTCTAACCGAACATTTTACATCATAGTTATTTATAACGTTTGTAATTTCTAAAGGTCTTGTAACGATCAGTTGATGAACAGGTCTTTTAAAATAGTCTGCCATAACTTTTCCATTAACGTAAATTTTACCAGATCCTTTTTTCACCCATACTTTAGCAATTGATTTTTTTCTACGCCCTGTAGAATATTTACTGTCTTTAAAATCAAGTTTTAATTTTTTTATCTTATTTGATTGAACTTGTTCCATTAATTTTTAACTATATTTTTTTTATTTAAATTTCCAAAATTAATCTCTTTAGGATTTTGATTTTGGTGAGGATGTGACAGTCCATAATAAATTTTAAGTTTTGTTAACTGTTTTTTTGCTAGAGGTCCACCAGGAAGCATTCTTTTTACAGCTAACTTTAATATTTCTTGAGATTTATTTTTTTTAGAAAGAGTTAATGGTGATGATATTTTTATACCACCAGGATGACCAGTATGTCTGTAATATTTCTTATTAGCAAACTTCTTTCCTGTAAACTTGATTTTTTCTATATTAGTAACTACTACATAGTCACCATTATCAATGTGAGGATTAAATGTAGCTTTATTTTTTCCCCTTAAAACTTTTGAAATAAATGCAGCAAGCCTACCCACAGCAGCATTTTCAGCGTTAATAACGTACCAATTATTTTTAATTTCTTTTTTTTTTATATGTGGTGTCATTTTAAAGGCGATAACTACTAACAAAAAAAGAAAATGTCAATTTTTTTATGATAATTTATGATAAAAATTTAGAACCGTATATATTAAGATTACACTGGTAATTTGATGTAATGAGGCTAGATAAAGATTTAAACCACTAATTAAAGTAAATATTCCTAAAACTGCCTGGGTAAACAAAGCTAATAACATAAAGATAAAATAATTTCTATATTTGTATTTATTGAATAAATACATTCTTGCACCTAAAAAAATAACAAATAAAATAATTATATAGGCAATACATCTGTGTAAAAATTGAATAAAACTTTGATCATTAAAAAGATACTTAATTGTCAAATTTTCAGTCTTTAAATCATCAGGAAAATATGTAAGATTCATTTTTGGCCAAGTTTGATATATTAAACCTGCATCTAAACCAGATACAAATGCTCCAACAATAATTTGTAATAAGAGTAAAAAAAACAAAACCAAAATTAATTTGTTTTTAAAATTAAAAAATTTTTTAATTTTATTAGAGCTGATATTTAAATAACTCCAAATTAATGATGAAATGATTAAAAAAGCAAAAAAAAGATGAATTGAAAGTCTAAAGTGACTAACTGAAACATTTTCAATCAATCCACTTTCAACCATATACCAGCCTAAAAAACCCTGGAATAAAATTAATAAAAAAATTACATATAAAAATAGTAAGGATTTTGTATCTAAAACTTTTTTAAAAGAAAAATATATTAAAGGAATTATGTAAAATAGACCTATAATTCTTCCTAATAATCTGTGAAAATATTCCCAATAAAAGATTACTTTAAATTCCCCCATAGTCATATTAGGATTTAAAATTTTATATTGAGGTATCTGTTTGTATAATTCAAAGTAAATATTCCATGTATCATTACTGAGCGGTGGAAAAATACCTTGAAATAATTCCCATTCAGTAATTGATAATCCAGAATCTGTTAATCTGGTCAAACCCCCGACTATTATCATCAAAAAAACTAATATTATTGCAACTAAAAGCCAATTAGAAATAACTTCCTTATAATCTTTATTAATTAATTCCATCATTATAAATATATAGTCATTGATACAAATCTCATATAATCTTTATGTCGCTATGATAAATAAGAGGCTGATAAAAATTAGAAAAAAACTTGATAAATTAGATGATAAATTTTTAGTATTAGTTAAAAAAAGAACTTCCCTTGTAAACCAAGTGCTTTTAACTAAAAGATATAAAAATCAAATTGTTGATAAAAAAAGGATTAAGAAAATTTTAAAAAATATCAAAATAAAGTCAAAAAAAAAAAATATAGATACGAGAATAACAAAAGAAATTTGGGCTTCAATGATTAAAGCTTATATTAAATATGAATACAGAAATTTTAAGAAATAAATTATTTACTATGAGGAGGTAGTTTTTTTTCAATAAAAAACTCATGCTTTCTTGTGTTGGGATTATATTTCTTTATTTTTAATTTAACTTTTGCCTTTTCACCTTTAGTTGGTTTTTTTGCATAGTATACAAACGCGCTATCCGGTTTACTTTCCGGTACCATTCTTACTTTTAAATGTGTTTTCTTAGCCATACTTTTTCAAACCTTTTAATTTCTTTAATAAGTTTTTTGATTTATCCTTTAATTTACTTTTAAAATAATCTTTTTCTATAGTATTTTTGAGTGATCCGTCAATATTTTTTTCTTCTTTTAAAAACATTTTAACGCCTTTTATTGTTAGACCTTTGTCTTTTAGTAAAAACTTGATGAACTTAATTTTTTCAACTTGTTTTTTATTATAATAACGTCTTTTTCCAGATAAAAAAGTTGGCTTAATATCCTTAAACTCCTTCTCCCAATATCTTAAAATATGATTTAATGGCTTTCCAGATTTTTCATCGACCAAGTTAAGCATACGTGATAGTTCTGTTATATCTAAAAGATCTTTTGACATATTATAAATTATTAATTTTTTTTTTAAGAGAACTCGAAACCTTAAAATTAATCGTTTTTCTTTGACTAATAAGAAACTCTTCTTTAGTTTTAGGATTACGTCCCTTACGTTCTTTTTTTTCTTTAATAGAGAATGAGGCAAAATTTTTGATATTTATTTTTTTATTCTTTAAAAGCGCTCCTGTAATTGCTTCGATAATACTCTCAGTTATAGTTTGTACATTTTGGAAAGATGTTCCAAATTTCGAATGAATGTTTTGAATAATATCTTTTTTTCCTAAATTTTGTTTTAAACTAGTTTTCATCGAGATGATTTAGATTTTCTTTAATTTGACTCATTAAGTTACCTTTAACTATTTTATAGCATAAATCAATGGAATGATAAAATCCAATTGAATCTGTAGATCCATGGCTTTTAACTACTGGCCCATTTAATCCTAAAAAAATAGCTCCATTAAATTTTCTAGGATCAAGTCTACTTTTAAATTTTTTCAAACTAAAATAAGAAAATACTAATGAAAATTTGGAAATTATATTTTCACTTAAAGATTTTTTTAGATTATCAGTTATAAACTTTGCTGTACCTTCAGCTGTTTTTAAAGCGACGTTTCCAGTAAAACCATCGGTCACAATTACGTTACTCTCGCCTTCAGGTATTTTATTTCCTTCAATGTAGCCATTAAAGATAAAATCACCAGTTTTACTAATTTCTTTCAACTTATTAAATGTTTTTTTTATTATTTCTGTTCCTTTAATTTCTTCTGAACCAATATTTAGAAGAGCTACTTTAGGTGTATCATTTGGGTATAAAGATTTATATAAAGCAGATCCCATCTCTGAGAATTCAACAAGATTATTTTCGTCACATTCAATATTTGCTCCCAAATCTAATACTATATTCATTCCAATATTATTTGGCCATAAACCGGCTAAAGCTGGTTTGCTTACACCACTAATTGTTTTTAGTATCATTCTTGAAATTACTAATAGTACCCCAGTATTACCAGCTGACAACGAAATATCACTTTCTGATTTAGTCTGGGAGAAGACGCTATTCCACATGCTGCTATTTTTAGAAGTTTTAACAGCAGTTAGAGGTGTCTCTTCATCTGAAACAACAGATGATGTGTGAAATATTTTAAAATATTTTTCGGGAATTTTATAATGTTTAAGTAAAGGTGCTACTTTATTCTCATCACCAAATATATTGAAGAAAAAATCATCTCGATCTTTATTTTTGTTATAAAAAAACTTTATTCCCTCTATATTTTTGTTAGGTGAATTTTCGCCACCCATTGCATCAATTGCAATACAAATTTTTTTATCCATTAAATTGTTAAATATCTAGAATTTTTTTTCCGTTATAAAAACCAGTTTTTAAATCTATATGGTGTGAAATTCTATATTCACCAGTTTTTTTGTCCTCTATAACATTTATATTTGAGATCTTATGATGTGATCTTCTTTTGTTTCTTTTTGAGACAGTTGTTTTTCTTTTTGGTACAGCCATAATTAATACCTAAATTTATCAATTTCTTTTATCATATTTTTATTAATAAGATCAAAACAAAAATCATAATATTTAGTAAAGTAATCATGAAGTTTTTTAGATATTTCATCGTTTTTATCATTCATATAGAGAAATTTAACCATTTCTTTTATTTCAATTTTTTTTTTGGTTCTATCATCAATAAATTTAATAAGTAAATCATGAAATATTTGATTTAATTGTTTCATCTTTTTATTAACAGTAACATCTCCGTGTCCAATTTCTCTTAAGTTGTTTTCAATATTATGAAACACGTTGTCATATAAAGACTGCGAAATTTCCTTGTTATTTTGATTAATTTTTAAACATTTAAGAATTATGCTTAGATGCGCAAATATAATGATAATTCTATTTTCCAACTTATCATCTAACTTAATATCTTTGTAAAAAAAAATATTTCGTGATAATTTTACTAAATTATTATAAATAAAGTTATGCTTTTTATATTTAAAATCAAACATTTTAAAAATCTCGTTTGTTTACTTTTATTTCTTATATTATCTAATTGTAAATTTAAAGAGCCTATAAAAGGTCACGGTATAAATTTTCTAGAAAATAGATCACAAAGTATTTCAATTAACAAAACTAACAAAAATGATGTAATTAAAATATTAGGTAATCCACATACAACTTCAATAGATGACGAAAATCTATGGTTTTATTTTGATAGAAAAGTATCAACTGGATCAATAATAAACTTTGGTAATGTTAATTTATTAGAGAACAATGTTTTGGTTGTTAGATTTGATAAGTATGGTGTTGTGATAAATAAAGAATTCTATGATAAAGAAGACATGAAAAAAATATCCTATTCAGAAATGAAAACCGAAAATCCAGTTACAAAACAAAGTTTTGTTTCTTCATTTTTACAAAGTGTTCGACAAAAAATGTATGGTAAAAGAAAGTTTTAATGAGCTATGATAGAGAGTAGTAATAATGCAACAATATTTGTAATTTTGATCATTGGATTCACTGCAGGACCTGCTGTATCTTTATAAGGATCGCCTACAGTATCACCTGTTACTGCGGCCTTGTGTGCATCTGAACCTTTTCCTCCAAAGTTTCCATCTTCAATATATTTCTTAGCATTATCCCAAGCTCCACCACCAGCTGTCATGGATATAGCTACAAATAAACCTGTAACAATAACTCCGAGTAACATTGCTCCTAAGGCAGCTAAAGCGGCTACTTTGCCGGCAATAAATAAAATTATAATGTAAAGAACAATAGGTGATAAAACAGGAAGTAAAGATGGAACTATCATTTCTTTTATTGCAGCTTTTGTAAGTAAATCAACTAATCTTCCATAATCTGGTTTTCTTTTACCTTTCATAATCCCAGGAATTTTTTTGAACTGCCTTCTTACTTCTATAACAACAGCTCCTCCTGCTCTTCCTACAGCTTGCATACCCATAGAGCCAAAAAGATATGGCAAAAGTCCGCCGATAAGCAATCCTATTACCACGTAAGGATTTGATAAATCAAAACTTACCTGCATTTGGTATAAAGAAGACGTGCTATCCATCGAATAATATTTTATATCTTCGGTGTAAGCAGCAAATAAAACAAGAGCTCCCAAACCCGCTGAACCTATAGCATAGCCCTTGGTTACAGCTTTTGTTGTATTCCCTACTGCATCCAATGCGTCAGTTGTTTTTCGAACATTTTTTGGAAGTTTTGACATTTCTGCAATACCTCCTGCATTGTCAGTTACTGGACCATATGCATCCAACGCTACTACCATACCAGTTAATGCTAGCATAGATGTAACTGCAATGGCTATTCCGAAAAGCCCTGCAAAATTATAAGTACTAATTATACCAATAACAATAATTAAAGCTGGAACAGCTGTTGCTTCCATAGAAATAGCTAATCCTTGAATAACATTAGTTCCGTGTCCTGTAGTTGAAGATTTTGCAACACTCTTAACTGGTCTAAAATTAGTTCCAGTGTAATATTCTGTAATCCAAATTATTAATCCTGTAATAATTAATCCAATAACAGCACAAATATATAAATCAAAACCTGAAAAGCTAATATTTGAATAAGAATAGTTTTTTTCTAGTCCCAGTGTGGCATTCGTTAAAGGATATAAAATCAATAAAGATAGAATGGCTGTAGCTATAAATCCTTTATATAATGCACCCATTATATTTTTACTCTTACCTAATCGCACAAACCAAGTGCCAATTATTGATGTAATGATACATGATCCACCGATTGCTAAAGGGTAAACCATCATATTTCCTGAGTCTGGAAAAAATATTGATGCTAAGACCATAGTTGCAACTATTGTTACAGCGTAGGTTTCAAACAGGTCTGCAGCCATTCCAGCACAGTCACCAACATTGTCACCAACGTTATCTGCTATAACCGCAGGATTTCGTGGATCATCCTCAGGAATGCCGGCTTCAACCTTACCCACTAAATCTGCTCCAACATCCGCTCCTTTAGTAAAAATTCCACCTCCTAATCTCGCAAAAATTGAAATTAAAGAAGCTCCAAAACCAAGTGCTACTAAAGCGTTAATTATATCTCTGCTATCTGTATTTAAATTTATTAAAATAAGATAGTAAATTGCTATTGATAAAAGAGCTAAACCTGCAACTAGTAAACCAGTTATAGCACCTGATTTAAAAGCTATGCTTAAACCAGACTGCAAACTATTTCGAGATGCTTCAGCTGTTCGCACATTTGCTTGAACTGAAATAAGCATTCCTACATAACCAGCAACACCTGACAAAGCTGCTCCAACAAAATAACCAATACCAACTAAAATATTAAAAAAATAAGTAACAATAATTAAAACAATTAATCCTACTATGGCGATAGTTTTATACTGTCTATTTAAGTAAGCTTTTGCACCGATTTGAATTGCACCTGCAATTTCTCTCATTTTGTCATTTCCTTCACTAGAGGACAAAATTTGACCAGATAAAAGGTAGCTATAACCCACAGCTAATATTCCAGAGAAAATTATTAAATAAAGTAGTTCTAATGAAGAATTCATATAATGGTATGATAAATGCCAAAATATATTAAGAAACGCAAGCTAAACTTTATTACAAATCCCAACAAATTGTATAAAAAATTAATTTTTCCTTATTAAATCAGATAATTTGTCTAAAATTGCATTTAAATATTTGATTTGAGCTTTTTCTAAAAAAAATTGAGAAGTTTTGAGATATTCGCTTATAATAACCTTTTTTGAGTTATTGTGTTTATAAAGTAATTCAAAGACTGCAGCAAATATTATTATTTTTAATAATTTGTCGGTACGATTTAAATCAATATCATTTTTCAAAAATTTTTCTATAGTTTCTTCAATAAATTCTTTCCTTTCGATTGTGCCTTCGGTAACGTCTTTAATAAATTTTTTGTACTGGCTTTTATTATAAATAATTTTTTCCTCAGGATTTAATGTTTTTGAGTAAAGTTTTTGAATTATCTTTACTCTTGGAGTTGTATTTTTAGCCATATTATCCATTTTTGATTAATTCAATAACTGCATTTGCAGCTTCTTCTCCTTTAACAAGTGATCTTTTTTTTGCCTGCTTCATATTTAAAGCAGTAATTATACCGTTTCCCAAGGGTTTTTTTGCTTTAGTAGACAAATTTAATAATGAAACAAACGTAGAGCTACATATAAAATCAAAGTGAGGAGTTTCGCCTTTAATAACACAACCAAGGGCTATAAAGGCGTCAAATTTTTTTAAATTTTTGGAAATTATAAATGGTATTTCAAATGTTCCTGGAACTTTTATTAATTTAATATTTTTTTTAATTTTAATTCTTTTTAAAGAACCTCTAATTAAGTTCTGTGTAATTTTTTTATAATAATTTGATGCTACAATTAATATTTTTTTCTTCATTTTATTATTTCTTGTTTAATAATCTTAATACCAAATCCTTCAAGCCCAATAATTTTTTTTTTTGACCGTGATACTAATATCATATTTTTTATATTTAAATCTTTAATAATTTGAGCTCCGATACCATAATATCTTAATATATTATTATTTTTTGGTTCTTCAGATATTTTTTGTTTAAGAGATTTTTGATCTTTAATAATCACAAGCAAGAAATCATTAAATTTAGATAAATAGCCCAATGTTTTTTCTATTTTTGTGTCTCTAATTTCAAAATTATTTTTTTTTATAGTTTTAGATACCACACGTACTCTAGTTGATTTATTTTTATTAAATTTCCCTTTTTTTATTGCAAAACTAAAAGATTGATCGACTAAATTTTTATATGTCAAAAGCTCATATTTTTGATTTTTAAAATTTATAATTTTAACATTAATGTTTTTAATTAGTTTTTCATTTTTAAGTCTAAAAGAAATCAAATCTTCAATGCTAGCAATTTTTAATTTATGTTTTTTAGAAAAATTCTTTAAGTCTTTTAATCTAGCCATTCTTCCATCTTGATTCATGACTTCACATATAACGGCACTTGGATTAAGTTTTGCCAATTTAGAAATGTCAACTGATGCTTCGGTATGACCCGCTCTCTCTAGAACTCCACCAGATCTGGCTACAAGTGGAAAAACGTGCCCTGGTGAAACTATATCTTTTTTACTAGATTTTTTTTTAATTGCAGTTTTTATAGTCTTAGCTCTATCGAATGCAGAAATTCCTGTTGTTATTCCCCTTCTAGCCTCAATAGAAATAGTAAAAGCAGTTTGCATTCGAGCTTTATTTAAAGATGACATCAAAGGAAGATTTAATTCTTCAACTTTATTTTTAGTAAGAGCTAAACAAATTAAACCTCTGCCATGGGTTGCCATAAAATTTATATTTTTGGAATTACATTTTGAGCCTGGAATAATAAGATCGCCCTCATTTTCTCTGTCTTTATCATCAACTAAGATAAACATTCTTCCTTTCTTGGCATCTTTAATAATTTCATTTATAGGTGAAAGATAATTTTTAGTCATTTAATTATTAATTTCATAAAGATATTTACCAAAAATATCAAATTCAATGTTAACTAAATCATTAATTTTTAAATATTTTAAATTTGTTAATTTCAAGGTGTGAGGGATTACATTTATTTCAAAGTTCTTTTGTTTTTTTTTCGATATTGTTAAAGAAACACCATTTATATGAATTGATGCTTTCTCAACTATATATTTGCTAAACATAGAATCTATACTGATTTTAATTATCCAAGTTTTATCAATAATTTTAATATTTTGTATTTTTCCTACTGTATCTACATGACCTTGGGTATAATGTCCTGACACCTCATCTCCAAATTTCAATGATTTTTCCATATTTATAATGTCTCCAGGTTTTATCTTTGAAAAGTTAGATCTTTTTAAAGTCTCCTGTGATAAATAAAATCTGAATAAATTTTTTTTTATTGAAGTTAGAGTTAAACACACTCCGTTACAAGAAATTGAAGAACCTAACATTTTCTTATTAATTTTAAGATTTGATTTAATTTTAAGATCCATACTTTTATGTTTTTTTTGGATATTTTTAACTACACCAGTGTTTTTAATTATTCCATTAAACATTAATTTAACCTTTCTAAATATGCATTATCGTTATCTAAAAAAACATTTAACTTATTTCTTAATTTTATCTTTTTTAACATTTTATTGCTAGAGTTATTAGAACCATTTTTATCTAAATTATAATTAGTTTTAAAAATATAAATATTATTTATAAAATCATTTTTTATAAAAAAATTTATGAGTGTCAGTCCAGACTCAACAAATATTCTAGAAAAACCTAAGTTAATAAAAGATTTAAATAAATTAGAAAAATCATCTTTAGTATCAATTCTTTTCATTAGTAAAACTTTAACTTTTTTTTTTCTAAGCCAATTTATTTTAGATTTATTATCTTTAGTCGTATAAAGATAAATTCTTCTTTTAGTTTTATCTTTAAATATTTTTAAACTCTTTTTTATAATCAAATTTCTGTCTAATATAATTAAATCTGGTGATTTATGTGTTAAACCACTTATTCTGCAATTTAATAATGAGTCATCGTCATTTATACTTTTTGATGATGATAACAAAGCATTATATTTAGTTCTTAATAAATGTGATAATTTTCTTGATCTTTTGTTGGTAATCCATTTTTTTTTTCTATTTTTTGTATAAAAATCTTTTGATATAGCTATTTTGGCATCTATAATAGGTAGTTTATTTTTTTTAAACCTGTAGTAACTCTCATAAAATTTTAAACCCTTTTTTTTATGAATAAACTTGTCGGTAATAATTTTTCTTTTTATTAATATATTCTTAGATTTTTTTTTACTTCTTTCATCATAATCGTCAATTGAATAATAAACTTTTTTAATTCCTTTTTTTTTAATTATATTTGTGCAGGGAGGTGTTTTCCCGTAATGAGAACACGGCTCTAAAGTAATATAAATATTTGAGTTTTGAAAATTTATTTTTTTTTTGAGTGCATTATATTCAGCATGTGGTCTACCATTAATTGAAGTATATCCACTAGAGATGATACTCCCATTTTTTTCAACAACACATCCTACTGACGGATTTTCTTTTGTTGAACCTAAATTTATTTTTGCTAACTCAAAAGCTAGATCTAAATTTTCTAAATGCTTTTTTTTGTTATTTCTTTTTTGATTTGCCATGTAATTCATCAATATATTCACCAAATTCACCAATTTCCTTAAAATTTGTATATACTGAGGCAAACCTTATATAAGCAATTTTATCTAGCTCTTTAAGCTCATCCATCACTTTTCTTCCGATTATACTAGATTGAATTTCAGATTGTCCCATTTCTTCAAGTTCTCTAGAAATTTTTGAAACAATTTTCTCAGTGGTGTCTGAGTCAATTGGCCTTTTTTTTAATGCAGTAAATAGAGATTTCGCAAGTTTTTCTCTATCGAAAGGTGATCTTCGACCGTTTTTTTTAATGACAGTTAGCTCTCTAAATTGAACTCTTTCAAAAGTTGTAAATCTTTGTCCACCTCCACATGTACAAACTCTTCTTCTTCTAATTGCGGTTCCATCCTCAGTGGGCCTTGAGTCCACAACAGATGTATCTTTTTCTCTACAAAAAGGACAAATCATAGAATACTTTTTTTTTGTTAATCACTATATATAGGAAAATCGGAGCAAAGATCAACAACCTCTTTTTGAACTTCCTTCTCAATTGTTGCATTGTTTTTTGGATTTTCCGAAAGTCCTTTAATTACTTTTGTGATTAAGTTTCCTACCAATTTAAATTCACGGGCTTTGAAACCTCTAGTAGTTGCTGCTGGTGTTCCTAATCGTATACCTGAAGTTATCATAGGGCTTTCTGTGTCAAAAGGTATACCGTTTTTGTTGCAAGTTATGTTGGCTCTACCTAAACTTTCCTCAGCATCTTTACCTGTTACTCCGTAAGGTCTTAGATCAACTAACATCAAATGTGTGTCCGTTCCTCCAGAAAATATTTTAAAATTATTTTTAATAAGAGTTTCACTTAACACTTTTGCATTTGAAATTACTTCAGAGGTATATTTTTTAAACTCTTGACTTAACGCTTCTTTAAAACATACAGCTTTTGCTGCTACTACATGCATCAAAGGTCCTCCCTGTAGACCAGGGAATACAGCGCTATTAAACTTTTTATAAAGAGTTTCGTTGTTAGTTAATATTATTCCTCCTCTTGGCCCTCTTAATACTTTATGAGTAGTAGATGTTACAACATCAGCATACTCTAATGGGTTAGGATAAGCACCTCCAGCAACAAGACCTGAAAAATGTGCCATGTCGACTAAGAAAAAAGCGCCAACTTTTTTACAAATATCTTTAAATTTTTTGAAATCAATTATTCTAGAGTAAGCGCTACCACCAGCAATTATTAACTTTGGTTTATGTTCTAAAGCCAACTTTTCGACGTTTTCATAATCAATTAATCCAGAATTTTTTTCTACATCATAATGAATTGCATTAAACCATTTTCCAGATTGAGCGGGTTTTGCTCCATGAGTTAAATGACCGCCAGAATTTAAACTCATACCCAATATAGTATCTCCTGGTTTTATTAAAGCTAGATATACCGCTCCATTAGCTTGAGCACCTGAGTGAGGCTGAACGTTAGCAAATTTACAATTAAATAGTTTTTTTGCTCTTTCTATTGCTAAATTTTCTGAAATATCTACAAATTCACAGCCCCCATAATATCTTTTTCCCGAATATCCTTCAGCATATTTATTTGTCAAAACTGAACCTTGTGCTTCTAAGACTGCTCTAGAAACAATATTTTCAGAAGCTATTAACTCTATGTGATTTTTTTGTCTTACAAATTCTTTTGAGATTGATTCAAATAATTCTTTATCTGAGTCTTTTAAGTCTCTTTCAAAAAAATTATTAGAAACTCTATTTATTTTAGTTACCGTTGACATTTATATTTTTTTTATTCTCCTTTTATGTCTGCCACCCTCAAATTTTGTTTTTAAAAAAACTGAAACAATTTTTTTAATATCTTTTTTTTTTGTTAATCTTGATCCTAAACATAATATATTAGCATTATTATGCTGACGAGACAATTGAGTAGATTTTAGATTATATCCTACTGCTGCCCTAATTCCTTTTGTTTTATTGGCTGAAATAGCCATACCAGTACCTGAACCACATACAAGTATGCCAATTTCACTTTTTTTTTTAGAAACTCTATTGGATACCTTTTTTGCAAAATCTGGATAATCGACAGATTTTTTAAAAAAAGGCCCTAAGTCGGTAATAGATATTTCCGAGTCTATTAGCATGTTTTTAATAAACTCTTTTAAATTATAACCAGCGTGATCTGATGAAATACAAATTTTTTTAAATAATGAATTCAATTAATTGAATCTATTCTCTAACAAGCAAGCAACGATATGAATTCTATTTTGCTCACCGCCATTAAAGAAATTATGATACCTTGTATTGTTAGTTATCCAAACTTTTCCATCCGCTGGCATATGTTTTGCAACATCTTCGATCACCATTTTACATCCAGGATTTGTTATTATTGGTATATGTAATCTTGGCTCAGGATCTTTATGCCAACTAAGAGTAGATCTTGGTTCTTTCAATAATACTCTTACTCTTCCCAGCTTAAACTTTGAACTTAAAATTTTATACACTTCTTCAAAATAAGTGTTTTTAAATTCTTTAGTTAATTCTGTATACTTAGACTCGTCTATTGGTTTATCTCTAACTACTTCTTTTCCAGTTTCATCTGGTTTAGTCCAATAGACACCTCTTACATTATGACCTTGTATAGAGCTATCGTCGCCTGGAATCTTATTCATTGGAATTGCCGCAAAGTTAGTTATCCCAAGTGTTTGATATTTTGATTTTTCTAAAATCTTCTCAAGGTCGGCTCTAAGCTTACTAATATTGAAAGAAAGATTTGGAACTTGATAAAAATCTTTATAAATTACTGCGTTAGACATATTTATTTAATAAATTACTTTGCTTATAAGGTATAATAATATATTTGTCGCATAAAAAATATTACAATAATTAAAAAATGAAGATTTTAGGGAAATTTCCATCAACAAGATTGAGAAGAGTTCGCAACTCAGATTGGGTTAGAAGACTCATTTCTGAAAACAACTTATCGGTTAACGATTTAATTTTACCGATATTTTTAAGGGAAGGAAAAAATAAAATAGAAAAAATTAAGAGTATGCCAGGTATAAATAGATATTCATTAGATAGACTAACAAATGTTTTAGATAAGGCTGAAGATTTCAAAATTCCTATGATCGCACTATTTCCTTATACTCCTAACAGTAAAAAAAATAAAAATGGGTCTGAAGCCTTAAATGAAAATAATTTAGTTTGTAGAGCTATACGAGCTATCAAAAAAAAATATAAAGATTTCGGAATAATGACTGATGTGGCATTGGATCCTTATACATCTCATGGTCATGATGGAGTAATTATTAACAATAAAATTGATAATGATGAAACTCTAAAGTTATTAGAAAAACAAGCTATTTTACAAGCCTCTATGGGATCAGATGTGATTGCTCCATCAGATATGATGGATGGAAGAATTGGTTTAATCAGAAAGTCTTTGGATAAACACAAACTCAAGGATATTAAAATTTTATCTTATGCTGTTAAATATGCTTCTAACTTTTATGGACCATTTAGAGATGCAGTCGGTTCTAAAAAAAAATTAAAAGGAAACAAAAAAACTTATCAAATGGATATAAGAAATTATAATGAAGCTTTTAGAGAGGTAGGCCTGGATATAAAAGAAGGTGCTGATTTCGTCATGGTAAAGCCTGGTATGCCTTATTTGGATATAATAAGTTTAATAAAACAAAATTTTAAGGTACCTGTATTTTCTTATCAAGTATCTGGTGAGTACGCGATGATTGTAAATGCTATTAAAAATAAGAATTTAGATCAGAATGCAATATATGAAAGTTTAATATCTCTTAAAAGAGCAGGATCTAATGCTATAGTTACATACTTTGCATTGGATATAGCAAAAAAAATAAATTCTAATTAGGAAAAATAATTTTCAAAAATCACTCGAGACTTTGGCAAAAACAAATTGTTAGGAATGTAAAATTTATTTAAAAGTAAATTTCTAGTAAAAGATAATGCCTGATTAATAGTGTCTTTAGAAAAATTCTCAGGTATCTCCTCATTTATTATAAACTTTGGGACTTTATAAATAATATTATCAATTTTTATTGGCAGAATATCTTGGGAAGAATTAGTTCTACCTATTTTAAATCCAAAACCAAGTTCTTTAATAAGATTTATTTCCCAAAATGAATAAATAAGCGGCCAATTTTTATTGTCTAGGTTATTAATCAAATTATTGAGAGACAGGTATATGTTTTCATGTGTCTCCTCATCAGGTAATAAAGAGTTTAGAAGTTCAGTTATCGACAATAGAACGTACGATCTTTTTTTATCATTAAAGTATTTTGGGCTAATAGCTTCTATTATTTCAGTTTTTAGATAACCCAGTTTGTTGCGATTTTTAGAATTGTGAATAATAAATATTTTATTTCCAATTTGAAGGTAGTTTTTAATTTTTCTAGAAGTGCCCCCGTAAACTATCCCCGTCATTTTACCGTGTTTTTGTGTAAATACACTTATTATGACAGAATTCTCTCGAAATTTTTTTTTTTTGATTAAGTAACCTTCATCTTCCCAGATCATATTTTTAAATCCTCAATTAGTTTTTTAGCTGCATTTTGTTGAGCTTCTTTTTTAGACGGACCGGTTCCAATAACTTTTTTTGAGTTGGGTGTTTTTGCAGTAACTTTAAATATTGGTTTATGATGAGGTCCTATCGTTTTTAATAATGTATATGTAGGAAGTTTTTTGTACTTTTTTAAACTATATTCTTGTAGTTTTGTTTTTGAATCAACAATAGTGAAATCAGATTTTTTAAGTGAGGACTCCCAATAGTTCAAAATAAATCTCTCAGCATTTTTAAGTGATCCATCAATAAAGATTGCTCCAATTAAAGCTTCAAGACAATCTCCTGAAATTTTTTCGTGTTTTTGATCTTTTTTTTTATAATTTGTCCCCAACAACATATATTTTTTTAAGTTTATCTCGCTAGCTATTTCTGAACATTTTTTTTTGTTTACTAAATTTGCGTATTTTTTATCAATTATTCCCTCATTCTCATTAGGATATTTTGATAATAGATTTTTTGAAATGATTAATCCTAATACTCTATCGCCTAAAAATTCAAGTTTTTCATTATTAATATTTTCATCATAGCTTTTGTGGGTTAAACACCGTGTCAATAGGTCTTTAGAATTAAATTTATATTTAATAACCTCTTCTAAATCTTTAAATCTACTTATCATAATTTTTTAAAAGTTCTTTTAAATCTAAAAGAGTCTTTCCAATTCCAAAATTTTAAAACGCTGCTCTTTAATGTATCATTTGAAAAAAAAATTAGTTCTGCTTTTCCAACTAAATTTAACTTATTTACATAGCCTACTTCGGATAAAAATCTGCTATCCTTTGAACAGTCTCTATTATCACCTAGTAAAAAATAATTGTTATCTGGTACTGTGTACACATCTGTATTTTGAAGTGTTCCAGCACTATTATAGACGGCTTTATATTTTACTCCGTTTGGTAATGTTTCCTCATAAATTTTTACAGGAAAATTTATTTTACCACATCTAATACTCATACTTTCATCTACTTTATTTTTTATTATTTTATTTTTATTTAAATAAATATCTCCATTTATAAATTGTAGGGTATCACCCGGCTTACCTATTAATCTTTTTATGTAATCAGTTCTATTGTCTGAGGGTGTTTTAAAGACAACTAGATCCCCTCTTTGAGGTTCTTTGAAAAATATTCTTTTTTTATATAGGGGTGGACTAAATGGAAATGAATGTTTGCTATAGCCATAAGCGAATTTAGAAACAAATAATCTATCACCAACAAGTAAAGTTGGTTCCATTGATGAGGATGGAATATAAAAAGGCTGATACAACAAAGATCTTAAAAGCACAGCAATAATAAGCGCATAAATAAGAGTTTTGATATTATCTATTACAACATTTTTTATATTTTTTTTCATATTGAAATTGTAACAAACGCAACGGCATAATCTTTTTCGTCAGCAATTGACAAAGAGATTTTATATATTTTTTTTTTTAGTTTTCTCTCAACAATTTTTTTTGTCTTATTAATCAACTTTATATATGGTTTACCAGATTTTTCATTTAAAACGACGATTTCATTGAAACTAATACCTTTAGATATACCTGTTCCTAAAGCTTTTGAGAATGCCTCTTTAGCAGCAAATCTTTTTGCAAAACAATTAGAATTTACTTTACTTCTTTTACACTTTAAAATTTCTTCTTTGCTGTATATTCTTGATAAAAATGGTTTTTTGTTAAGAGATTTTTTTAATCTATTTACTTGTATTATATCAGTGCCAACACCGAATAGTTTCATTTATGCAAAATCCTTTTAAATTTTTTAATAGTTTTGCTTAAACCTTCAAAAATTGACTCTCCAATTAAAAAATGTCCAATATTAAATTCTTTAATTCCTTTGACTTTTTTTAATATTTTAGCAGATTTAAACGTCAGACCATGGCCTGCATGTACCTCTAAACCTAATTTATTACCTAAAACAACAGCTTTTTTAATCCTATTAAGTTCGTTGTTGAAATTTTTATTGTCATTAACAAGATTGCAAAATCTCCCTGTGTGAATTTCTACGCAATCAACATTTAATTCTTGTGACTTTTTAATATCTTGAATGCTAGGTTCAATAAATAAACTCACTCTAAATCTATTTTTTTTTAGTTTTTTTATCAATTTATTCAAAAACCTATTCCTATGGCTTAAATTTAAACCACCTTCTGTAGTTAATTCTTGCCTTTTCTCTGGAACGATACAAATAAAATCCGGTTTGCTTTTTAAAGCTATTTTCAGCATTTCGTTCGTAGCGGCTATTTCTAGATTAAGTGGAATTTTTAATTTCGATTTAATTTCTTTAAGATCGAATTCTCTTATGTGACGTCTATCTTCTCTTAAATGTATTGTAACAGACTCAGCCCCGCTCTTCTGAGCCAATAAAGCTGCTCTCAATGGGCTAGGATAAGTTTCCCCTCTTGCGTTTCTTACAGTTGCAACATGATCTATATTTACTCCAAGTCTGATTTTACTCATTAAAGATTTCTGCTTCCAGGTTTAACCGCTTTAAGAGCTGATAAGCTACTTGGTAAATTTTTCTTTGTGTATGTTGGAATATTTAAATCAACCTGTGAAACAATTTTTCCTTTCAAAGAAGATTTTCCATTAGACCTGTTAATCAAACATGCATATCCAACAATATTTGCTCCATTATCTAATACTAGTTTTGAGCATTCTAAACTTGATTTTCCTGTAGTAATAACATCTTCTACAATTAAAACTTTTTGATTTTTTTTTATTATAAAATCTCTTCTTAGTTTAAATTCTCCATTAACTCTTTCAGAAAAAATAGTCTCTTTATTTAACAATCTACCAATTTCATAGCCAATTACTATGCCTCCCATAGCAGGAGATAATATAATATCGAATTCTTTAAATTCACTATTGATTTTTTCTGAAAGAGACTCGCAAATCTTTTTTGCTTTGTCTGGTTTACTCATTAATTGAGCACATTGAACGTATTGTGGACTGTGTAATCCTGAAGATAATATAAAATGACCCTCTATAAGGGCATTAGCTTCTTTTAAAATTTTCAAAGATTCTTTGTAGGAAAGCATTTTTTTTATTTTTATGTCTTACTATTTTAAATTTATAATCTTTTTGCTTGATCTGACTTATCAAGTTTGTAAAATTTTTCAAATCTTTAATCTGAATATCGAAAGAAAATTGTAAATAATCTTCTTTTCTTTTTAAAAGTTCAATATTCACAATATTGCTTTTGTTGAGACCAATTAAAGTACTTATTTCACCTAAAACACCAGGATTGTGGGGCAAGTCAATTATTAAAGATGTATTATAAACTTTTTCCTCGTCCTGCTGTTTATTACTCCTACCTTGCCAATACTTTCTTATTGAAGCACGTGCCTTTCCAGTTTTTGAAGATGACAACCAATGTAGAGAAGGTGAAACATTAGAAGATGTAAGAATTTTAACCATATCTCCATTTTTAAGTATCGTTTGGACCGGCATTTCTTTACCATTAATTTCACATCCTATAGCTGTATCGCCAACTTTAGTGTGAACAGCATAAGCAAAGTCTATTGGGGTGCCATTTTTAGGTAATTTAATTACTGCTCCTTTGGGCGTAAAACAAAAAACGTTATCTTGAAACATTTGTAATTTTGTAAATTCATAATAATGCTCAGGACTATTTCCTGTTTCAATAATTTCAACTAAATCTCTTAGCCAATCATATTCTTTCCAAGAAAGTTCAGAAAATTTTTCTGAAGATTTGTATTTCCAATGAGATGCGATACCTCTTTCAGCGAACTCATGCATCTCATAAGTTCTTATTTGTACTTCAATTCTTTGTTTATATGGACCTATTAAAGCAGTATGGATAGATTTATACTTATTGATTTTAGGTGTAGAAATATAATCTTTAAATTTCCCTGGAATTGCAGAGTATTTGGAATGTAAAATACCAAGAGTTTTATAACAATCCTCAATAGAATTTAATAAAATTCTAAAACCTACAATGTCAGTCAATTGTTCTAAAGATATTTTTTTGTTTTGCATCTTACGCCAAATTGAAAAAGGAGTTTTTTCTCTCCCTGCTATTTTAGCCGTGACACCATTTTCTTTTAGTAGATTAATTAAATCTACTGAAATTATTTTAAAATTATCATCTCTATTGTTTTTAATAAATTTAAGTCTTTCTTGTATCAAATCCCTTGCTTTCTTGTTTAAAATTTCAAAAGATAAATCCTCTAACTCATCTCGTATCCTATTCATTCCCATTCTATCTGCTAAAGGTGCATAAATTTCCATGGTCTCCTTAGCTTTTCGCACCATTTTTTCTTTGGCTTTAACAAATTTGATAGTTCTCATGTTGTGTAGTCTATCTGCTAATTTTACTAATAATACACGGATATCTTTAGAAGTTGCTAAGATTAACTTTCTAAAATTTTCAGCTTTAGAGTCACTTGAAGCTTTATCTTCAAGAGCAGAAATTTTAGTAACTCCGTCAACTAAATTTGCTACCTCTTCGCCAAATTCCTTTTTAACTGTTTCATAAGTTACTTTAGTATCTTCGATTGTGTCATGTAACAATCCAGTAGTAATAGTTGCACTATCAAGTTTTAAATCTGTGAGAATTTTTGCTACAGCCACTGGGTGAATAATGTATGGAACACCTTCATCCCTTTTTTGGTTTTTATGAGCGTCAATTGCAAATTTAAATGCCTTATTTAGTGAGTCATGGTTTAAAAATTTATTATAAGACTTAATTTCATTTATTAATTCATTGTTATTAATCATTAATTCATTATATCACTTTTAATAAGTCTTGTAATCTCATTATGGGAATTTTTATCTAATTCTTTAAAAAAACTATCTATATTTTTATTATATTTTGGATGAAACCAATTAGGCTCAATCTCTTTTAAAGGGTAAATTACAAAGTTTCTTAAATGTAGCCTTGGGTGTGGTGTTTCTAGTTCGTCATTTTTAATAATTTCACCGTTAAAATCAATTATATCTATATCACATGTTCTTGGCTCATTCTTTTCATTCCGAGTTCTTCCGAGTTTTTTTTCAATTTTTTTTAATTCATTGAGTAGCTCAGTTGCTTTAAGGTTGCTTTCAAATTTGACACATAGATTTAAAAATTTTGGATCTGAACTATTTGGGTATGATGGAGTTTCATAAAAACTCGATATTTTTATTAACTTTAAATTTAAATTCTTTAAGTAGTTTATTGCTTTTAATATATTGTTTTTTCTACCTCCCTCTTCTAACGGAAGATTTGACCCAATGTTTAAATAAATCATTTGTTTTTTCTACTAAAAATTTTTGCTTTTTCTCTCTGCCAATCTCTTTTTTTCTTAACTAATCTTTTATCATATAATTTTTTTCCTTTACCTACAGCTACTTGTATTTTTGCTTTTCCTTTATAAAAATACATTTTTGTTGGCACAATAGTCATTCCTTCCTGATTAATTCTACCAATTAAAGTATTAATTTGTTTTTTTGAAAGTAGTAATTTTCTCTCTCTTTTTGGATCATGATTGTTGTATGAGGATTGCTTGTATAGCGGAATATGTGAATTGATTAAAAATATTTCACCTCCTATATCCACAGCGTAAGAGTCGGCAATACTTCCTTTTCCAATTCTTAATGATTTCACCTCGGATCCTTTTAATACAATTCCTGCTTCATATAATTCTTTAAAATAGTAATTAAAACTTGCTTTGCGGTTTAGGCAAATAATTTTTTGAGAAACATTTTTTGATTTCATTAGAGTAGTTTTGCAAATTTAAGTGCTTTTTCTACTTCTTTTTTTGTTTTTTCTGTTACTTGTACCAAAGGCAATCTTACATCTGCCGGAGAAAGTTTTAAAAGAGATGCAGCGTATTTTACTGGTGAAGGATTGCTTTCAATAAAGAGTGCTTTGTGCAACGGAGATAAAAGCTTATTAATCGATAGTGCAGTTTCGTTGTCTTTTGATAAGGAGGCTTTATGAAAATTTGCACAGAGTTTTGTTGCTACGTTAGCGGTAACACTTATGCAACCAACGCCTCCTCTTTTATTAAATTCGAGTGCATTATCATCCTCTCCGGTTAATTGAATAAACTCTTTTCCCATTTTGCTTAGCTGCATAGTTACTCTGTTTAAATCACCTGTAGCATCTTTTACGCCTTTAATGTTTTTTAACTCATATAATCTCGCCATTGTGTCTACTGACATATCAACGACAGATCTAGAGGGTATATTATAAATGATAATTGGAATGCCTACACTGTCGTTAATTGATTTGTAATGTTGGTATAGCCCCTCTTGAGTTGGCTTATTATAATAGGGAGTTACAATTAAAAGACCATCTGCACCAGCGCTTTCTGCATGTTTCGAAAGTTCTATTGCTTCTGAAGTTGAGTTAGAGCCAGTACCAGCTATAACTGGAATTTTATCCTTACATTCTTTAACCGCTATCTCAATAACTTTTTTATGTTCAATATGAGATAAAGTTGGAGACTCACCGGTTGTGCCGGCTGGTACAACACCATTTGTGCCGTTTTTTAGATGATGGTGTAATATTTCAATGTAATTGGCCTCGTCTAATTTATTATTTTTAAACGGTGTTATTAACGCTACGATTGAACCTTTGAACATAAATCAATATAAGATTAATTATTATCTATTTTTATGCTTATTCGATTAATTAGTCTAGCTATTTTATTGCTTTTAATTGATACAAATCACATCAGTTTAGCTGATGAAAATTTCATATTACCTAAAGACAAACCTTCAGTTTTTAAAAAGATTGAAAAACCTAAAACAACAAATAAAGACTTATTACCTCAGTCAAAGCCAATTATTAAAACTGAAACTATTCAAAAAAAAGAAGAATCTAAAGAAAAAGACAAAATAAAAGTAAAGGAAGCAGAAAAAATAGTAAAAAAAATTGAAAAAAAAATTACTACTGATGCCTTTGTATTACCCCAAAAAAAACCAAAAACAATTAGAAAAACAACTGCGTCAGTTAAAAAATCAAAATTTCTAAGTCAAAAAGATTTTGAAAGGGCAAAAATAGCATTTAGTCAAATTAAATCAGGAAAAGTGATTACAGGATACAAAACCTCTGAAAAAATAAAAGATAAAGACTTTAAATTGTTTGTTCAGTGGCTTTATTTGATGAAAAGTTCAAACAATGCAACATTTTCAACATATGAAACCTTTATAAGAAATAACTCAGATTTTCCAAGAATAGGAAGATTACAATATTTAGCTGAACAAAAGATTTATCTCAAAAATTCCTCTCCTAAAAATATAATTAGATGGTTTGAAGATTTTCCGCCTGTTAGCGGTACAGGAAAACTAAAATTAGGTGAAGCATATTTTGATCTTAAAGATATTAATAATTCTAAAGAATTAGTAAAGGAAGGTTGGATAAATGCAGATTTAAGTAAGAGTCAATTAAGATTTTATCGAAAGAAATTCAAATCAATATTAGATAGTGAAGATCATATTAAAAGAGCAGATTATTTGGCCTGGAACAGAAAATATTGGGACCTTAAGAGAATGCTTGTTTATTTGCCATCAGATTTTAAAGCCTTATATAACGCCAGACAAATATTAATGAGTAACTCTTACGGAGTTGATAATGCTATTGCAAAAGTTCCTGATAGATTTAAAAAAGATATTGGACTTGAATACGATAGATTAAAATGGAGAAACAGAAGAGGAAGATTAGAGTCTTCTCTTCAAATACTTTACGATAATTCAAATAAATCAGAGGAAGAATTAGTAAGAGCTGACCTATGGTGGAAACAAAGAGAAAGTATAGTTAGAAGTTTAATTTATAAAAAAAGGTATAAAACTGCTTATAAAGTAGCAAGTGAACACTCACTTTCATCAGGGCCAGAATTTGCAGAAGCTGAATGGTTAGCGGGTTGGATTGCTCATTCATTCCTTAAATCACAAGAATATGCTATAAACCATTTTTTAAATTTTTATGACAATGTAAGTTATCCTATTAGTGTAGCAAGAGGTGCTTACTGGTTAGGAAAGTCATATCAAGAAACCGGTAACACAAAAAAAGCTGAAGAATATTTTAAAGCTGGCTCGAAATTTTTAACAACATATTATGGGCAGCTGAGTTTCAAAGAAATTAATTATGGAGGAGAATTTATTTTAAAAGAAGATGCTTCATATTCCAAAGATTATGAGAAAGAATTTTCAAAAAATAGACTTGTTAGAATTATTAAAATTCTTAAAGAGCTAGATCACACAAAATATTCAAAAGATGTGCTTAAACATCTAGCAAATTTAAATATTGAGCAAGGTAGCGAAGTATTAGCGGCAAAGTTATCTACAGAGATAGAGAGATATGATTTTGCTATTCAAATTTCAAAAAGAGCTTCCTATGAAAAAAGATTTTATTTAAAATATAACTATCCGATTATTTCAACGCCAAGAGAAATTAACAACAAACCTATGCCACCAAGTGAAATGATACACGCTATTATAAGACAAGAAAGTGAATTCGATAGTAAAGCAAACAGTTATGCTGGTGCTAGAGGCATGATGCAGTTAATGAAATACACCGCAAAGATTGTAGCAAAACAAGCAAAGCTGCCTTATAGCATTAGTGGTTTAACAGATGATCCTATTTATAATATAAAATTAGGGTCTTATTATTTTGACGGATTATTAACGGATTATAACGGAGTTTATCCATTCGCAATAGCAGCCTATAACGCGGGACCTAATAGGGTAAAAACTTGGAGAAGAGTTAATGGTGATCCAACTAAAAATCAATTAAGTTATATAGACTGGATTGAATTAATAAGGTTTAAAGAAACTAGGAATTATGTTCAAAGAGTTCTGGAAAACGTTAATGTATATAAATACATGATTAGTAAAGAACCAGTTAAAATTGAGGAATTTTTTAAATAACTGGCGGAAGAGGAGAGATTCGAACTCTCGGTACGATGTTACTCGTACGGTTAGTTAGCAACCAACTGGTTTCAACCGCTCACCCACTCTTCCGTATTTCCAGTCTTATTTAGTACTAATTATTAAATTATTACCATATAAATCAATCAAAAAAATGCTGAAATGAAAAAAAAATTATTTGAAGGATCTTTATTTACTGTAGGCGCTTCTCTTTGGTGGGGTATCATTGGTGTAATTTATTTCAAATTTGTGTCTTTTGCGTCACCTGTTGAATTGACAATACATCGTACTATTTGGACAACAGTGCTTTTAGTATTTACAACCTTTTATTTTGGAAAGTGGTCAGAATTTAAAAAAGTATCTAAATCTCTAAGTACTCTAGGTTTATTATTTCTTACTGGAGTTTTAGTTTCTATTAATTGGTTTACATGGCTTTATTCTATTTCGGTAAACAATATGCTAGATGCATCCCTTGGATATTATATTTTTCCTATATTGAGTGTTTTTTTGGGAAGAATATTTTTAAAAGAAAAAATTAATAGAAATAAATCAATCGCTATATTTCTTGTCTTTTTATCTATAATTTATTTACTAATTGAATTTAATAATATTCCATGGATTGGTTTAACTGTCGCAATCACATTTAGTTTTTATACTCTAATAAGAAAAAAAATAAATATTTCATCAGATATAGGATTATTTTTTGAAACTTTGTTAATTTCTCCAATAGCATTAATTTTATTTAGCTCTCTTGTTTTCAATAATACAAATGTCTTTGGATTTGATAATCCTACATTATCTTTTTATTTGTTTTTTGCAGGATTTATGACACTAATTCCTCTCTTTATGTACATTAAAGGATTTGAATTAATAGGAATAGGACCTGCGAGCATGATATTTTTTTTGACACCAACGGCTCAATTTTTTTTAAGTATATTTTATCTGGGTCAACCACTTGAAATAGAAAAATTAATAAGTTTTTTATTTATATGGATAGCAGTAATAATTTACCTTAACGAATTGCGTAAAGAGTGAAATAAAATTATTATAAGAGGAGCAAATAGAGATATAAGAAAAGATATAAAAAGTAGATTTGTTCTAATAAAAATTGAAAAATTATCAATAGATATCAAATTTCCTACTAAAATACTTGTTTCAAAATTTTGACTTGGAAAAAACAACAGACCAAAAATCAAACCAAGAATTATTGAATAAGCCGCAAGTTTAGGATTAATATTTTTGTTAAAAAAACCATAAAAAATTGTAACAACAGCAGCACAACAAAGAAGATCAGCAAGTAAAAATAAGTATAATATACTATATCCTCTTGATGCAAAAATAAAAACTATAGAACATATAAATAAAATAATAAAATTTGTTTTTTCTTTAATTTTTTTTCCTTTAATCATTTTGTTTATTTGACTACCATTCACGATTAGCAAACCTGAAATAGCATTTATTAATGTGTCAATGGTACTTAATGTTAATGACAATGCTAAAATTAACACTGACACAACTATAAGAGATTTTTTTTCATCTAAAATTAAGTTAAAGAAAGCAAGATCTGGAGTAACTTTTGAATTTAATGAAAAAGATATTAAACCTGAATATCCCATCCAAAAAACTATTATAAAAATTATAATAGATGAATTAATTAAACTTTTTTTTAGAATTGAATTATTTTTTGCTGAAAAAACTCTTTGCCAATTTCCTTGATGAAATAAATTGGTACAAGCAACCGCTATGAAAAAAGTTAAACCAGCTGTGTAGTTAGGTAAATAATCTTTGCTAATTAATTGTGGTGAATTTATTTTTATTGTTTCATAGCTAGTTAGATTTAAGTTATTAAAAACCAAAATTAATGAAAATAAAATAATGCATATTATAAAAATAAACTGATATTTGTCAGTAATAATTGAAAGTTTAAACCCTCCTCTTAATACATAAAGTAAACAAATGATTAAGGTTAAACCTGCGGTAACCCATAATGGAATTTTTGAAATATAATTTAATAAAAATGCTATAGCCGTCACCTCAGCAATTAAAAAAATTATCAAATAAAATAGTATTAAGAATAAACTTAATCTTAATATAGCTTGACCAAATCTTTTTTGTATAAATTCAGTTAGTGTTAAACCGTTTGGAAATTCTCTTCGGATTTTAGGGCCAAAATTGTAAAGAAATAACATTGGCGCGGCCGTACCTAATGCATAACCGATTACGGCACCTATCCCTCCCCAAGTTGCTGCAGAAGGAGGACCAAATAAAACCCAAGCTCCCAGTGCTGATGCTGTTAGGCTCGAAGTTAATGAAAATGTATTTTCATCCCTATCACCAACAATATAATTTTTACTATTAAATATTTTTTTATTATTTAAGAAACCCAGCCATATAAAGAACAGGCCAATTAATATTGTAATAGCTATTGTTGTTTGTTGCGATAAAAGTGTTTTATCCATAGTTCCCTTACTGAATTACCGGTCAGGTTCGTCGGGTATAATCTCAGTCTTTCTGACACCCCGTATTTTTTTATACTACTATTTTAGGCAAAGAGTCAAATGAAGCTGTATCTATTTTAGATGAATGTTCTCTTCTCATTTTCCAACCTTTGCTTAGTCCTGCTTGAGCTATACTGATCGCATATCGTCCGTATTTTGTGTTAGTATAATCTATAGCTTTCATTAATTTCTTAGATTTGTTTTCAAGAAGTGGAGTTAAAAGATTCTGATCATTTTGATTTGCATCTTTCAATCCTGATAAGATTATTCCAGCTTTTTGATAAGAGTAACCGTATTTGTATATGTCGGTTAGCGCTTTAACAGCATTTTTTATTAATTCTATGCTATTGCTAGTGGGGATTGCTAAATCTATTGTTTTTGAATTAGAGTAATATCTTCTGTTCTTATCAAATGGGCTTGTTCTTATAAATACCGTTATTGTTTTTGCTATTTGATCATCAGCTCTAATTTTTTCTGCTGCATTCAAGCAATGAGTAATAACTGATTCCTCTAATTCATTTATATCTTTTACTTTTCTGCCAAACGATCTTGAAACACAACAATTCTTTCTTTTTTCTTGATCTATTTGTAAGTCAATACAAGGTGTTCCTCTTAGTTCCATTGCTGTTTTCGCGCCTAAAACATTTGTTCCTTTTTTTACCCACGTGTTTGAAACATTTTTTAAATCATAAGCATTACTTATATTGTTCTTGCGGTAAAACTTAGATAACTGTTTACCTACTCCCCAAACATCTTCGATTGGAAATTTTTTCAATTTTTCGTCAATATTTGTATTTAAATAAATTACACCTGCTTTTTCTTTTTTTGCTATATGATTGGCTACCTTACTTAATGTTTTTGTGTTGGATATACCTACGCTTGTCGGCATGCCCGTCCACCTAAGAACTCTTGATCTTATCTCTCTTCCGTAATCCTCAACTCCTTTTTCATCTATAAAGGATAAATCAATAAAAGCTTCATCGATTGAATAAATTTCTACTTTTGGTGAAAAAGTTTTTAATACTTTCATAACTCTTCTCGATATATCTCCATACAATGCATAGTTTGAAGAATACACTTCAACTTTATTTTTTTTTACTAATTCTTTTACTTTGAAGTAGGGCTCTCCCATTTTAATACCTAAATCTTTTGCTTCTCTTGATCTAGATATTACACATCCATCATTATTTGATAAAACTACTACAGCTTTTTTTTGTATCTTAGGATTAAAAAGTCTCTCACAGGATACGTAAAATGAATTACAATCTACTAAGGCTATTTTATTTTTCTTAGTTGTGTACTTGATGGATGACATAAGTTACCACTCCCCAAATAATTACTTCTTGATCTTTTGCTAAATGAATTCTTTCTGATTTTTTTTTAGATCCAGATGTTAAAAATGTTTCCCCTTTTTCTTTCAGGATTGTTTTCACCACTAATTCATCGTTAACATTGGCTATAACTGTTGAAAGATTTTTTGGGTTAATACTTCGATCTACTATTAATAAATCACCATCGTAGATTCCTACACTATTCATAGACTTGCCTTGAACTCTAATTATAAATGTTGCTGGTGAATTTTTTATAAGATGATGATTTAAATCTACATCATCCTCTATATAATCTGTTGCGGGAGAGGGAAAACCCGCTCCTACTTTGTGTATGTAATAAGGTATTTTCAACTCCATAAATGTTCTTATTTTGTTCTTTTATAGAAAAAAATTTTACTTTAGTCAACCATTATGTGGGGCAATATGCGTTTGGAAAATGAACGAGTGAAAAGTTAAAAGAAAACATGAAAAAAATTATAGTACTTTTTACCTTACTATTAATTACCGCATCAGCAAACGCGGAGTCTAAACTTCAAACAATTAAAAAAAATGGAGAGTTAAGAGTTGGAACGACTGGAGATTGGGATCCAATGTCTATGAAAGATCCAGCTACTAACAAATATAAAGGTTTTGACATTGATGTCATGAGGGAACTTGCAAAAGATATGGGCGTAAAAATTAAGTTTGTGCCTGCAGAGTGGAAAACAATAGTGGCTGGGATTACAGCTGATCGATACGATATTTCAACAAGCGTAACTAAAACTCCAAAAAGAGCTGAAGTAGCTGGTTTTACTGCTACATATTATAAGTACGCAACTGTACCGCTTGTTTTAAAAAAGAATTTAAAAAAGTTTCCTACCTGGGAGTCGCTAAATAATAGTAATGTGAAAATTGCAACAACATTAGGTACTTCTCAAGAAGAAAAAGCAAAGGAATTTTTTCCAAAATCAAAACTACAATCTGTTGAAGCCCCAGCTAGAGATTTTCAAGAGGTTCTTGCGGGCAGAGCGGATGGAAATATTACAAGTTCAACTGAAGCGAATAAATTAGTTATTAAATATCCTCAATTAGCCATAGTTCCTGATGGTGGAAAAAATCCAGCATTTTTAGCGATGATGGTTCCAAAAGGAGATAAAGTTTGGAATGATTATGTAAGTAATTGGATTAAAAAGAAGCAAGCTTCAGGTTATTTTAAGAAATTACTCTCTAAGTACAATTTAAAAAGCTTATAATTTAAGTTTCAATACCCTCCATTAACAAATATAGTTAAATAGTGAAATTTTTAAAATTAATCTCTATTCTATTTTTGCTTCAGGGATGTAGTTCTAACTATGAATGGGGTTGGTATATATTAAGCCCTGATAATATAGAAGGTCTTACAAATCTTAAATTTTTAATTAGCGGTATTACAACAACTATTTATATTTCGGTAGTATCTATAGTTCTGGCTATGATTATAGGTTTGATAGTTGCCCTCCCATCTTTATCTAATAATAAATTTTTAAGTTATTTCAATATAACTTATGTCGAAATCGTAAGAGCAATTCCTTTATTAGTTTTAATTCTTTGGATATATTACGGTCTTCCAATTATGATAGGAGTGAGTTTCTCACCATTTGTATCAGGTATAATAGCATTAACTATTAGCGAAAGTGCATTTCAAGCAGAAATTTTTAGGGCTGGCATAAATTCTATTTCAAAAGGACAACATGAAGTATCTGAGTCGCTTGGAATGAATTTCTGGAAAAAAATGAGATTAGTAATCCTGCCGCAAGCAATTAAAGTTGTGCTGCCTGCAATGGGAAATCAATTTGTGTATGTTTTAAAAATGTCCTCTCTGGTATCGATTATAGGAATAGGAGATTTAACAAGAAAGGCAAATGAACTAGTAACAACTACTTACAGACCATTAGAAATATATACTTTTTTAATCCTAGAATACTTAGTATTAATATTAGTAGTCTCTTACCTTGTGAGAAGATTAGAAAATAAACTAAAATACAAATAACTTTTTAAAAGAAACTCTAAATACTCTTTTCAAAAAAAATGGAACAAAAGTTAATACGACTAATCCCATCATCCAATTTGTTACCAAGATTGTGTAGAATATATCTTGGTATTCACCGTTTCTTATATTAATTACATACCAGAGAGACATAAATGGTATTAACGTAAGTCTAAGTATCGTCATATATAAACTATAAATTGGTCTTTTAAGTGCCTGGAATAAAGCAGAAGTAATAAAAAATACAGGATAAACGGGCCCGATAAGAGCAGCAACTTGTAAGTAAAGCGCCCCTCTTTGAATGACCTCAAGGTCATTTGTAAAAAAAGAAATTATAATTTCAGACGTTAAATAAACAAAAATACCAGCTAACACCATAAACCCGGAACCAAACATTAATGCTTTTCCATAAACTTCTTTTACTCTGAAGTGCATTTTTGCTCCGTAATTTTGACCGGCAATTGATAAAACGGCAGTGTTTAAACCTATAACAGGTAGTAATAAAACTTGTTCTATTCTAACTGCTGTACCATAACCTGCTGTTGCTAGTTCACCAAATTGACCAACAAAATAGAAAATATTAAATACTCCAAACATTATCATTAACATGGTAAACATTATTGGGACTGACTGTTTAAAAAGTGCGCTGATATAATCAAACTTTGGTTTAAAGCATTCTATATACAAGTACTTTTTTAATTTACAGCAGTAAACTTTGTTAGCTAGATATATTAAGCCTACACACTGAGAAACTAACGTGGCTATTGCTAAACCAGCAATTCCGAATGCTGGTATAAACCCATAACCAAAAATAAATAAAGGATTAAGAAATATATTTAAGAAGAAAGTGAATATTAAAACATTTCTATAACTTTTTGTATCACCTTGTGCATTCAAAGTTCCATTTAAAGATAACTGAGCTAATACAATTATTGCACCAAAAAATATTATATCTAAGTATTTACGTGTTAAAATTATACTTTCTTCAGTAGAACCCATAATTCTTAAAAGTTCATCGGAAAAATTTAAACCAAACAAAGTTACAAAAATCGAGATAACAATTGCTAGTACTATAGACTGAGCAACATACATAGAAGCTTTTCTCTCCTCTTTCGCCCCAATAGAGTTACTTATTAAAGCTGTTGTACCAGCTCCAATACCAACAGCTACAGCTATTGCTATAAAATAAATTGGCCAAGATTTTGCTATTGCTGCTAATGCTTCTGGAGAAATTCTTCCTGCAAAATAAGTATCAACTAGATTATAAAAAGTTTGAAAAAGAGATCCAGTACTAGCGGGTATAGTTACTTTTCTTAAAAGTTGCCAAATTGAACCTTTTGTTAAATCCATATTTAATATTCCTTTTGAAACTTATGCTTCTTTCCTGCTTTTTTGGCAAGATTAATTTGATTTTGCCTCATTCGAAATCTTGATTTTTGCAAACTTGATAGTGTGTCATAACACCTTTCACAAGAAACGCCCTCTTCATATTTTTTTGATCTCTTATCTTTTGTTGATATAGGTTTCCGACAACCTCCACAAATTGAAAAAGTTCCTAGTTTTAATTTATGCTTTAAAGAAACTCTATTATCGAAAACAAAACATTCACCTTTCCATAAACTATCTTTTTTTTTAGTTTCATTGAGATAATTAAGTATTCCACCTTTTAATTGAAATACGTTTTTGAAACCCTTTTTTTTCAAAAAAATTGATGCCTTTTCACATCTAATACCTCCGGTGCAGAACATCGCAACAGGTTTGTTTTTTTCGATATTATTTAAAAATTTAGGAAAATCTCGAAAATTTTGTATATTTGGATTCGTTGCGTTCTTAAAAGTGCCAACGCTATATTCGAAGGGTTTTCTCACATCAATTACAAGAGTTTCTTTTTTTGTTATAAATTTATTCCAAGATTTTCCCGACAAATACCTATTATGTCTTTTGCTTTCAATCTTAATTTTTAAACCAAGTGGCACAACTTCTTTTTTTATTTTTACTTTTGCTTTGTGAAATGGTTGAAAACGACTAGTAGAAATATTGCTACTATCAAATTCTGTGAATTCAAATTTTTTTTTTATTAATTTTAAAATTTTAGGAATATCTTTACTATTTCCTGCAAGAGATCCGTTAATACCTTCTGAAGAAATTATAATTGATCCTCTAATACTGGTATTTGATATCTCTTTTTCAAGATAAATTTTGTGTTTTTTTAAGGAATTAATCTTTTTAAATTTGTAAAATCCAGAAATAGTGAACATTATTTTTTAATACAAATAGTTAACCCATCGCCGATAGGAATTATGTTTTTTGTAATCCTTTTATCTTGTTTAACATGATTATTAAAATCCCTGATAATATTTGTAAATTTATTGTTATTTTCATCGTCGGCAACTTCACCGTGCCACAATACATTATCGATAACTATAAGACCCTTTTTATCTATCAAATTCATACAAGATTCATAATAATTTAGGTAATTTTCTTTATCAGCGTCAATAAAAATCAAATCAAATAACTTTTTTGTAACTTTTAATTCTTTCAAACTCTCTATAGCTGGTTTGATAATTTGTTTAATCCTTTTTTCTTTGGCTTTGTCATAAAAAAATTTAGCCTTATTACTAAATTCAAGATTTTTATCTAAACTAATTAAGTTTCCATCAGGAGGGAGAGCCATAGCCATAGATAAAGCACTAAATCCAGTAAAACTTCCAATCTCTAAAATTTTTTTCACATTTGAAACTTTTATCAATGTTTGCAGAAATTGAGCTTGGGATATAGATATTTGTAATCTTTGCTGATCTCCTAAACTTATATTATACTGAATTATTTCATTTTGAACGTCAGATAAAGTTTCTGAGTGATTAATAATATATTTCTCAAGACTATCAGTTAGATCTAATTTTTTAGGCATAATTAGCCTTTTAAAAGTTTTTTTAAGATATCGTTTGTTAACTGCGGATTAGCTTTTCCGCCTGATTGTTTCATGACTTGGCCAACAAAAAAACCAAATAATTTTTCTTTACCGGACTTATACTGATCAACTTTATCTTTGTTCTTAGTTAATATTTCATTAATAATTTTTTCTAATTCTTTGGGATCACTTTGCTGTTTCATACCTTTTGACTCGATAATTTTTTGAGGATTATCCCCACTCTCTACCATTAATTCAAAAACTTCTTTTGCTATTCTGCCAGAAATTTGCCCTGACTTTATTGATTGAACCAATTCAGCGAAATTTTTAGCAGAGATAGGTGAATTAGATATTTTAAGTCCTTTGTCATTTAACATTGCAAATAAATCTCCCATCATCCATGTTGCGGCAAGCTTTTTGTCAGATAATTTTGCAACCTCTTCGTAGTAATTTGAAATTTCTTTTTCAGAAACTAGCACATTAGCTTCATATGAATTAAGTCCGTAATCACTCATAAATCTTTCTTTTTTATTATCAGGTAACTCCGGTAAAGATTTTTTTAAATCATCTATTAATTTTTGTTCAATTTTGAGAGGCAAAAGATCTGGATCTGGAAAATATCTGTAATCATGAGCGTCCTCTTTTGATCTCATGGATCTTGTCTTATTTTTTTTTGTATCAAAAAGTCTTGTTTCCTGCTCAATCTTTTTCCCTTCATCTAATAATTCAACTTGTCTATTGGCCTCGTATTCTATTGCCATTTGCATAAATTTTATTGAATTTACATTTTTTATTTCACATCTTGTTCCATAATTTTTATCTCCTACTTGTCTTACCGATACATTAACATCAGCTCTTAATGAACCCTCTTGCATGTTACCGTCGCAAGTTCCTAGATATCTCATTATAGTTCTAAGTTTTTTTATATAAGCATTGACTTCTTCTGGAGATCGAAGATCTGGTTTGCTCACAATTTCCATTAACGCAATTCCAGAACGATTTAAATCGACATAAGTACTTGACGGATCCATATCGTGAATACTTTTACCTGCATCTTGTTCAAGATGAAGTCTTTCAATGCCAATCTCTTTTGAACCATATGGCATATCTAATAAAACTTTTCCTTCGCCAACTATAGGATTTTTATACTGTGAGATCTGATAGCCTTGAGGAAGGTCTGCATAAAAATAATTTTTTCTATCAAAAACAGAATTATTATTAATCTTAGCATTTAATCCTAAACCAGTCCTTATAGCTTGGTTTATGCACTCTTTGTTTATAACTGGCAGCATACCAGGAAAAGCAGAGTCTATAAGACTTACTTGGCTATTAGGTTCAGCTCCAAATTTAGTTGCAGAACCAGAGAAAAGTTTTGAGTTTGAAGATACTTGGGCATGAACTTCCAAACCAATTACTACCTCATACTTGTTTTTCTCTCCTTTTATAAAATAATCAAATTTATCTTTGCTCATAACCACCAATTTTTTATTTCATTTTTAAAATTACAATTTTTTTCAAAAGCATAGGCCACATTCAATATATTTTGCTCATCTAAAGTCTTTCCAATTAACTGCAAACCTAGTGGATAGCCCTTTTTATCTAGGCCTGCTGGTACGGATATTGCAGGTAAACCAGCTAAATTTACCGGTACTGTAAATATATCATTGAGATACATAGAAATAGGGTCATTAGTCTTTTCACCAATTTTAAATGCAGAACTTGGTGTTGAGGGTGTCAAAATAGCATCTACCTTACCAAAATTTTCATCAAAATCTTTTTTAATAAGCTGTCTAACTTTTTGAGCTTTAAGATAATAAGCATCATAGTACCCTGATGATAAAACATAAGTACCAATTAAGATTCTTCTCTTTACCTCATCTCCAAATCCTTCGGATCTTGTATTCTCATACATTTCAATTAAATCATTTCCTTTTGATGATCTGTAACCATACTTTACTCCATCATATCTAGCCAAGTTTGAAGAAGCTTCAGCTGGTGCAACTATATAATATGTTGGCAGTGCATACTTTGTATGAGGGAGTGAGATATCAATTATGTCAGCGCCTAAGTCTTTTAAAATACTTTTTCCCTTGTTCCATAATTCGTCGATTTCTTTTGGCATATTTTCAACTCTATATTCCTTAGGTATACCAATTTTGAGACCTTTAATATCTGTTTTCAAATTTTTTGAATAATTTTCTTTTTTCTTTTCTATAGATGTAGAGTCTTTTTTATCAAAACCGGCCATAGCCTCTAACATGATCGAACAATCTTTAACAGATTTAGTCATTGGACCAGCTTGATCAAGTGATGAAGCAAATGCAACAATCCCCCAACGCGAACACAATCCATAAGTGGGTTTTAATCCGACAGTTCCAGTAAAGGAAGCAGGCTGTCTTATTGATCCACCAGTATCCGTACCTATTGTTGCAGGAGTTAAATCGGCTGCAAGTGCAGATGCAGATCCACCAGATGATCCTCCAGGAACTGTGTCCTTAGCTATCGGATTTATAACATTTCCAAAATAACTTGTTTCATTAGATGATCCCATTGCATATTCATCACAATTCAATTTACCGAGTAAGATTGCTCCCTCTTTCCATAAATTTTCTGTAACAGTGGACTCATATTGAGGTATAAAATTTTCAAGCATTTTACTACCAGCAGTAGTTTTAAATCCATTAGTACAAAATAGATCTTTTACAGCTAATGGGATTCCTGGGAGTAAAGAGTTTAAATTTGGTTTTTTATCGAATTCTTTTGATTTTTGAATTGTATGTTCAAAACAGGTATTTATAAAAGAATTAAGTTTTTTGCTTTTATTTACTTTATCTATGTAAAGATTGGCAAGTTCTTCAGATTTAATCTCTTTTTTTTTTATTAAATCTATTATTTCTGATAAATTTTTTTTTATAATTTCTGACATTATTCAATTACCTTTGGAACAACAAAAAATTCTTCATTTTTTTTTGGCGAATTTTCAAGAATTTTATCTCTTATTTTTCCATCATTTATTTTATCTTCTCTTGATCTGAGCGGTGTGTTTAAAATTGAAGATAATGGCTCTACTTTATCAGTATTTAACTCATTTAATTGCTCTATAAATTTAAATATAGAAGTCAAATCTTTAGCTAATGAGTCTGATTTTTTTGAATCTATAGAAATTCTAGCTAACTTACTAATATGTTTAATTTTATCTTTATCTATGGACATCTGTGATTTATGTTATTTATATAGGAAATTAATATCATAAAATATAATAAATAAATGTTGGATATTGAGGAATTTAAGAAAAAACTAGACAAAAAATCAAGGCTAATAGGCATTGATCCTGGAAAAAAGCGTATAGGAATAGCTATTTCAGATGAAAATAAAAAAGTTGCTACTCCGTACACAACTATAATTAAAAAAGATTATTCTAGTTTTTTGGCTCAAATAAAGAAAATTGTTCATGATAATACTATTAAAGGTATTGTGATTGGAAACCCAATAAATATGGATGGGTCATCTGGTTCTTCCTCTCAATCTGCAAAAGATTTAGCTATAAATCTATCAAAAGATGTTACACAAAATATCACAATGTGGGATGAGAGATTATCAAGTGAGGGGGCTTTCAATTTATCTAGCAATTTAGATATAAATGTAAGTAAAAAGGTCCAAAAATTAGACGAAAATGCGGCTCAATTCATATTACAAGGGGCTTTAGATTATTTAAATAAAAATAATACTTGATAAGATAGTACAAAAGGCCTATAGAGTTGATTTTAATGGCAGCAGAAAAAAAAATTTCAGCTATTAAAAACTCACCCAAACATTTATTAGGTATCCAAAATTTATCAATTTTAGAAGCAAAAAAAATTCTTAACGAAGCAAAGGCCTTCATAAAATTAAATAGAAGTAATACTAAAAAATTAGACACATTAAGAGGCAAAACTCAAATTAATTTATTTTTTGAACCATCGACTAGAACACAAAGTTCATTTGACTTGGCTGGCAAAAGATTAGGAGCTGATGTTATGACTATGAATATGAGTAATTCAGCTTTAAAAAAAGGTGAAACTCTTATTGATACTGCCATGACATTAAATGCTATGCATCCAGATTTAATTGTAATAAGGCATCAAGACTCAGGGGCGCCAAATTTACTTTCACAAAAAGTTAATTGTGCTGTAATTAACGCAGGTGATGGTAGGAGAGAACACCCTACTCAAGCATTGCTCGATGCTTTAACAATAATTAGTCGTAAAGGTAATATTGAAGGTCTCAAGATAGCAATTTGTGGAGATATTCTCCATTCTAGGGTTGCTAGATCAAATATTTATTTAATGAATATGCTTGGAGCAGAAGTAAATGTTATTGCACCTAAAACTTTAATGCCAAAATCTATTGAACGATTAGGCGTTAAAGCTTTTACAGATATGAAAAAAGGTTTAGATGGTTGTGACATTGTTATGATGTTGAGATTACAAAACGAAAGAATGCAAGGATCATTTCTTCCATCAAAAAGAGAATACTATGAATATTTTGGACTCACGCCAGAAAAATTAAAATTTGCAAATAAAAATGCTCTTATTATGCACCCCGGTCCTATGAATAGGGGAGTAGAAATAGATACTAAATTAGCTGATGATATTAATGTAAGTCTAGTTAAAGAACAGGTTGAACTTGGAGTAGCTGTTAGAATGGCATGTTTAAAATTATATTGTAAATGAATGAAAAAATTATAATAAACGCTAGAATTGTTGACCCATCCCAAAAATTAGATGAAATGGGTTCAATAATTATTGATAAAAATGGAAAAGTTAAATCTATTGGTAAAAAAGTAACTAAAAAAGACTCTCCAAATGCTGAAGTAATTGATGTTAAAAAAAATGTAGTAATACCTGGTATTGTTGATATGAAAGCTTTTGTTGGGGAACCAGGATTTGAATATAAAGAAAATTTTAGGACCCTAAGCCAAGCAGCTCTTGCAGGTGGTGTAACTTCTATTGTTACGATGCCTAACACAAAGCCTATTATAGATAATGTCTCCATGGTTGATTTTATAATGAGACGTGGACGAGATAAATCAAAAATTAATCTCTTTCCATGTGCTTCTCTCACAAAACAAATGGAAGGTAAGCTGATGACAGAATTTGGTTTATTGTCGGCAAAAGGAATTATTGGATTTAGTGATGTAAACAAAACAGTTCAAAATACAGAAACTATGGCCAGAATAATGGACTACGCATCTGATATTGGTGTTTTAATTATGCAGCACGCTGAAGATTATGAATTATCAAAAAACAGGTGTATAAATGAAGGTGAAGTGTCTAATAGACTTGGATTGAGTGGAATTTCATCTATCGCAGAAAAAATTATTATAGAGAGAGATCTCGCGTTATTAGGTGAATTCCCGTGTAGGTACCATATAAATCAAATTTCATCCCAAAATTCCTTAGAAGTTATAAAAAAAAATAAATCTAATGGTAAAAAATTTAGTGTTGGAGTTTCGATTAACAATATTTCTTTAAATGAGAACGATATAGGGGACTTTAAGACTTTTTTAAAATTATCACCTCCTCTTCGACTTGAAAACGATAGAAGGGCTTTAGTAGAAGGAATAAAAAATGGATTAATTGATGTTATTGTTTCAGATCACACACCAGAAGATGAGGAAAGTAAAAGACTTCCTTTTGCCCAAGCAGCAACTGGGGCAATCGGAGTAGAAACTCTTCTGCCTCTAGCATTAGAATTGTATCATAACGAGTCTTTGCCACTTGCTAAAATTATTGAATGTTTAACAATAAATCCATCTAATATTCTTAAAATAAAAAAAGGTACTTTAAAAAAAGGGTTTGATGCAGATCTTTGTATTATTGATTTAAATAAACCGTGGATAGTCAAAGCTGGAAACCTTAAATCTAAGTCAAAAAACACAGCTATCGAGGACAAAAAGTTACAGGGAAAAGTTTTAATGACTTTTTTAAAAGGTGAGCTTGTATTTAAAAATTAAAAAATGGAAATTATTATTTTATCATTATTTTCTTATATTTTAGGCTCTATTCCCTTTGGTTTAATTTTAACTAAAGCTTTTTTAAAAAAGGACGTAAGAAAAATTGGTTCTGGAAACATTGGTGCTACAAATGTTTTGAGAACTGGCAATAGGATCTTAGCTTTATTAACTTTAGTACTCGATATTGGTAAAGGTTATTTTGTTGTAAAAATTTCTTCTATTTATTTTCCTAACTCAGTGTACCTTTTAGGTTTAATTTGTTTTATCGGCCATATTTTTCCTATTTGGTTAAAATTTAAAGGTGGTAAAGGAGTGGCGGTTTACGTAGGAATAATTTTAGCATTATCATTTAAGTTAGCTTTAATTTTTGGAATTATATGGTTAATTGTTTTATTTGCTTTTAGATATTCTTCTCTTTCATCTATATTGGCTTCATCATCACTAATACTTTATAATTCAATTTTTAATGATAAATTTTCAAGTATCTTTTTAATTCTATTTTTTTTAATTATATTGTATACCCACAAACAAAATATCTTGAGAATTAAAGATAGAAAAGAAACTAAAATAAAGTTTTAATTTATTAGGTTTTTCTGGGTAAAAATTATTTAAGTTTGACATTTATACTAAATTTTGAAATTAAGTCTTTAATATGAATTTAGTTATAGTTGAAAGCCCTGCTAAAGCTAAAACAATTAACAAATATTTAGGATCTGAATACAAGGTTTTAGCTAGCTATGGTCATATTAGAGATTTACCTTCAAAAAATGGATCGGTAGATCCTGAAAAAAATTTTGAAATGCAGTGGGAGCTGGACTCTTTCTCTAAAAAATATCTAAAAGAGATAACTGATGCTGCGAAAGAGAGTGATAAAATAATTCTTGCTACTGACCCCGATCGTGAAGGTGAGGCTATTGCATGGCATGTTAAACAAGTTTTGGATGATAAAAAACTTTTAAAAGGTAAAAAACTCGAACGAGTGGTATTCAATGAAATTACAAAGAACGCTGTTTTGAAAGGAATAAATAATCCAAGAGAAATAGAAGATACACTGGTGAAAGCTTACTTGGCTAGAAGAGCATTAGATTATTTAGTTGGTTTTAATATTTCACCAATATTGTGGACAAAGCTTCCCGGTTCTAAATCAGCTGGAAGAGTCCAGTCTGTTGCTCTTAAATTAATAACCCAAAGAGAGCATGAAATTGAGTCTTTTAAACCGGAAGAGTATTGGTCAATTAATGCTAAATTTAAAAATTTAAAAAGTGATATTCTATTTTCAAGATTAAATATTATTGATAATAAAAAAGTAGAAAGATTCAGTTTTAAAAATAAAAAAGATATTAATGAAGTAATTGAAAAAATTAATAAACATAAATACCTAATTAAAGACGTAAGTTCAAAAATTGTAAGAAGAAACCCATCAGCCCCATTTACTACTTCTACGCTTCAGCAAACATCGTCTGGAAAGTATGGGTTTGGTGCATCTAGAACTATGCAAATAGCTCAAAGATTATACCAAGGAATTGAAATTGAAGGTGAAACTATTGGATTAATAACTTATATGAGGACAGATGGAACAAATATTTCCAATGAGGCTGTTAAAGATTTTAGATCTTTTATTGAAAATGACATTGGTAAAAATTATTTACCTGAGAGCCCAAATAATTTTAAAGGAAAAAAAGCTAAAAACGCCCAAGAAGCTCACGAAGCTATTAGACCAACTGATATAAAGAAAAAACCAGCCGAAATGAAAAAATATCTTAGTTCAGATCAATTTAAATTATATGATCTTATATGGTCAAGAGCCTTGGCTTCTCAAATGAAATCTGCAGAATTTAATAGAAATACAATTCAAATTAATTCTGATGATAGCACAATTCAATTTATCTCTAGTGGTTCAGTAATCAAGTTCGATGGTTTTTTAAAAGTTTATTCTTTACAAGATGACGATGAAGAAAAAAATATTCTTCCTGAGGTAAAATTAGGTGAGAAAATATCTATAGCAGAATTAATAGATGAACAACATTTTACATCACCACCTCCAAGATATTCAGAAGCTAGTTTAGTAAAAAAAATGGAGGAACTAGGTATAGGAAGACCATCTACTTATGCTAGCATTATATCAGTTTTATCAACTAGAAACTACACAGAACTATTAAACAAAAGATTTCATCCCACAGATAGAGGAAAATTACTTTCAGCATTTTTAGAAAAGTTATTTTCTAAGTATGTGGATTACAATTTTACTGCAGATTTAGAAAATCAACTTGATGAAATCACAAGTGGAAAAACAAATTATTTAAATGTTTTAGAGACTTTTTGGAAAGATTTTTACAATGATGTGGGTTCCGTCAAAGATATTAGAACTAGAGAAGTATTAGATTTATTAAATGAGAGTCTTGGGGACTTAATTTTTGAAAAAAATGAAAAAGATCAAATTGATAGAAAATGTAAAATCTGCAAAAATGGTATTTTAAGCCTTAAAAATAGTTTTAGAGGTGGGGCATTTATTGGTTGTTCTAATTACCCAGAATGTAAATTTACTAGGCCTCTCTCTAAAGCAAAAGCTTCTCAACAATCATTTTTGGCTGAACCAAAACTAATTGGCCAAAATGAAAGCGGAAAGGATATTTTTCTAAAAATTGGAAGATTCGGACCGTATTTACAGTACGAATTAACAGAGGCTACAGTAGAAAAAGAAATAAAAAAAAGAAAAAGTAAAAAGAAAAAATTGGAAAATAACTTAAAAAATGTTTCTATACCAAAAGGTCTGCCAATAGAGGATGTCAACTTAGAAAAAGCTAAATATTTATGTTCTTTACCAAAAATTATTGGAAAACACCCTGAGTTAAATGAGGATATTACAATTAATATTGGTAGATTCGGTCCTTACTTAAAATGTTCAAATAAATCAGCCAGATTAGAATCTATTGAGGATCTTTTTTCAATAGGTCTTAATCGTGCTATAACCTTAATATCTGAAGCTAAGCCAGGAAGAGTTTCTTCATCTGAAATTAAAAATATTGGTGAACATCCTGAAGACAAAAAGCCAGTAAAAGTAATGAAGGGACAATATGGGCCATATATTAAATATAAATCACTAAATGCAACGATTCCTGAGGATAAAGATCCAAATGAAATTACTATGGAAGAAGCATTAATATTAATAGAAAAAAGAAGAGAATATGATAAATCTAAGAAAAGGAAAAAAAAATGAAATATGTTTTTATAATAATATCTTTAGTATTTTTTAATATAAATTATGTTAACGCAGAAGATCAGTGTGAAGGACTTATGGCTAAACTCAAAGCTAAATGTAACATTGTTGGAAAAAGTATGGATAAGATGAGAGAATTTAGTAAAGAAAATAAAACTATTGGTCAATCTTTAGGGATAAGCGATGAGGGTAAAAAAAAGAAAACATTAAGGGAGTTTAGCAAAGAGAATAGAACTATCGACCAAACTTATAGAAATATTAAAGAAAAGCTTAAAAAAAAAAATTAAGTGAGTATTTTAGAAAAACTTAAAAGTTTAAAAATTGAATTGCCAGAAGCCCCTGCTCCCGTTGGCTCATACGTAGCTTATAAAAGGTCAGGTAACCTTTTATTTATCTCTGGTCAAATTTCTATAGAAAAAAATGGGAACTTAATAAAGGGAAAAGTTGGTTCAGATATTGATTTAAAAAAGGGGCAACTTGCTGCAAGAACATGTTGTATTAATATAATTGCTCAATTAAAAAAAGCATGTAATGGTAATTTAGATAATGTTAAATCTTGTATACAGCTAGCTGGATATGTTAATTCAGCAGATAATTTTATTGATCAACCAAAAGTTATTAATGGAGCCTCGGAACTAATAACTGAAGTGTTTGGTAATTTAGGTGTCCATACAAGATCGGCGGTGAGTTCTAACTCTTTGCCTCTAGGAGCAGCTGTTGAGATAGTGTCAATTTTTGAAATTAAATAATATCTGGTCTACCTACGGAAAAATACTTTATTTTTTTATTTTTCATGTCAGAAAAATTATATAAATTTCGAAGATCAAATATTTTAAACTTTTTATTTTTAACTATCTTATTAAATTCCAAAGACTTAAACTCATCCCATTCAGTGTGCAAAATTATTAAATCAGCATTTTTACAAGCTAAATTTATATCTTTAATATACTTACAATTTTTTAAATTACTAAAACTGCTCTTTGGACCAGTTGGATCATAATAAGTTATTGTGGCTCCCTTATTACAAAAATAAGGTATCATTTTAAGACTTACCGAGTCTCTCATATCATCAGTGTTTGGTTTGAAAGTAACTCCTAAAAAAACAATCTTTTTTCCCTTTAATGCACCTAAAATTTTTTTAATTCTATTGATGTGTAATATTTTTCTGTTTTCATTTGATTTTATCACGCTTTTAACTATTGATAACTCTGTATTAAACTTCTTACCAGTTGACACTAAACCTTTAGTATCTTTAGGAAAGCAAGATCCACCATAAGCTGGTCCAGCTCTTAAAAATCTACCTCCAATTCTTATATCGCTACCCATACCTAATGATATATCTTGAACATTTATGTCTGCTTTTTCACATAAATTTGCTAATTCATTTATAAAAGTAATTTTTGTTGCTAGGAATGCATTAGATGCATATTTTATCAATTCAGCTCCTCTTCTTGAAGTAGTAAAGAAAAGTGCTCCTTTATTAATTAAGGGTTGGTAAAGTTTTTTTAAAGTTTTAAAATATTTTTTTTTGTTTGATCCTATTACAATTCTATCGGGAAATCGAAAATCTCTCACGGCCTCTCCCTCTCTCAAAAATTCAGGATTTGAAATAATGTCTATATTTTTCCTTTTAAGTTTTTTAAGTATTTTTTCGATTTTGTCTCCTGTTCCTACTGGGACTGTTGATTTAGTGATGATAATTTTTTTCTTTTTAGTGCACTTTGCTATTTCTTTTACTGCTTTAAATACATAGGACAAATCAACTTCTTGGGATTTTTTTTTATTTGGTGTACCAACGCAAATAAAAATAAGTTCTGATTGTGATACTGCTTTTTTGATTTCAGTTGTAAATTTTAATCTTCCTGCATTATAATTTTTTTTGATAAGCTCGTCTAAACCAGGTTCATAAATCGGTGAAAAACCAGAATTAAGTTTATTAATCTTTTTAATATCCTTGTCTACACAAATAACTTTATTACCTAAATCTGCAAAACATGTTCCGCTTACTAATCCAACGTAACCAGTTCCTATCATGCACAAATTCATTTTTTTTCCCTTGATATTTTTATTCCAGAATTTATGTAACCATTTAAAGTTCCACAATCTAAATATTTTCCCTTAAAAATGTTTCCATAAAACGGTTCTTTCTCTTTAATCAAACTTTTAATCGCATCAGTAATATGGATTTCATTGCCTTGACCAGGCTTAAGTTCTTTAATTTTTCGTAGTATTAATTTTGGTAAAATGTATCTGCCAATAATTGCGTAATTTGAGGGTGCTTCTTTTGTCTTGGGTTTTTCAATTACATCCGTAATTTTAAAATAATTTTTATTTTTGTTTTTTAAGGATAGAATTCCCCATCTAGAAACGTCTTTTTTTTTTACTGATTTAGTTGCTATAACAGAGCAATTCATTTTGTTGTGTAATTTTATCATTTCTTTAGTACAATTTTTTTTTATAATTAGATCATCGGGTAATAAAACCAAAAAATATTTACCTTTAATATATTTTTTACACTTTAAAATAGCATCCCCTGTTCCTTTCGGTTGATTTTGATAAACAAATTTAATCCTATTTCTATATTTTTTTAGTTTTTTAAATTCTTTTGTTATACGTAAATCTTTTTTCTTTTTAATAATCTGTAGATAAAGTTTGTCGTTAAAAAAATATTTTTTAATACTCTTTTTTTTATTGGATATTATAAAAATAAATTGTCTAACGCCTGCATCGATGCATTCCTCTAGTATGTATTCCAGATTAGGCTTTCCGTGAATGGGTAAAAGTTCTTTTGGAAATATACTCGTTAATGGCAACATTCGAGTGCCTAAACCTGCTAGTGGAATAATCGCTTGTTTTATCATATGATTCTTTTATTAATTAATATCATTAGGTTTTATAAATGAAAATAATTAGGCAAAAAAAAGACCTTAAAAACTTTATTAAAAGTAAAAATACCATATCTTTTGTGCCTACAATGGGGGGATTACATAAGGGGCATGAACAGTTAATTAAGCAAGCAAAAAATAAAAAACAAACATTAGTGGTCAGTATTTTTGTTAATCCAAAACAATTTAATTCCAAAAAAGATTTTTCCTCTTATCCGCGTAATTTAAAAAAAGATATTAACTTATTGAATAAATTAAAAGTGGATTGTTTATATTATCCAAACTATAAAGATATTTTTAACTTTAAAACAAAAAATAAAATTTATCTTCATCCATTTTCAAAAAAATTATGCGGAAAATTTAGACCTGGACACTTTGAAGGCGTGCTAAATGTTGTAAATAGATTTTTAGAAATTATTAAACCAAAATTCTTATATTTAGGAAAAAAAGATTTTCAGCAATTGATTCTTATTAAAAAACATATTTTAAATAAGCAGATAGACACAACTATAGTTCCTTGTGAAACTATAAGATTTAAAAAATTTTTACCTTTTTCTTCAAGGAATATTCATCTTAATAATAATGAAATAAATAGCGCTATTAAAATTTTCAAACTTATCAAAAATGAAAAGTATGAAATTAAAAAGAATAAAATTAAAAATATCAGTCTTAATAAATTAAAACACCAGATTTACGACTTAGGAATAAAAAAAATTGAATATATTGATGCTATTAATATTAAAAAATTAAAGATTGCAAAAAAATATAATGAAAATTTCAAAATATTTTGTGCTTTTTACATTAATAAGGTCAGATTAATTGATAATATTTAACCTAAAAAAAGATAGGATCCAATTCCTAAAAAAGATAAAAACCCTATAACATCTGTAATTGTTGTAACAAATACACTTGATGCAAGAGCTGGGTCAATATTTACTTTTTTTAGTGATACTGGAACTAATATTCCAAATAAACCGGCTACGATCATATTCAGGATCATTGAAATCCCAATTAAAAGAGAAAGTTTTATTTCTTGAAACCATAGTTGAACTATTACGGCTGTGATTACTGCAAAAATGACTCCGTTTAAAATACCTATTAAAAACTCTTTACCAACAATTTTATTAAAATTTCCTGATGATAATTCTTTAGTCGCTATTGCTCTAATTGTTACAGCTAAAGTCTGCATTCCAGCATTGCCTCCCATTGAAGCAACTATTGGCATTAGAAAAGCTAGCGCTACCATTTGTTCTATAGATGCCCCAAATAAGCTAATAACCCAAGTAGCTAATAAAGCAGTAAATAAATTTAATAGTAACCAGTTAAATCTTCTTTTTGTTTTAATTACTACACTGTCAGTAATTTCCTCATCTCCTACACCGGCTAATCTTAAAGCATCTTCTTCGGCTTCTTCTTGGACAACAGTTACTACATCGTCAGCTGTGATCATTCCAACTAATTTATTATTTTTATTTACGACTCCTGCAGAAACAAGATTGTAATTTTCAAAAGTATGTCCCACTTCTTCTTTATCCATATTGACAGATATTAAAACAGGCATTTCTCTCATTATTGATTTCATCTTTTCTTCTCTTGGAGTTCTTAAAACTCTTGAGGAAGGTACAATGCCAATTGGTTTAAAATCATTATCAACAACAAAAATTTCTAAAAATTCCTGCGGTAAATCTTTGCTCTCTCGCAAATAGTCAATAGTTTGTCCTACTGACCAGTCACTTGGTACAGCAGTAAATTCCCTCTGCATTATTCTGGCAGCTGAGTCTTCTGGATAACTCAATCCTTCTTCTAACAAGAATCTATCTTTTGGTGGTAATTTATCTAAAACAGAATTTTTTTTATCTTTACTTAAATTTTCTATAATTGAAATTGCATTGTCAGACTCTAATCTTTTAAGTATTTTTGCTATAGACTCTAAGGAAAGTATTTGTAAGATTTCCGTTTGAATGGACTCGTTAATTTCAACAAAGATTTCTGGGTCAATATCAAATTCTTCAATTTCTATAAGTTTTGCTCTTGTTTCAGTGGATAAATTTTCAATAAGATTGGCTACGTCAGAAGGATGAAGGTCTTCTAATGTTTGATTGATAAATTTAATATCTGATGATTTAATTTTGTCGCTAAAAATGGTTAAAAACTCTTTATTAAAGTCAAAGTTTACATTTTTACCGCCTATTGATTTTACTAAGCTCATAAAAGTCCTTAATTTCTTTTTTGAGACTAATAGTTCATAAAATGGTAAAATTCAAATTAAATGAGCATTGAAGTAAAAATTAGTAGAAAAAGAGTGCCTTATAGAAGGGCAATATCAGTTCTTGAGGAAAGAGTAGAAAGTGTAAAAAAAGGTTTAAAAAAAGAGTTAATATGGATTTTAGAGCATCCTATTACTTTTACAGGAGGAATAAGCTCAAAAGAAAGTGAAGTTTTAGACAAAAAGATTAAAATCGTAAAAACGAAAAGAGGTGGAAAAATTACACTACATAATCCTGGTCAAAAAATTATTTATCTTGTAATTGATCTTAATAAAAGAAAAAAAGATATAAGAAGATTTATTAAGATTTTAGAGGATAGTATTATAGAGCTATTAAAAATGTACAATATTAATGCTCACGCCGACAGAAAAAATATAGGTATTTGGGTAAAAAACAAAAAAATTGCGGCCATAGGAATAAGAATTAAAAAATGGATTGCCTACCATGGTTGTTCAATAAATATAAATAATAATCTTAACTATTATAAAAAAATTGTGCCGTGTGGATTAGACAATAAATTAATAACGTCAATGAAAGATTTGGGTGTTATAAAAATAAATAATCTAGACAAAAAAATAAAAAATATTTTTACAAAAAATTTATCTAAAATATAAATTTAACTTTTTTTTAAATTCATTATCTAATTGAGCTATATAATTATATTTTTTTTCGTTTTTCATAAATTTAATTTTATAAGAATGAAGAAGCATAGACTTGTTTCTATTTTTTTTATTATCATCTTCATGATATTTTTGATCTCCAATTATTGGGAACCCTCTCATAAATAGTTGTCTTCTCAATTGATGTTTTCTCCCAGTTTTGGGGTTTAACTCTACAAAAGAATATTTATCATTTGTTTTGAGAACTTTTAAAAAGGTAATGGCCTTTAATTTGATTTTTTTATTTTTTTCGTAATATTCTAAAGTATCTTCCATTTTTTTTAAATTTTTTGGTATAGATCCTCTTACGACGGCAATATAAGTTTTATGTATTCTTCTTAAACGAAACAATGAGGTAAAAAATTGTGCAGCTTCTTTATTTTTTGCAACTAAAAAAATACCAGTTGTTTCTTTATCTAGTCTATGAACTACATATGGTTTTGAATTAATAAAAAGTTTTGTCTTTTTTAAAGTATCAATAATATTTTTAAGATTATTTGTACCAGATTGAACTGATATACCTCTCGGTTTGTTTATTACAATATAATCATTCCCATCATAGATAACATGATTACTGAATGTATTCTTTTCCTTTTCTGATGGAATATACTGTATTTTTTTTTTCAAATTAGTTGCTTTATAATTTGAAAGATTAAAAACTAGCACATTATCTCCTTCGGTAAGTCTAAATGAGCTTTTAATTTTTTTATTATTTACTTTAATTTTATTTTTTCTTAATAATTTTTGAATTAATGAATTTGGAATATTAACGATTACTTCTTTAAACCATCTGTCAAAACGTGAGTTATTATAGTCCTTATTTACTATGAACTTATCCGGCATGTAAAAAATTATTTACTTGCTAATTGTGCGTCTTCAGGGTTTTTCTTTTCTTTGTTGTTTACTTTTTTTGGTTTGTCTATTTTTTTTGCTTCTAAGTTTCTATCAACTAACTCAATAACAGCCATAGGTGCGTCATCTCCTGTTCTAAATCCTGCTTTTAAGACTCTCGAATAACCGCCATTTCTTTTGCTGTATCTTTTTGATAATTCATTAAAAACTTTCTTTACAGATGATTGGTTTTGTAACTTGGAAAAGAGTTTTTTTTTATTACTTAAATCTTTTTTTTTTCCTATAGTAATTACCTTATCTATTTGTGGTTTTAACTCTTTTGCTTTTGGTAAAGTGGTAATTATTTGCTCATACTTTATTAAAGAATTAAGCATATTTTTAAATAAAGCTTTTCTGTGCTCAGACGTTTTGTTTAATTTTCTGTAACCTAAATTATGTCTCATTAATAACTATTTTCCTCAAGTTTTTTTGACATTTCAGCAATGTTATCTGGTGGCCAATTTGGAATCTCCATACCTAAATAAAGTGACATTGTATTTAAAACTTCTTTTATTTCATTGAGAGATTTTCGACCAAAATTTGGAGTTCTTAACATCTCAGGTTCGGTTTTTTGAACTAAATCTCCAATATAAATAATATTATCATTTTTAAGACAATTCATTGATCTCACTGATAATTCCAATTCTTCAACTCTCTTAAGTAAATTTTTATTAAATTCTGGTTCCGATGATTTTACCTCTTTAACAATTTCTTTCGGATCTTCAAAATTCACAAACATTGAAAGTTGATCTTGAAATATTCTTGCAGAATAGGCTATGGCATCTTCTGCTGCAACTGTTCCATTAGTTTCTACATTCATAATGAGTTTGTCATAATCCAAAGCACTTCCTGCTCTAGTATTCTCAATAGAAAAAGAAACTTTTTTTACTGGACTAAACAATGAGTCAATTGAAATTAATCCTAATGGACTGTCCTCTGATCTATTTTTAGGCGCTGGCACATATCCTTTGCCTGAGTTTACAAACAATTCCATATGAAAATTTGTTTTTTCATCAACATTACAAATTGTTTGTTCAGGATTTAAAATTTCAACCTCGGGAACTAACGTTATATCTTTAGCTTTTACTTCTTTAGGCCCTTTAATATCTAAAACAATTTTTTTAGCGTTTGAAGAATTGCATTTAATTGCTAAATTTTTAACATTTAAAACTATGTCCGTAACATCTTCCCTTACACCTTTTATTGAGGAAAATTCATGTAACACTCCATCAATTTGGATCGCAGTAACTGCTGCTCCTTGAATTGATGATAAAAGAATTCTTCTAAGAGAATTGCCGATAGTTTGACCAAATCCTTTTTCTAATGGTTCTGCTACTACAACTGCTGTTGATTTGTCGTCATTGCTTGTTATATTTAATTTATTGGGTTTTATCAAATCTTTCCAATTTTTATCTATTATACTTGAACTTGCTTCCATTAAACTCTCCTTTTTTTTGGCGGCCTCGTCCCATTATGTGGCATAGGCGTTGTGTCTTTAATTGAAATTATTTTAAATCCTTTTGACTGCAAAGACCTTAAGGCTGTTTCTCTTCCTGAGCCAGGGCCTTTTACTTGAACAGTTAAAGTTCTTAAGCCCATCTCATAAGCTTTGGCTCCTGCATCGTCTGCAGCAACTTGAGCTGCATAAGGTGTTGATTTTCGAGAACCTTTAAATCCTTTTGCTCCAGCTGAGGACCAAGATATTACATTTCCTGTTTCGTCAGCTATAGAAATAATTGTGTTATTAAAAGTTGAATTAACAAAAGCTATACCAGATGTGATATTTCTTTTGATTTTTTTCTTTTTTTTAAATTGTGTCTCTTTTTTTTTTAATTCTTGGTTGTCTTCAACTTTTTTTTTTTCAATTTTTTTATTCATAATTATTTCTTAAGAGGAGTTAATTTTTTTCCTGCTATTGCTATAGCTTTGCCTTTTCTAGTTCTCGCATTACAATGTGTTCTTTGACCACGGACTGGCAATTTTTTTTTGTGTCTACTTCCTCTGTAGGTAGCTAAATCAACTAATCTTTTAATATTTACTGAAATTTCTCTCCTCAAATCACCTTCAACTTTGTGGTTAGCATCGATATATTCACGAATTTTAAGTACTTGTTCCTCTGTGAGCTGATTTACTCTTGTGCTTTCGGAAATATTCAATTTTTTACATATTTTTTTTGAGGAGTATAGTCCAACGCCATGAATATAAGTTAAAGCTATACTGACAATTTTATTTTGTGGAATATTAATTCCTGCTATTCGAGCCATATTATAAAGGGTTTATTTACTAATGGCGTATTTATATGGCGTTATCAATTAAAGTCAACCCTATATAAAGTCAATAATTTCGCTTATTTCTTTATTTATTTGATCAATTTGTCTTTCACCGTCAATGACTTTTAATAAATTCAAATTTTTATAATATTCAATCACAGGTTCAGTGGTTTTTTCATAAGTCTTATATCTTTTTATTGCAATTTCTTCATTATCGTCAGGTCTTTTCTCTAGACTACGTCTTTCTGAAATTCTTTTTTTTATAGTTTCTAAACTAACAGATAATTTTAAAACAATATCTATTTTTTGTTTATATTTTTTTAATAAATTATCTAAATTTTTAGCTTGATTTAAATTTCTAGGATAACCGTCAAATATAATTCTATTTTTATAATTGTTATTTGCAATAGCTTTTTCTATTAAATCAGAGACAATCTCATCAGATACAAGTGAACCTGAATTTATTACAGCAGAAATTTTTTTTCCTATTTCTGTATTTTTTAATATTTCATTTCTCAAATACTCACCTGTTGATAATTGATACATATTATATTTTTCTACTATAAATTTTGATTGTGTTCCTTTACCTGCTCCAGGTGGTCCAAAAATAACTAAGTTCATTTAACTATTTCCCGAATTTTGCTTTTTTAATAAGAGACTCATATTGAGAGCTCATTAGTCTTGTTTGAACTTGTGTAACAGTGTCCATAGCTACTACAACAACTATTAAAATTGAAGTCCCTCCAAGATAAAAAGGTATAGGATATTTTGCAATAAGAAACTCTGGCATTAAGCATACTACAGTCAAATACATAGCTCCGATAGTTGTTAGTCTAGTTAAAATACTTTCTATATATTCTGCAGATCTTTCACCTGGTCTTATTCCTGGAATATAACCTCCGTATTTTCTTAAATTCTCCGCTGTTTCTTTTGGATTAAAAACAATTGAAGTGTAAAAAAAGGAAAAGAAGATAATTCCAAACGCATATAGTGACATATACAAAGGCTGACCTTGAGTAAATAGGGATGAAATATTAATAAAAAAATCAGAGTCTGCGAAAGCAAAGTTGCTCATTGTAACAGGTAATAATAGCAAGGCTGATGCAAAGATTGCTGGTATTACTCCGGCAGTGTTTATTTTTAAAGGCAAATGCGATGACTCTCCACCATATATTTTATTACCCATTTGTCTTTTTGGATAATTAATCAAAATTTTTCTTACTGCTCTTTCAAAAAAGACTATAAATAATACAGTCACAATTACTAATAAAAAAATACCAACAATCATAACTGCTGAGAGTGCTCCTGTTCTTCCCAGTTCAAAAGTTGATGCTAAAGCTCTTGGAATTTCAGCTACAATTCCTGAAAAAATTATTAGAGAAATTCCATTACCTATTCCTCTTAAAGTTATTTGTTCACCTAACCACATTAAAAAAGTCGTTCCTGCCACTAATGAAATAGTCGTAGTTACTCTAAAATACATACCTGGCTCTAAAACTAAATTACCAGCATTTTCTATTCCTACAGCAACGCCATAACCTTGAAGCCCCGAAATTAGCACAGTTCCGTATCTTGTTATTTGTGTAATTTTTTTTCTTCCAATTTCGCCTTGTTCTTTTAAGTTTTTAAAATAATCAGAAGTGCCAGTTAATAACTGAACTATGATAGAAGAAGAAATATAGGGCATTATGCCAAGAGCGAATATAGCCATTCTTGTCACTGCACCGCCCGAAAACATATTAAACATCCCAAGAAGACCTTTCTGACTATTTGACATCATTTCTTTAAGAGCGTCTGGGTCTATTCCTGAAAGAGGTATGTACGTGCCCAATCTATAAACAATGAGCAATAATATAGTAAATAAAATTCTATTTTTTAAATCAGTAGCGTGACTGAAAGCTCCAGGATTTATACTTTCACTAGACATAATTTTAATTTTTTAGCATTGTTAATTTGCCACCAACTTTTTCAATTTTTTCTTTTGCTTGTTTTGAAATATAATTTGTAGATAAATTTATTTTACTTTTGATCTCTCCTGTGCCTAAAATTTTTAATTTATCGAATTTTTTTGAGATAATTTTCAAGTTTTGTAATATTTTTAAATCAATATTTTTATCTAAATTGTTTTTTTTTGTCTCAAAAAGACTTTGAATTTTTGAAAGATTAATAATTGCAACATTATTTCTTTTAAAAGACTTAAATCCTCGTTTAGGTAGTCTTCTAAATAATGGCATTTGACCGCCTTCAAAACTTTTAATTGCAACTCCAGACCTTGACTTTTGACCCTTATGGCCTCTTCCTGAAGTTTTTCCTTTACCAGAACCAATTCCTCGACCAGGTCTCAACTTTTTTTTATTTAGTTTAATTAAATTATTTAATTTCATTATTTATTCTCTCTTTTAGAAATTATCTCTGATATTTTTTTTCCTCTAATATTTGATAAAATTTTTGGTGAAATTTGTGATCTTAACCCTTTAATACATGCTTTAAGTACATTGTGAGGATTTGCTGAGCCTAACGATTTAGCAACAACATCTTGAATTCCTAATACCTCACAAACTGATCTAATTGGCCCTCCGGCTATAATACCAGTACCAGCTGGAGCAGATCTCATAAACACTTTACCTGATCCATTTTTTCCACTCACATCATGGTGTAAAGTTCTACCATCTTTAAGAGGTATTTTTAACTGATTTCTCTTAGCAACTTCTGTTGCTTTTTTTATTGCATCAGGAACTTGTTTTGATTTACCTTGACCAATTCCAATTGAACCTTTTTGATTTCCTACTACTACTAGTGCTGCAAATCCAAATCGTCTACCACCTTTTACTACTTTTGTTATTCTATTTATTGCTACTAATTTTTCTTTATAATCTATTTCACTCATATTAAAACTTCATTCCATTCTTTCTTAGAGAATCTGCAAATGCTTTAACTCTTCCATGATATTTGTATCCTCCTCTATCAAAGTAAACATTTTCGATTTTTTTTTCTTTTGCCCTCTTTGCTAATAATTCCCCTAAAACATTTGATAGTTCAATTTTTTTAATCTTATTTTTTTTAAAGTTTTTTTCAGTAGATGACGCTGAAACTAATGTCTTTCTTATTTTATCGTCTATAATTTGAGCTGAAATATTTTTTGAAGATTTAAATACTGTAACTCTAAATTTATTATTATTTACATTTTTCATTTTCTTTCTATTTCTAATTTTTCTTTTTATTTTTGAGCTTATTTTTCTCATTATTTTTTCTTACCTTCTTTTCTTAATACATATTGGTTTTTTTCTTTTATACCTTTACCTTTATACGGTTCGACAGGTTTCAAAGATTTAATATCAGATGCTATTTTTGATACGAGTTCTTTGTCAACACCATTAATTTTAATTGTTGTTTGTTTTTCAACAGTAATCTTAATATCTTTAGGAAATTTAAAATTAACATCATGACTAAAACCAATTTGTAAATTCAAAGACTCACCCTTTAAATTTGCTCTGAATCCCACACCATTAAGCTCTAAAATCTTTTCATGGCCTGTTGAAACTCCAATAACAGCATTATTTATTAAACTCCTGTATGTCCCCCATAATAATTGAGTCTTATTATCAGTTTCTTTATTTATTGGACGAATTTGAGCCTCGTTGTTTTCATTTACTTTACAAGAAAAAACCTTTTGATTTATAAAAAGGGATTTATTGCCTTTAGGGCCATTTAACGTAATTTTATCACCTTCTACTTTCATCGTAGTATCTTTTGGTAATAAAATATTTTTTTTTCCAATTTTTGACATTAAAACACCTTACAAATTATTTCTCCACCAATGTTATTTTTTCTAGCATCAATATCAGACATAACACCTTGTGAAGTTGATAGAATAGCCATTCCCAAACCATTTTGTATTTTTGGTATACTAGTTGCTCTAGAATAAACCCGTCTACCTGGTTTTGATATACGTTTTATCTCTTTAATTACAGGAGAGCCCTCGTAATATTTCAAGTTAACTTTAATTATTTTCTTGTTATTTTCGCTACTCTCTAGATAAAAGTTATTAATATATCCTTCAGTTCTTAAAATTTCTAAAATTTTAGATCTAAATTTTGATGCTGGCACGTTAACTGATGCTAAATTTCTCATTTGTCCGTTTCTAATCCTTGTAAACATGTCGCCTATTGGGTCAACTAAAGTCATAATCCTCCTACCAACTTGATTTTATAATTCCAGGTATTTTTCCAGATGAAGCCATATCTCTTAAAGCTATTCTAGATATTTTTAATTTTCTATAATATCCATGTGGTCTACCCGATATCCCACATCTATTTCTAATTCTTACTTTTGATGAATTTTTTGGTAATTTGTCTAACTTTAATTGAGCTGCAAATCTTTCAGCCAATTCCAGTTTTTTATTCATAATAATTTTTTTTAATTTCTCACGTTTTTTTTCAAATTTTTTTACCATCTTCATTCTTTTTAAGTTTTTTTGAATTGCGCTTCTTTTTGCCATTTTACCTCCCCTTTTTATCTGTTATTGGAAAATTAAACTCTTTAAGAAGTTCCAAAGTCCCAACTTTAGAAGTGCTAGATGTAACAATTGTAATGTCTAAACCTCTTATTTTGTCAACTTTGTCAAAATTTACTTCTGGAAAAACAATATGCTCTTTAATACCAAAGCTATAATTACCTGAATTATCGATGCCTTGTGATTTAAGACCCCTGAAATCTTTGATCCTTGGTAAAGCTATATTTACTAATCTATCAATAAATTCGTACATTCTATTTGATCTCAAAGTAACTTTTAAACCTGCGCTTTGTCCTTTTCTTGTTTTGAAATTTGCAATAGATTTTTTAAATTTTGTTATAACTGCTCTTTGGCCAGTAATTAAGCTTAAGTCCTCTAAACTGATATTAACTTTCTTACTGTCGCCTGCATCTTCGCCTAAACCCATGTTTAATACAATTTTAATTATTTTTGGAACTTGATGCTTATTTTGACATTTAAGCTTGTTCATTAAATTATTAACAATTTCTTTATCGTATAAGGTTTTAAGTCTTGGAGTCATTATTTTTTACTTTCCTTTTTTATCTTATTTTTTTCAGTTGTCTTATCTACATTTTTTATATTGGAAATATGTATGTAATTTTCTTTCGTTATTATTCCACCCTTATTTTCTTTGGTCGGTTTAAGATGTTTTTTAATCATATTAATAGATTTTATCTTCACTCTCTTAGATCTTCTGTCGATTTCTAATATTTCACCGGTTTTTCCCTTATCTTTTCCAGTGATAATTTTTACTTGTAAACCTTTTTTCAAACTTAACATTTATAATACCTCCGGTGCTAAGGAAATAATTTTTGTATGACCCCTAAACCTTAATTCTCTAGTTACTGGTCCAAATATTCTCGTTCCTATCGGTTCACCTTTGTCATCTGTCAAAACTACAGCGTTAGTATCAAACTGAATTTTAGATCCGTCATTTCTAAAAACCTCTTTTTTAGTTCTAACTACAACAGCTTTATGGACTGCTCCTTTTTTTACCTTTCCTTTCGGTATAGCATCTTTAACACTTATAACAATAATATCACCAATTGAGGCATACCTTCTTTTTGATCCTCCTAAAACTTTTATACATTCAACTCTTCTAGCTCCTGTATTGTCTGCTACTTTCAATTCTGTTTGTACTTGTATCATTTTTCTAATACCTTCCATCTTTTTTTTTTAGAAATTGGATTGCATTCAATAATTTCTATACTTTGACCCTCTTTAATTTTATTTTCTTCATCATGTGCGTGATATTTTTTTGATCTTTTTATTACCTTTCCATAAAAAGGATGAGCAAATTTTCTTGTTACTTCCACCACAATTGTTTTATTATTTTTTGCGCTTGTTACAATTCCTTTTAAAATTTTTTTAGTCATTTGGATCTTCCAATTGTTGTATATAATCTGGCTATGCTTTTTTTAATCTCATTGTATTGCGCAGGATTTTCAACCTGATTATTTATTCTTTTAAATCTAATATTTAAAAGATCTTTCTTAAGTGCTTCAAGTTTTTTTAAAGCTTGATCTTTTGTTAATTTTTTATCCTCTTTTTTTTTCTTTACCATTTTTACCTTTTTATAAATTTTGTTTTAATTGGTAATTTTGCAGAAGCCTTATAGAGTGCCTCTTTTGCAACATCTTCGGTTACTCCATCGATTTCAAAAATTATTCTCCCTGGTTTTACTCTGCAAGCATAATATTCTGGTGATCCTTTTCCTTTACCCATTCTAACTTCAGTTGGTTTTTTTGATACTGGTATGTTAGGAAATACTCTTGTCCAAACTTTTCCAGTTCTTTTCATGTATCTTGTTAATGCTACTCTAGCTGCCTCAATTTGTTTGCCAATTACTCTTTCTGGCTGCATTGCTTTTAAACCGAATTGACCATAATTTAAAGTAACAGCTCTTGTTGCTTTGCCTTTAATCCGACCTTTAAATGCTTTTCTGTATTTAGTTCTTGTTGGTTGTAACATTTTTTACTCTTTCTATTTTTTGTTTTTCTATGTCTTTTTCAAATAGTGTACCCTTATAGATCCATACTTTTATTCCAATAATTCCATATGTGGTCAGTGCCTCTGCAAAACCATAGTCAATATTTGCTCTTAAAGTATGTGACGGTATACTGCCCTCTCTTAACCATTCAGTTCTAGCTATTTCATTTCCAGCCAATCTACCACTTACCATTACTTTAATTCCTTTCGCGTTTAATCTCATTGCAGATTGCATTGCTCTTTTCATTGCTCTTCTATACGCGATTCTTTTTACTAATTGTTGAGCTATATTTTCTGCAACTAAATTAGCATTTAATTCTGGTTTTTTAATTTCTTTAATATTTACGTTTACTTCGCTTTCAGTAATTTTCATCAAGTTTTTTTTAATCTTTTCAATATCAGAACCCTTTTTTCCTATTACAAAACCTGGTCTTGAAGTGTGAATTGAAACTGTACATTTTTTTGAAGATCTTTCTATTATAATCTCCGAAACTCCTGAGTTGACAATGTTCTTTTTAATATACTCTCTCATTTTAAAATCTTCTATTAGGTATTTTCCAAAGTCCTTTTTTTTAGCAAACCAAGTGGAGTCCCATCCACGATTGATACCTAATCTTAAACCAATTGGATTAATTTTTTGGCCCATTTGAACTCTCCTTTTTTTCACTTAAAACAATTGTAATTCTACTAAATGGTTTTTTTATAGGACTTGCTCTCCCTTTTGCTCTTGGTCTAAATCTTTTCATCACCAAGGATTTTCCTACAAATGCCTCTTTTACATAAAGATTGTCTATGTCGTACTGATTGTTGTTTTCAGCATTTGCTACAGCTGATTTTACTGTTTTACTAACATCCAGAGAGATTTTTTTTCTAATAAAATCTAAATCCCTTATCGCCTCACTTACCTTTTTTCCTCTAATATGATCTAAAACCAAAGATATTTTTCTAGGACTGGACCTTACATTTTTGTTTATTGCTTTAACTGTATTATTATTTTTTGTCATCTTTTGCTCCAGTTGTAGGGGCAGCAGCAGCTTTTTCTGCAGCTGCTTTTTTATCTGCAGGCGTATGTCCTTTAAAAGTTCTAGTAGGTGCAAATTCACCTAGTTTGTGTCCTACCATCTCTTCAGAAATCGTTATAGGAATAAATGATTTTCCATTGTGTATCATAAAGCTATGGCCGACAAAATCTGGAATTATAGTTGAATTTCTAGACCAAGTTTTTATTGGTTTTTTTGTTGGGTTATTTTTTAATTTATCAATTTTTTTTAATAAACTAGGATGTACAAAGGGGCCTTTCCAAATTGCTCTTGTCATAATTATTTCCTTTTCTTCCTTCTTGTTATTATAAACTTATCACTTCTTTTTGGTTTTCTTGTTTTTAAACCTTTTGCTGATTGTCCCCACGGAGAAACAGGACTTCTACCTCCAGAGGTTTTACCTTCTCCTCCTCCATGAGGATGATCTACTGGGTTCATAGCTACTCCTCTTGATTGAGGTCTTTTACCTCTCCATCTGTTTCTTCCAGCTTTTCCAATTTTAATATTTTTTTGATCAGGGTTTGATACAGAACCGATTGTTGCATTACAATTAAAACTTACTTTTCTTGTTTCTCCTGATGAAAGTTTTAGTATGGCATAGTCATTATCTATCCCAGAAAGTGTAACTGAAGAGCCAGCTGATCTAGCTAGTTTACCCCCATTACCAGGAATAAGTTCAACATTATGAATTACTGTTCCAGGTGGTATGTCTTTAAGTTGTAAACAATTACCGATCTTTATATCTGATTTTTCTCCAGATGATACTTTGTCTCCTATTTTTAATCCTTGAGGACATATTATATAATTTCTAGTATCATCCTCATATTTTATAAGAGCGATGTGTGAAGTTCTATTAGGATCATGCTCAATACGCTCAATAACAGCTGTCATATTTTTTTTCTTTCTGAAAAAATCTATTATTCTAAATTTATGTTTTGAACCTCCACCTCTATGTCTTGATGTTATTCTGCCATAATTATTTCTTCCACCTGTAGAATTTTGTCCTTTAGTTAATTTTTTGTAAGGTGAGCCTTTCCATAAGGAACTTTTATCTACTATCACAGTACTTCTATTTGATTTTGTGTATGGTTTGAAAGTTTTTAGAGCCATTTTAAATTCCTGATGTTAGGTCAATACTTTGACCTTTTTTAAGAGTTACTATTGCTTTTTTATAACCGTTTTTTTTTGATATTCTACCTTGCTTTAATTTAATTTTTGATTTTAAATTTACAATATTTACCTTGATAACGTTTACTTTAAATATTTTTTCAATATTTTTTTTAATATTTGATTTATTTGCTTTTTTGTGAACTTTAAAAACAGTTTTATTTTGTTCTGAAAGAATAGTCGCTTTTTCAGTTATGATAGGTCTTAAAATAGAGTCTAAAGAATTAATTTTTTTCATTTAGTATCCTTTTTTCTAAATTTTTAACTGAGGTTTGAGTTAATAAAACATTTTTGTATTTAATCATGTCATAAATATTTGCGCCTGCATCATTAATTATTTTCAAATTTTTAATATTTCTAGCAGATTTATTTATATTTTTTTGTGTTTCATTGTCAGAAATTATAACAACATTTAAAAGATTATTTTTTTTCAAAAAAGTGTTAAATTCTTTTGTTTTTTTAATCTCTTTTTTTACGTCAGATAAAACATATAAATTTTTATCTAAGTTTTTTTTGGACAAAGTGTGGGCTAAGGCTAATTTTCTAACTTTTTTATTAATCTTTTTAATTTTATACACCGCACCTTTTGGGCCATGAGCCACTCCTCCACCTACAAATATTGGGGCTTTTCTGCTTGCATGACGAGCACCTCCACTGCCCTTTTGAGGAACAATTTTTTTTGTTGATCCTTTAATTTCATTTTTTTGTTTAGTTTTTGCTGTTCTTGGCTTTAAATGATTTAGTTGCCAGTCTATTACTGATTTTATTAATTTATAATTAATTTTCTGTTTCAGTATTTTGTCAGAAATTTCAATCGTTTCTGATTTTGAGTTTTGCAAATTTAAAAGTTTTACTTTCATTTACTTTTTTTTACCTTTCGCTGCTTCAGTTTTAATATTTTTTTCATTAAATTTTTCTAAAGTTGTTTTTCTTTTGATTTTCTTCACTGATTCTCTTACAAAAATTGTAGAGTTTTTTCCTCCCGGTATTGATCCTTTAACATAGAGTAAATTATTAGTTAAATCGGACTTAATAATCTCTAAATTTAATATAGTTCTAAATTTATCTCCCATATGACCAGCCATCTTTTTTCCTTTAAAAACTTTTCCTGGATCTTGTCTTTGCCCTGTAGATCCATGTGATCTATGAGATACTGAAACACCATGTGATGCCCTTAGACCTCTAAAATTCCATCTTTTCATAACTCCTGCAAATCCTTTACCAATAGTTTTTGATTTTATATCAATAAATTTTTTATCTTTTAAAATCTCTAAGCCAAGTTCGTTTCCTGTTTTGAAATTTTCAGTATTTTCAACTCTATATTCTTTTAAGATTTTTTTTGGTTCGGTATTTTTCTTTGTAAAATATCCTTTCATTTGTTTAGTGAGTTTAGAGTTTTTTTGCGTAAAATAACCAACTTTTACAGCTGAATATCCTCTCTTGTCTTTTTCAATAATATCAATAACTCTTCCTGTTTCTATCTTTATGACAGTAACAGGTACAGATTGGCCTGATTGAATAAATTCTCTGGTCATTCCTAATTTCGTTCCTATTAATCCTATGCTCATAATTATATCTTAATTTCTATGTCTACACCCGAGGCTAAATCTAACTTCATTAAAGCTTCAACTGTTTGGGGAGTAGGTTCAATTATATCTATTAATCTTTTATGAGTTCTTGACTCAAACTGCTCTCTGCTTTTTTTATCAATATGTGGTGATCTCAAAACTGTGTATCTCTCGATCCTAGTTGGTAAAGGAATAGGACCTTTAACTTGAGCACCTGTTCTTTTAGCCGTATTTACTATCTCCTCAGTAGAAAGATCTAAAATTTTATTATCGTAAGCCTTAAGATGAATTCTGATATTTTGGTTTTCCATATTATGCTAATTTCTTTGTTACTTCGTCTTGAACATTTTGTGGCACTTTATCATAATGACTAAATTGCATTGTATATTGTGCTCTTCCTTGTGTTGAGGATCTTAAATTATTTATATATCCAAACATATTCGCTAGCGGCACTGTCGCTTGTATAGCTGTAGCGTTTCCTCTAGGTTCAGTAGATCCGACCTGACCTCTACGGCTATTTAGATCTCCTATTACATCTCCCATAAAATCTTCTGGTGTGACGACTTCAACTTTCATGATGGGTTCTAATAGTTTTAATTGAGCTTTTGTGCAAGCATCTTTGAAACACATTCTACTAGCTATTTCAAAAGCCAAAACACTTGAGTCAACATCATGATGTAAACCGTCAAGAATAGTAACTTTATAATCTATCATAGGAAAGCCAGCTAAAATTCCACTATCAGCTACACTTTCAACGCCTTTTTCAACTCCCGGAATAAATTCTTTAGGAATTGCTCCACCTTTAATTTTATTTTCAACTTCTCTTCCTTTTCCAGGGTCCAAAGGCTCGACCAAAAGAGTTACTTTGGCAAATTGTCCTGCTCCTCCACTTTGCTTTTTATGGATATATGTAACTTCTGAGGAACCTAATATAGTTTCTCTATATGCGACTTGAGGAGCTCCAATATTTGCCTCAACTTTAAATTCCCTTTTCATTCTATCAACGATAATATCTAAGTGTAATTCTCCCATTCCCTTAATAATAGTTTGTCCTGACTCTTCATCTGAAGTCACTCTAAATGAGGGGTCTTCTTTAGCAAGTCTACCTAGAGCTTCTCCCATTTTTTCTTGGTCCGCCTTAGTTTTGGGTTCAACAGCAATTTCTATAACCGGATCTGGGAATTCCATAGGTTCAAGTAGAACAGGTTTATCTTCCTCGCACAAAGTATGACCTGTAATTGTGTATTTTAAACCTGCTAATGCAACTATATCCCCTGCAGTGGCCTCTTTAATATCTTCTCTGCTATTTGCATGCATCAAAAGCATTCTTCCAACACGCTCAGATTTTTCTTTCGAAGAATTATAAACTGAGGTGCCCGATTTTAATGTCCCTGAGTAAATTCTCACAAATGTTAAAGACCCTACAAACGGGTCATTAGCTACTTTAAAGGCTAATCCAGAAAAAGGTTCGTTGTCCGCAAACTTCATTTGAACTTTTTCATCAGATCCAAGTTTAGTGCCCTCTATTGACTTTAAATCTTCTGGGCTAGGTAGATAATCTATAACTGCATCTAAAAGAGGCTGAACACCTTTATTTTTAAAAGCTGACCCAGTAGTTATAGGTACAAAATTAAATCCCAGTGTACCTTTTCTAATACATTTTATAAGATCTGCCTCTGATGGTTCTTTACCGTTTAAATACTCTTCCATTAATTTTTCATCTTCCTCTACAGCAGTTTCTACCAATTCTTTCCTATATTGTGAGACTTTATCTTTAAGATCTTCGGGTATATCTACTAAATCAAACTTTGCTCCTAAATCTTCGTTTTGCCAAATGACAGCTTTCATCTTAACTAGATCAACTATTCCTTTAAGATCGGCTTCTATTCCTACTGGAATTTGAAGAACGAGTGGTTTAGCTCCAAGTCTTTCTTTAATCATTTCAACACACCTAAAAAAATCAGCACCTGTTCGGTCCAATTTGTTTACAAAACAGATTCTTGGAACTTTATATTTGTCTGCTTGTCTCCATACAGTTTCTGACTGAGGTTCTACGCCAGCTACTCCATCAAATACAGCTACTGCACCATCTAAAACTTTTAAAGATCTCTCAACCTCAATTGTAAAATCTACATGTCCTGGTGTATCAATAATATTAATTCTATGATCTCTCCAAAAACAAGTAGTAGCTGCAGAGGTGATTGTTATTCCTCTCTCTTGTTCTTGCTCCATCCAGTCCATTGTTGCAGCGCCATCGTGTACTTCACCTATTTTATGACTTTTACCAGTATAATATAAAATTCTTTCCGTCGTTGTTGTTTTACCAGCATCAATGTGTGCCATGATTCCAATGTTGCGATATTTATTTAATGAATATTTTTTTGACATAAATTACCATCTAAAGTGTGCAAAAGCTTTGTTGGACTCGGCCATCTTGTGAGTATCTTCTCTTTTTTTAATAGCCGACCCTTTATTTTGTGATGCATCAATTATTTCAAAATATAGTTTTTCTGACATCGTTTTATTTTTTCTTTTTCTTGTTGCTTCAATTATCCATCTTAAAGCTAAAGCTTGCCCTCTGTTAGGTTTAACTTCAACTGGAACTTGATAAGTGGCTCCACCAACTCTTCTAGATCGAACCTCTAAATTCGGTTTTACGTTACTTATTGCACTATTAAATACTTTTATAGGATCTTCATTTCCTTTTTGTTTAATTTTTTCCAAAGCATCATATAAAATTTTTTCTGCTGTCGATCTTTTACCATCATACATAATTGAATTTATAAATTTTGAAATAATTACTGATCTATATTTTGGATCTGGATAGATTTTTCTAATAGGAGCTTTTCTTTTTCTGGACATGATGTTATTTAGGTTTTTTTGTTCCGTAAAGCGAGCGTCTTTTCTTTCTATTTGCTACACCTTGAGTATCTAAATTACCTCTAAGTATATGATATCGAACACCAGGTAAATCTTTAACTCTTCCGCCCCTAATCATTACTACAGAGTGTTCTTGTAAATTATGTCCTTCACCGGGAATGTACGCTGTTACTTCAAAGCCATTTGATAATCTAACTCTCGCAACTTTTCTTAGAGCAGAATTTGGTTTTTTCGGCGTTGTAGTATAAACCTTTACACAAACACCCCTTTTGAGTGGTTGTTTTTGCAGTGCAGGAACCTTGTTCCTTATTAATGGTTTTACTCTACCTTTTTTTATCAACTGATTTATAGTTGGCATAATTTTATTTTGAAGTAAAAGAAAGGGTTACCTAGTTGGTCTTTGTTAGTGTTTAAGGCTAAATTCAACCTTACTTCTAACTTTCAAAATTGCGCTAAACTAGCATCGAAGCTAGAAAAGTCAACGATTTTTGGCTGTTTTATTATAGATAATATAGTGATTATTCCGCTACAGGTGCGCTTTCTTGCTCTTCTTTTTTTAATTCTTCCAATCTTAGCTTATCTTCTTTTTGAGCTTCCTTATCCCATCCCATTTTGGTTAATCCTGTGCCTGCTGGAACTAATCTGCCCACAATCACATTTTCCTTAAGTCCTTCAAGATTATCAACTTTTCCCTTAATGGATGCGTCAGTTAGTACTCGTGTAGTTTCTTGGAAAGAAGCTGCTGATATAAAAGAGTTCGTTTGTAAAGATGCTTTAGTTATACCTAAAAGAACTCTTTCAAACAATACAGGTTTTTTCTTATCATTAGACAATTTTTCATTGATATTTTTCATGTCATTTAAATCAATAACCTCTCCTAATAATAACTCTGAGTCTCCTGGATCTTTAACTTCAACTTTTTTTAGCATTTGTCTTACTATTGTTTCAATGTGTTTGTCATTTATTACTACACCTTGTAATCTATAAACTTCTTGAACTTCACTTACAAAATACTCTGTAAGTTTTTCTACTCCTAAAATTCTTAAAATATCATGAGGAGCTGGACTTCCGTCTAATAAATACTCACCTTTCTTTATTTTTTCACCTTGATTAAAATTTACGTGCTTGCCTTTTGGTATTAGGTAATTTGAAGTTTCTCCCTTTGAGGAAACAATTGATATTTTTTGCTTACCTCTTACTTCTTTTCCAAATTCTATAACTCCATCATTCTCTGCAATGATTGCACTATCTTTTGGTCTTCTAGCTTCAAAAAGCTCTGCAACTCTCGGCAGACCTCCTGTAATGTCTTTTGTTTTGGAAGTTTCTTTTGGAAGTCTAGCTAATACGTCACCAGCTGAAACTTTTTGTCCATCTTTAACTGAAAGTATAGTGTCTGGTACTAGATAATATCGTGCTTCATTTCCATCAGCTTTTTTAATAATTTCGCCTTTATCACTTCTTAAGGTTAATCTTGGCTTTAATTCAGAATTTTTACTTACCGATTTCCAGTCAGTAACTGATTTTGATGAAATACCTGTAGCATCGTCTAACGTTTCAGTTATGGAAGTACCTTCGACTAAATCCATATAATTAACTATGCCCGATGTTTCAGCTATTACAGGTAGTGTGTAAGGATCCCATTCAGCAATTTTTTTTCCTTTTTCTATTTTATCTCCATCTTTAAAAAATAACTTAGAACCATAATTTACTTTATAGATTGCTAGTTGTCTTTTGTTTTCATCTTCAATACTTAGCTGAGTATTTCTTCCCATAACTATTATATTTTTCTTAGAGTCTTCAATTAAATTTTTGTTTATTATTTTAAGACTTCCTTTTGTTTGAGAGATAATTTGTGACTCTTCTTTAATTTGTGCAGTTCCACCGACGTGAAAAGTTCTCATCGTTAGCTGAGTGCCTGGCTCACCGATTGATTGTGCAGCTATCATTCCGATTGCTTCGCCAACACTTACTAATTTTCCTCTAGCAAGATCTCTTCCGTAACTCATTGCGCAAACACCTTTGCTAGAACCGCATGTTATTACTGAATAAACTTTTACAGATTTTACTCCTGCAGCATCTATCTTTTCACAGTCAAATTCATCAATAAGTTTTTCTTTTTTGATAATAACTTCACCAGTAACTGGATTTTTAATATTTTCTGCTATAACTCTTCCTAAAATTCGCTCAGATAAACTTACTAAAATATTACCACCTTCTATAATCTCTGAGATAGTCACTGATGATCGAGTTTTACAGTCACACTCTTTTTTTGTGATTTGAACATCTTGCGCTACATCACACAATCTTCTAGTCAAGTAACCAGAATTTGCTGTTTTCAAAGCTGTATCTGCTAATCCTTTTCTAGCTCCGTGGGTTGAATTAAAATATTCTAAAACTGATAATCCTTCCTTAAAGTTTGAGATTATTGGTGTCTCTATAATTTCTCCAGAAGGTTTTGCTATCAGTCCTCTCATTCCTGCAAGTTGTTTCATTTGTGCTTGAGAGCCTCTAGCGCCAGAGTCTGCCATCATATAAACTGAGTTCGTCTCAATTCTATCGTTCTCATATACTTTTTCAGCTGAAGAAATTTCTTTCATCATCTCATTTGCAACTGTGTCTGTACATTTAGACCAAATATCGACAACTTTGTTATATTTTTCGCCTCTGGTAATAAGCCCATCAGAATACTGTTTCTCATACTCTTCTATTCTTTTCTTTGTATCGTTTATTAGATTTTCTTTTGTTTTAGGAATAATAAGGTCATCTTTACCAAAAGAAATACCAGCCTTAAAAGCATGTTTAAATCCTAGTGTTTTTATCTTGTCACAAAAAATAACTGTTTCTTTCTGACCACAATATCTAAAAATAGTATCTATAACTTCTGATACATTTTTTTTAGTCAACAATTTATCTATTAGAGTAAATTTAATATTTGGATGTTTTGGTAGTAAGTTTGCAAGTAAAAATCTTCCTGCGGTACTAGTATACTTATGTTTTACTATGTTATTTTTTTCGTCTACTGTTTCGAAAATAGAAATAATCTTTGAATGTAAACTTATTGATTTATTTTCTAGGGCTTGTTCAATTTCATCGATGTTTGAAAAAATCCCTTTTGGTTTATCTGATTTTGAAGCTTGTGATAGATAATAAATTCCTAATACAATGTCCTGACTCGGTACAATAATTGGTTTTCCGTTAGATGGGCTTAAAATATTATTAGTCGACATCATTAATACTCTTGCTTCTAATTGTGCTTCCAAGCTTAAGGGAATATGCACAGCCATTTGATCTCCATCAAAATCTGCATTAAAGGCAGCACAAACTAAGGGATGAAGTTCAATTGCATTACCCTCGATTAATTTTGCTTCAAAAGCTTGAACTCCCAACCTGTGTAAAGTAGGAGCTCTATTTAATAAAACAGGGTGCTCTCTTATTATATACTCAAGTGCATCCCATACTTCACTTTTTTCTTTTTCAACCAATCTTTTTGCTTGTTTAATTGTTGTTGCTAAACCTAATTTGTCCAATCTTGCGTAAAGGAATGGTTTAAATAGTTCTAAAGCCATTTTTTTCGGTAATCCGCATTGATGAAGTTTTAATTCGGGCCCTACAACAATTACTGATCTTCCTGAATAATCTACCCTTTTCCCTAAAAGATTTTGTCTAAATCTTCCTTGTTTACCTTTTAACATTTCAGCTAAAGATTTTAAAGGTCTTTTGCCAGTGCCAGTAATCACTCTTCCTCTACGACCGTTATCAAAGAGAGCATCAACAGACTCTTGCAACATTCTTTTTTCGTTTCTTACAATAATATCTGGGGCTTTTAAATCTAAAAGTCTTTTGAGTCTGTTATTTCTATTTATAACTCTTCTATAAAGATCATTTAAATCTGATGTTGCAAATCTTCCGCCATCAAGTGGAACCAAAGGTCTTAACTCGGGAGGTATTACAGGAACTGTGGTCAAAATCATCCACTCAGGTTTATTTCCTGAGTTAATAAATGACTCTATCAATTTAAGTCTTTTGATTGTTCTTTCCTCTGTAACTTTAGATTTTACCTCTTTTAAAGACTCTCTCAGTTTTTTTTGTTCTGATTGAAGATCAAGGTTTATTAATATCTCTCTAACAGCTTCAGCACCAATACCAGCTGTAAAAGCGTCTTCGCCAAATTCATCTTGGGCTTTAATAAGCTCTTCTTCATTTAATAATTGACCTTTTTTTAAATTAGTCAAACCTGGTTCGATGACGATGAAGCTCTCAAAATACAAAACCTTTTCAACTTCTTTAAGCTTCATATCGATCGCCAAAGAAATTCTACTTGGAAGTGACTTTAGAAACCAAATATGAGCAACTGGGCAAGCCAAATCTATATGACCCATTCTTTCTCGTCTTACGTTTGATTTGGTTACCTCTACTCCACACTTTTCACAAATTATACCTCTAAACTTCATTCTTTTATACTTTCCACAAAGACACTCATAATCTTTGACAGGTCCAAAAATTCTAGAACAAAAAAGACCATCCTTTTCAGGTCTAAAAGTCCTATAATTTATAGTTTCCGGTTTTTTTATTTCTCCAAAAGACCATGATTTAATTTTGTCTGGGCTAGCTAAAGTAATTTTTATGCTTCCAAAATTATTTTCAGAAGTAATATTTTGATTATTAAAATTTTTAGTTATACTTTTTTCCATAAATTAATTTAATTCTATATTTAATCCTAATGCTCTTATTTCTTTAATTAAAACGTTAAAAGACTCAGGTACACCCGACTCGAAATTATTGTTGCCTTTAACAATTGTTTCATAAACCTTTGTTCTTCCTGCAACATCGTCAGATTTAACTGTCAAAATTTCTTGTAATGAATATGAAGCTCCATAAGCTTCAAGTGCCCAAACCTCCATTTCACCAAATCTTTGGCCTCCTAATTGAGCTTTACCTCCTAATGGTTGTTGAGTAACTAAACTGTAAGGACCTGTAGATCTAGCATGTATCTTATCTTCTACTAAATGATTTAATTTTAACATATAAATAGTTCCAACAGTCACTGGTCTATCAAATCTCTCTCCAGTTCTTCCATCCCAAAGATTAGTTTGTCCACTTGTTGGTAGTTTGGCTAAATCTAACATTTTTGTTATGTCTTGTGTTGATGCTCCATCAAAAACTGGTGTTCCTATAGGTATCCCGTTAGAAATATTTTCTACTAGTTCAAATATCTCTTTTTTTGATAGTTTTGAAATTACATTTGAATAATATGAATCTCCATAAATTTCCTTCAGTTTAGACTTTAATTTTTCATACTGTTTCTCAAAGTCTTTCAAATGAGATTTAATTTGATCGCCTAGTTCAGAGCAAGACCAGCCAAGATGAGTTTCAAGTATTTGCCCAACATTCATCCTACTTGGTACGCCAAGTGGATTTAGAACAATATCAACTGGTTTTCCATTTTCCATATACGGCATGTCTTCTACAGGAACTATTTTACTAACTACTCCTTTATTTCCGTGTCTTCCTGCCATTTTGTCACCAGGCATTAATCTTCTTTTTACTGCAACAAAAACTTTTACTACTTTCATCACAGTCGGTAATAAGTCGTCTCCTTGCTGAATTTTATTTACTTTATCATCAAATCTTAAATTAATATCTTCTAAGGCGTTATCGTATTGATTTTTTAATTTTAAAATATTTTCGTTTATTTTTTCATCTTTAAAAGTCATTTTCCATAAATCTTTTAAATTTAGATTACTTAAATCGTTTTCATTTAATGTCAAACCAGCTTTAAGTTCTTTGTAATTTTTGCTTATTGCTTGATTTTTAAGTAAGTCTGTAGTCCTAGATTTAATATTTCTATTTAATATTTCTTCTTCGACTTTTCTATCTTCCTGAACTAATTCAATTTCAGACCTTTCTATTGCAATTGACCTTTCATCTTTTTCAATACCATGTCTATTAAAAACTCTGACATCTATTACTACGCCTGCGCTTCCAGAGGGAAGTTTTAAGGAAGAGTCTCTTACATCTGTAGCTTTTTCCCCGAAAATAGATCTAAGAAGCTTTTCTTCTGGGCTAGATGATGTTTCACTTTTAGGAGTAACTTTGCCAACTAATATATCTCCAGGTTTTACCTCTGCACCAACATACACAATTCCTGACTCATCTAAATTTCTCAAACTTTCTTCACTTACATTTGGAATGTCTCTTGTTATTTCTTCAGCTCCCAACTTTGTATCTCTGGCCATTGACTCATACTCTTCAATGTGAATTGATGTAAATACATCATCTGTTACGCATCTTTCTGAAATCAAAATTGAATCTTCAAAATTATAACCCTGCCAAGGCATAAAAGCGACTGTAACGTTTTTACCTAAAGCTAATTCACCAAGTTTTGTAGCAGGTCCATCCGCAATAATATCCCCTTTTTTAATTTGATCACCGACTTTAACAAGTGGTTTTTGGTTTATGCATGTGTTTTGATTTGATCTCTTAAATTTGGATAAATTATATATGTCAACAGCAGATTGTGACAAATCTCTAACTTCAGTAGCTTTTACTACAATTCTTTTACCATCAATTTTATCAACAACACCACTTCTTTTTGCTACAATTGTTACACCAGAGTCTAAAGCAACATCAGACTCAATACCTGTGCCAACAAGAGGGGACTCGGGTTTAAGTAATGGAACTGCTTGTCTCATCATGTTTGATCCCATTAATGCTCTATTAGCATCATCATTTTCTAAAAATGGAATTAGAGCAGCAGCCACTGAAACTAATTGTTTTGGTGATACATCAATAAAGTCAATGTTATCTTTATTTGATAACTGAAAATTTAAGTTTTTCCTGCATGCTACCAATTCTTCTTCGAACGTCCCGTCCTGACTTATTTTTGAATTAGCTTGAGCAATGGTATATTTTTCTTCCTCTATTGCTGATAAATATTTGATTTCTTTGGTTACTTTACCTTTTATTACTTTTTTGTAAGGACTCTCTATATAGCCAAATTTATTTACTCTGCAGTAAGTCGCTAAGCTATTAATTAACCCTATATTTGGACCTTCAGGAGTTTCTATTGGACAGATTCTACCATAGTGAGTAGGATGAACATCTCTAACTTCAAAACCAGCTCTTTCTCTTGTAAGCCCACCTGGGCCTAAAGCTGAAACCCTTCTTTTATGTGTAATTTCTGACAGTGGATTTGTTTGATCCATAAATTGAGATAATTGTGATGTTGCAAAAAAATCTTTTAATGATGTGGTAATTGGCTTAGCGTTTATTAAATCCTGTGGCATTGCGGACTCTATTTCTAAAAAAGTAGACATTTTCTCTTTTACAGTTCTCTCCATTCTTAATAATCCAATTCTGAATTGATTTTCTACAAGCTCTCCTACCGACCTCACTCTTCTATTTCCTAGGTGATCAATATCATCTACCTCGCCTTTACCATCTCTAAGATCTAGCATGAATTTTATTATTGCAATAATATCTATTGTGTTAAGAGTGTTGTCTTTAACATCTCTATTTAAATCTAATTTTGAATTAAGTTTAACTCTTCCTACTTCTGAAAGATCATATCTATCTTTTTTAAAGTATAAATTTTGAAAAACTTCTTCAGCAATCTCTATTGTAGGTGCTTCACCAGGTCTTAACACTTTATATATATCGTTTAACGCATCTGTTTTATTAGAATTTTTATCTATCTTTAAAGTTTCAAGCAAATATGGTCCCTTGTTAATAGGATCTATATTTACCAGTTCTAAATTTTTAATCTCTTCGGTCTTTATTTTTTCTAAAACTTCTTCATTTAAATCTGAGCCAGATGAAAGAAATATATTGTTATTTTTATCTTTAAGATCTTTTGAGATATATTTACCAATTAATTCTTCTTTGGAAATAAATATTTCTTTTAAGTTTTTTTCTTCAAGTTTTTTCGCAATTACAAAATTTAATTTTTCACCTTTAGATAAAATCTTTTTACCATTCTTTGCATCAATTAAATCAAAAATTAATTTAACTGGTCTTTTGTAATTATTTATATTAAATGTTGTTATCCATTTATTACTTTTTTCATCTAATCTACATAAACTTGTAGAGTAAAATGTTTTAATTATTTTTTCTTTTGAAATTCCTAATGCAAATAAGATTGTTGTAATTGGTAATTTTTTTTTTCTATCAATTCTAAAATATAAAATATCTTTCGGATCAAATTCAAAATCTAACCAAGAACCTCTTCCGGGTATAATTCTACAATTAAATAATAATTTTCCACTAGAGTGCGTTTTGCCTTTATCGTGATCAAAAAATACACCTGGACTTCTGTGCATCTGGTTTACGACAACTCTTTCAACTCCATTGACTACAAAAGTTCCACTAGGAGTCATCAAAGGTAGATCGCCTATAAAAACTTCTTGTTCCTTAGCTGACAAGATTTGCTTAGTATTATTTTCAGTGTCTATATCGTACACTACTAGTCTTAAGTTGGCTTTTAATGAAGCAGAATATGTTAAGCTTCTCTGTTTGCATTCAAGCACATCGAATTTTGGTTTTTCTAGTTTGTACGATATGTATTCTAAAGTGGATTTTTCTGAGTTATCATCAATTGGAAAAATACTTTTAAAAACTTTATCTATCCCTTTTGACAAGACATCCATCTGTTCGTTCAATGCCTTAGAGGATAAAAATTCTTGGTACGAATTTTTTTGAACTTCAATTAAATTTGGAATTGACAAGCCCTCAACTAGCTTACCAAAACTTTTTCTTATACTTTTCTTTTGAGTAAAAGATAAATCCATCAAATAGTTTAATTGCGAAACAATTTCGCAATAATTTCTGTCTTAAATTTTAATTTACTTTAATTCTACTTTAGCGCCTGCTGCTTCAAGTTTTTTCTTAAATTCGTCAGCTTCTTTTTTTGGTACACCACTTTTAATTTCTTTTGGTGCTCCCTCAACCAAATCTTTAGCTTCTTTTAAACCTAAACCAGTAATTGCTCTAACTTCTTTAATAACATTAATTTTTTTATCGCCAGCGGCTGCTAGGAATAACGAAAACTCAGATTTTTCCTCTCCTGCCGGCGCTGCGCCTGCTGGTGCTGCTGCTGCTACTGGAGCTGCTGCAGTAACTCCCCATTTTTCTTCTAATTGCTTTGAAAGTTCAGCTGCTTCGACAACTGTTAGTTTTGATAAATCTTCAATAATTTTATTTAAGTCTGACATTGTGATCCTTGTAATTAATTTTTTAAACTCTTCGCGCGCGCTAAATTAGCAATTTTTGAGCCTGGTGCAAGTAAAATACTTACTAATTTTTGGGCCGGAGATGACAAAATACCCACAATTTTAGCCCTCGCTTCTTCCAAAGAAGGTAATGTGGCGATAATAGCCACCTCTTTTTGATCTAAAACTTTACCATCCATAAAGCCAGCAATAATTTTTAATTTTTGATGAGTTTTTGCAAATTTTGTTAAAATCTTTGCAGTAGTAATTGGATCTGAAGATAATGCTGCAGCTGTAGGTCCAGTGAAATATTTTTCTAATTCTTTAACAGGTGTCTCTTTTATAGCAATTTTGGTTATTCGATTTTTTGTAATTTTAAAAAGTATACCTTTTTCTCTCAACTGTTTTCTCAACTCATCAAGTTCATTAACGTTTAAACCTTGATATTGAGCAATCATTACCGAGTTATTAGAAGAAAAGTTTTTCTTCATCTCTTCGATATAGTTTTTTTTATTCTCTTTGTTCATCATAACTAAATCTTACCACCTATTTTATAAGATATACCCATAGTTGAAGTTAAATATATATTTCTTATAAATTCGCCTTTAATATTTTCGGGTTTCTCCTTTTTTAAAAATTCTATAAAATGTTTGTAATTTTCTTTTAACTTATCTTTTGAAAAGTTTTTTCTACCTATTGATAAAGCTAAATTTCCATCTTTATCGTTTTTAATTTCAACTAAACCTGATTTTATATCTGAAATTGATTTTTTTAAATCATTTGAAACTGTTCCAAGTTTAGGATTTGGCATTAATCCTTTTGGTCCAAGAATTTTTCCAAGTTTACCTATTTTGCTCATCATTCCTGGTGTGCAAATTAATCTATCAAAATTAATCTTACCATTAGAAATTTTATCTAATAAATCTTGAGAGCCAGCTATATCTGCTCCAAGTTTTTTTGCCTCTTCTGTTTTTTCTTGCTCACATAAAACAGCTATTTTATTTTTTTTACCATTGCCATTAGGTAATTTCACGACAGTTCTCAAATTAAAATCTCCACCTTTTGACTGTTTTGTATTTATTCGAATAGAAATATCAATTGACTCATCTATCTTTGAAGTGCAAGTATCTTTTATTAAATCTAAAGATTTATCAAAGGCTATCTTCTCTTTGGTTTTTTTCTTTTCAATTAATTTATATCTTTTAGATCTTTTTTTCATTCTTTAACCTCTATGCCCATAGATCTTGCTGAACCACAAATTATTTTTGTTGCTTCTTTAAGATCAAAAGCATTTAAATCTTTCATTTTTTCTTTAGCAATTGCTTCAGCTTGTTTCATTGTAATAGATCCTGCTATCATTCTCCCAGGTTCTTTAGAGCCACTTTTTAATTTAGCAGCCTCTCTAATGAAATGTGAAGCAGGAGGAGATTTTATAACAAAATCAAATTTTTTATCTTTATAAACTGTTATTACAACTGGAACCGGTTTCCCCATAAAAGATTTTGTTTTTTCATTGAAAGCTTTACAAAATTCCATAATATTTATTCCTCTTTGACCAAGTGCTGGTCCTACTGGAGGAGATGGATTTGCCTGTCCACCCTTAATCTGTAACTTCACATATCCTGTTATTTCTTTTGCCATAATTAATTCTTTTCGACCTGGTTAAATTCTAAATCAACTGGTGTCGCCCTACCAAATATCGAAACTGATACCTTGAGTCTAGACTTTTCTTCATCAATTTCTTCAATAAGACCGCTAAAAGATGCAAAAGGACCGTCACAAACTTTTACTTTTTCACCAATTTCAAAATTCATTCCAGTCTTTTGGTTAATTGCACTTTCTGAAACCTGACCTAAAATTCTTTTTATTTCACCATCAGAAATTGGAGTAGGTTTATTGGATGAACCAAGAAAACCGCTAACTTTTTGTAAATTTTTAATCAAATGATAAATTTGTTTGGTTAAATTTATCTTAATTAGTACATAGCCTGGAAAATACTTTTTTTCTTTTTTTGTTCTTTTGCCCTTTTTAACCTCAGTTACCTGATGTGTGGGAATTAAAAGTTGGTCTAAACTACTTTCTAAGTTATGCCTTTTTAACTCATCTTTAATGTTTTCTACTACTTTTTTTTCAAAACCCGAGTATGCCTGAACTATATACCAATTCATTTAAAAACTTATGTTTAAAATTATGTTTAACAAAAATCTTAAAATTTGATCCAAGAGTAAAAAGAAAATTGCTGCAATGGATGCTAATCCAAAAACCATTAATGCTCCTGTCATGGTATCTTTTTTTGTAGGCCAAGATATTCTAAAGGCTTCCTGTTTTACTTCTTGTAAAAATTTTAGCGGATTTCTCATAATACACTTTTTTTTAATTTATTTGGCAGGAGCGGAGGGACTCGAACCCACAGCCTCCGGTTTTGGAGACCGGCGCTCTACCAGTTGAGCTACGCTCCTATTTAATTATCTTCGTTACTACGCCAGCTCCAACAGTTTTACCGCCTTCACGTATGGCAAAATTTAAGTTTTGGCTCATAGCAATCGGAGTAATTAATTTCACGCTAAACTTACCGTCATCTCCAGGCATTACCATTTCCGTTCCCGAAGGAAGAGTTACTTCACCAGTAACGTCAGTAGTTCTGAAATAAAATTGAGGCCTGTATTTCGTGAAAAATGGAGTATGCCTTCCACCCTCTTCTTTTTTAAGAATGTATGCTTGGCATTCAAACTCTGTATGAGGTGTTACTGAACCAGGTTTAGCTAAAACTTGTCCTCTCTGAACATCATCTCTTTCAACACCTCTTAACAATGCACCAATATTGTCACCTGCTTCACCGCTGTCTAAAAGTTTTCTAAACATTTCTACACCAGTACACACAGATTTTTTTGTATCTGTAATACCGATTATTTCAATTTCTTCTCCAACTTTAATAACACCTTGCTCAACTCTTCCAGTTACTACTGTTCCTCTTCCAGAAATTGAGAAAACATCTTCAACTGGCATCAAGAAAGGTTTATCTTTAGGTCTATCTGGTTGAGGAATTGTTTCATCAACTGCTTTCATTAATTCCATAATAGCATTCTTTCCAGTTGCTTCGTCTTTGCCTTCAACTGCATTAAGTGCTGATCCTTTTATAATTGGAATTTTATCTCCAGGAAATTTATATGAAGTTAACAATTCCCTGATTTCTTCTTCAACAAGATCAACTAACTCTTTATCTTTGACAGTATCTATTTTATTTAGAAAAACTACTATCGCAGGAACTCCTACTTGACGAGCTAATAGAATGTGCTCTCTAGTTTGTGGCATTGGACCATCAGCAGCGTTAACAACTAAAATTGCTCCATCCATTTGAGCTGCTCCTGTAATCATATTTTTCACATAATCGGCGTGACCAGGACAATCAACATGAGCATAATGCCTTTTAGCTGTTTCATACTCTACGTGGGCAGTTGATATAGTTATTCCTCTTTCTTTTTCTTCTGGAGCTTTATCAATTTGATCATAAGCAACAAACTTTGCTCCGCCTGCTTCTGCAAGAACTTTAGTAATTGCTGCAGTTAAAGTAGTCTTACCGTGGTCTACGTGTCCGATTGTACCAATGTTACAATGCGGTTTATTTCTATTAAACTTTTCCTTCGACATTTTTTTTTCCTTTTTTTTTCTTTTTAATTTTGTTTTTGGAGCGGGTAAAGGGAATCGAACCCTTACATCCAGCTTGGAAGGCTAGCGTTCTACCATTGAACTACACCCGCAAAATCCAAACTTAACACGCTCTTCATTATTAAACGTTTTTAAGTATGGTGGAGGGGGAAAGATTCGAACTTTCGAAGACCGAAGTCAACGGGTTTACAGCCCGCCCCATTTGACCGCTTTGGTACCCCTCCATATTTTCTTTAGGGATACCCACTAACTTAAAAAGCATTCAACAACAAGGGTTTTATAAGCTTTTGTACAATAAATGCAATAAATCATTTTGCATTAAAATATGCTAATTATTTGAAAAAAAACCAAGATTTTTATGAAAAAAACTACTTTTTTAATAATTGGAAGGCATGCGGTCACCGAGGCTCTTAAAAATCCAAGAAGAAAGGTACATCGTCTATTTATTACTGAGGATGCTTTAAAAAAAATTAATAGAGATAATCAAAATAAAAACTTACTAAAAAAGGTTCACGTTTTTTATAAATCAAAGAAAGAGATAGATAATCTTTGTGGAAAAGAGGACATTTCTCATCAAAATATCGTTGCTGAAATAGAAGATTTTGACGAAATAAAAATCAAAGAATATTTAGAACTGAATGTTAAAAAAAATATGAATTTTTTAGCTTTAGAGGATGTGTCTGATCCAAGAAATATTGGCTCGATCATAAGGAGCGCAGTCAGTTTTGGAATAAATGGTCTGATAGTTAAAGATCGCTCTTTTCCATTTAAAAGTAAACTTCTGTTTAAATCAGCAAGTGGTGGTATGGAACATATAAATATTTTTAGAGTGTCCAACATAAATACTACACTACGATTTTTAAAGTCTAAAGATTTTTGGATAAGTGCGTTTGACTCTTTGGCAAGCAAAGATTTTACTGACGCAAAATGGGAGGGTAAAAATGTGCTTCTATTTGGATCAGAGGGATCTGGCCTAAATAAAAATACTAAAGCCAATTCAGATTTTATTTACAAAATATACATTAGTAATAAAATGGAAAGTTTAAATATAGCTAACTCGGTTTCAATAGTTTGTCATCATATTAATAAAACTGTTGGTAATAAAAAAAATTGATTGTATTAGTCTTTTAGTATAATTAATGTATTTTGTAGGCCCTCATAGCTCAATTGGTAGAGCAATTGATTTGTAATCAATAGGTTCGCGGTTCGAGTCCGTGTGAGGGCACCATGTTAAAATTTATTTTTTAAAAATTTTTAATAATTGTTTTTTAAAGTTCTTTTCTTCATTTAAAATTTGTTTTTTATATCTTCCATATAATTTTATTTCTTCTTTATAATTTTTAAATATTTTCTCTATTAAAACATCTAATTTCTTTATTTCACTATTTCTTTGTTTAAATTTAAATTTCTTATTTATTGGAATATCATAAGAATTGTATGCGCTGCCTTTAGTATTTGTAATTATACAGTTATTAAATAATGCTGCCTCTCTTGGCATTTTATCTTTTCCAGGATGATATCCAAAATCAATATAAATTTTAGATTTTCTAAAAATTTCAATTATCTGTTTTGCGCTAAAATTTTTTAATTCTATAAATTTTTTATCATTTGATTGTATAAAAAATTTTAAAAATTCTCCACTTTTATGAGAATAACATATTATGTTTTCTTTCTTGGATTTATACTTGCTATTTTGAATAATTTTTTTATTTTGAAAATCAAATAAAAATTCCAAATTATTTAAATCTTTTTTTAAATAATCATAGGAATAGTAAGATTGCATCAAGTGTTTATCAGCTTGTGAAATTTCAGATTGTTTTTTTAAATCTTTAAATTTATAGATAAATTTTAAATAATCATGATAATTTAATATTCCAAAATAGAAACTAGTTAATTTGTTAAAAATTGAGATTAGGTTAAACGGTATTTTTATGATCGAGCGTAATAGTTTTGTGTTTTGATATCTAAATTTAAAACCGAAATAATTATCTAAACTTAACCACCAAATAATCTTTCTTATTTTGGAATATTTCAAACCTTCTTTAAGATAAAGATAGTGTTCAGGCATGATTAAGATATTTTCTTTTTTATCTTGAATTATTTTAGTAAATTTTACTTTATAATGTTTAAAATACTCGTGAGTGGGTTTTTTCACTTCATTTGGTAAATAAAACATTAAAGTTTTAACTCTAAATATCTGCTTTAAGTGATAAGCTAATTGATGCAAACACTCAGGACCCCCGGTATATGTATTTGCAGGTGCAAAAATGTATATTTTTGTATTTTTTTGTAAAATAATCTTATTATTTTCTTTTTCCATAAGAATATTTATTTCCAACCATAAGTTTTAAAAGAGTTGTAACTGATAGAGATTATAGACTTTAGATTATCGAAAAATCCTAAATTATTAAATAATCTATTAATTTTCCAAAGATTTATTATGTTAATTATTTTATTAGACGATCTATTATTTTTATTAATTCTATAAAATACGAAAGTATCAAAAATTTTAAAAGCTAAATTTCCCTTCTTAAGTATCTGGCACTTAAATAAAAAATCTTCATGTTGAACATTTGAAAAATTTATTTTTTCAATTAAAGTTCTTTTAACAACAATTGAAGAAGTGCTCATTGTAGACCTGGTTATAAATTTTTTTAAATCATAAATTTTTGGTAAATTAGTTTTATCAATATTTGTTTTATTATCATTAAAAAAAAATTTAATATCAGTGTAAGAAAAATCATAATTATTATTTAGCATTTCTTTAATCTGTATTTCTAATTTATTATCAGGCCAAAAATCATCTGAGTCCAAAAATGCAATAAAATTTGATGTTGAATTTTTAATTCCTATATTGCGGCAGTGTGATGGACCAAAGTTTTTGTCCAAAAGAGTAATATTAAATCTATCTTCCTTTTTAAAATCTATAAGAATTTCTCTTGAATTATCCGTAGAACAGTCGTCTACAATATATATTTTCCATTTTTTATATGTTTGATTTATTACGGATTGTAAGCACTCTCTTAAATATTTACCCTTATTAAAATTAGGTATAATTATATCTATTTGAGGCAAGTTTATCATTGAATTTTAATACTATCAGTATAATTATAAGAACATGAAACCTGAAAGCAATTTAAAAGTTTTTTTTATTAAATTAATAGCTATTACTTTTTCAATCATAATAATTATAAATGTTTTTTATAATACATTTTTATCCGATAAATTAGAGGTTTTAGCTAAACTTTCAAGTCTAGATAAAGAGTCAGCTGATATGATAAAGGACAAGATTAGGTCTGAAATAAGAAGTGGTTTAGAAAAAGATAAAATATTATCTGATGAGGATGCGATATTAATTAAAAAGTTTATTAGCAAAATTTCTTCTGAATTAAAATAAAATTGTACATTGAATAAATTTTCAAATCTTTTATTAAAACATCAGGTCAAATTGAAATATTTACTAGTATTTTATGGAATTTATTGTGCAATATCTTTAGGCACATCTTGGGATGAAAAATATTATCAAATTATTGGAAAAATTAACCTTGATTATTTGTTGTCATTTGGATTATTAGATGAAAATTTTGATCAAAAATATAGATATTCAACTCTTTATTGGTCGCTATCGAGTTTATTGAGCCAAGTAGTTCCAAATAAATATAGCATAGAAATTCATCATTTAATAAACACCTTATTTGGTTTTTTAACTATCATTGGAGTTTATAAAATTACAAAAAAACTTTTTAGTACAAACGTCGCTAAAACAATCAGCGTTTTTCTTTTTTTTATTCCATTTTTTTTTGGTCACTTTGCCATCAACAACAAAGACACCATAATTACATTTGCACATGTTTGGATAGTGTATTACTTAATAAAATATACTGTTAAAAATTTTAATTTTAAAAAAAGATTTTTGATTGTCTTTAAAATTTCAACTTTATCTGCTTTAGGAACAGGTATTCAGTTATTATTCATGGGCTCCTTAATTCCAATAATAATGATTTTTTTTATTAATTTATTTTTTTTTTCAAGAAAAAAATTAAAAGATGCTTTAATAGACATCTTGATTTATTTAATTTTTTTCTACTTAATTTTAATATTATTTTGGGTCGACACACATGGTAATATCTTCACATACCCTTTTAAATTTTTTTTAAAGACTTTATCTTTAAATGTAGGGTGGCCTTTTAATTTAATAAATGGCTCATATATTTTTTCAAATGAGATACCAAAAAATTATTTACTTACTAACTATTTGTACAAATTACCGGAATTTTTAATTTTTTTATATATTATTTCAATTCCTATAATGATCTTTAAATTTAGTTATTTAAAAGAGAAATTTAGTAATTTTAAAGTTAAAATACTTTTAATAATTACTTTATTAATTTTCCCAAACTTAATTTTATTTTTTATTTCATATCCTATCTACGACGGTCTTAGATTGTTTTTATGGGTTACTCCCTATTTAGTAATTATTCCGGCTATAACTTTTGTAGTAATTTTTAACAACAAAAGTTTAATCTTCAATATTTTAAAATTAACGCTATTTTTTCTGTTATCTTATCACCTTGTTAATTTCATAAAGATAACACCTTATCATTATACATTTTTAAATTTTCTTTCAGGAGAAAAAGATTCAAGATATAAAAAATTTGAAAATGACTATTGGTCAGTAAGCTTAAAAGAATTAATTCTAAACTCAAATTTACAAGGAAAAAAAATTAATTTTTACTCATGTGGTATTAATCCATCAGTGGTTAAAAATTATATGAAACAAAAATATAAAAATGTTGAATATACAGACATAAAAAAAGCCTCATATATTATTATGACAAATAGAACAATGTTTTCTGAAAATAATAAAAGTATTTCAAATTGTTATGATGAATACAATTTAGAAAATATAGCAGAGGTTAAAAGGAACGGTGTGGTATTATCAGCAATTAAAAAGTTAAGATAATGAATATTAAAAAAAATAAAAATAAAAAACCTGATCTGCTCATAGTAGGTGCTGGTCCTGTGGGATGTGTGATAGCTGAAAGAGCGGCTAAAATTAAAAATTGGTCATGTTTAATTGTTGAAAAAAGAAATCATATTGCCGGCAATTGCTATGATGAGATTAATAAAAAAGGATTAAGAATTCATAAATATGGGCCGCACTATATGAGGTTTAAAAAAAGAAAAATTTTTGACTATGTAAGTAATTTTACAAAATGGATTAAAGGAAACTATATTGTCAAATCAAATGTCAAAGGTGAACTATATCCCATTCCTATTAATCTTGATACAATTGAGAAATTTTTCAATAAAAAGTTTAAAAGTAGTAAAGAAGCAAAAAAATTTATCAATACTTTAAAAATTAGAAAAAAAAAAATTAAAAATAGTGAAGACTTTATTTTATCAAAATTAGGAAAAGATATTTATGAAAATTTTTATAAAAATTATACAATTAAGCAATGGGGAATTCATCCAAAAAATCTAAATAAAAGTGTTGTCGGTAGACTGCCAATACGTTTTAATCGTGATCCTTACTACGTTAATCAAAAATTAAAAGTAATGCCAAAAAAAGGCTATACTCATCTTTTTGCGAATATGATTAAAAATAAAAAAATAAAGGTTTTGCTTAATACTTCATATGAAAAAATTAAAAATAATATTTCTCCAAGTATAGCAACAATTTATACTGGTCCACCTGATGTTTTTTTTAATTACAAGTATGGAAAGTTGAATTGGAGATCTCTTGATTTTAAATTTAAAACTTTTAAGAAAAATAAAATACAAGAATGTGTACAAATAAATTTTCCAAATGAAAATAAATTTACGCGAAAGGTAGAAATAAAACATGTAACAAAACAAAAATCTAAATATTCTACAATTTCTTATGAATTTCCAAAATCAAAAGGGGACCCCTATTATCCAATAAGTAACAAAAAAAATTCAATTCTCTTTAAAAAATATAAAAAATTAATTAAAAAAATGGAAAATAAAAATATTTATTTTGAAGGCAGATTAGCAAGTTATAGATATTTAAATATGGACGAAGTAATTGAATGTGCCTTAAATTTATTTAATAAACTTAAAAAAAAATATAAATGAAATGAACAATATCTTAATTACTGGTGGTGCTGGTTATATAGGTAGTCATATTGTAGAGCAATTAATAAAAGCAAAAAAAAAAGTTTTTGTTGTTGATAATCTTTCAACTGGTTATAAAAGGTTACTTCATAAAAAAGCAAATTTTTTCTTGTGTGATATAAGAAATTTTAAAAGATTGGATAGAATAGTTAAGCAAAATAAAATACAGTCTATCATACATCTAGCTGCCTGTTTGAGTGTTGGTGAAAGTGAAAGAAAACCAAAAAAATATTTTTCAAACAATGTCATTGGAACTAGAAATGTGATTAATTGCTGCAAAAAAAATGATATTAAAAATTTAATTTTTTCCTCTACTTGTGCTGTTTATAAAGACAAAATTAAATCTGTAAAAGAAAATTCTAAACTGGAGCCAAAAAGTGTTTATGGCAAAACTAAATTAAAAGGTGAAAATATAATTAAAAAAAATTTAATTAAAAATAAAACTAATTTTGCAATTTTAAGATATTTTAATGTTGCAGGAGCTAGTGAAAGTGGAAATATAGGGCAAATTTCTATTGGTGATCAACTATTTAAAAATTTATCTATATGCTCTAAAAAAATGAATCCTAACATAAATGTTTATGGTAATGACTATAAAACAAAAGATGGTACTTGCATTAGAGATTACATCCACGTGTCAGATATAGCGAAAATTCATATAATGGTTCTAAAAAAAATTAACAATGAAAATAAAAATATTATTTTAAATTGTGGATATGGAAACGGTGTATCAGTACTAGATGCAATATACGAATTTCAAAAACAATTAGGAAAAAAAATAAAAGTTAAAGTTAAAGATAGACGAAAAGGAGATATGGAAGAAATAATTGCAAATAATAAAAAAATTAAACGTTTTTTAAAGTGGAGACCTAAAAAAAATATTCTAAGCAAAATAGTCAAAAGTTGTATTAAATGGGAAAAAAAAATTTAAACAATACTAAAAATATTTTCTATCTCATTCAATTGATCTCTACTTACTAAAAGAACCACTAGGTCATCCTTTTCAAATATAAAATCACTTCTTGGTATAATAACTTGCTTTCCTCTAACAACAGCTCCAACCCTTGTATTTTCTGGTAAATTACTCTCTTTAATTTTTTTATTTACCAGTTCAGACTTTTCCAAAACTTTTGCTTCTATGAATTCAAATTCACCATCTAATAATGAATAAACCGTAGCTATAGTGCCTCTATGCACATGCTCCATTATTCTAGAGACAGTTGTCATTCTCGGATCTACTAAATCATCTATATTTAAAGAGCTTTGTAATAAACTGTAATTTGACTTATTTACAATTGCGATTGTTCTTTTTGTTTGACCAGTCTTCTCTGCTAAAACACACGCCATAATATTATTTTCATCATCGTTAGTCAAAGCTAGCACAGTCTCTGACTCTTCTAAATTAGCTTCTTTTAAAATTTCTTCATCCAAAGCATCACCATTTATTACAATTGAAGAGGTAAGATCTGAAGCAATTTCTTCAGCTCTTGATTTGTCTTTTTCAATGATTTTTACTCTTGCTCCTTCAAAATTTTCTTCAACCATTTTTGCTAAATGAAAACCAATATTTCCTCCTCCAATTATTAAAATTTTTTTAGAGGTTTTTTCTTCATGACCAAAAGCCTTTAAAATTTGATTTAATTGATCACTACTTACAACCACGTATACGTTGTCACCTTCTATTAATTTATCGTCCTTTTTTAAAAACTGAAATTTCTCTTTTCTTACCAAGCCTACAATGTTGGCTCTAAAATTTGGGTATTTTTCTGTTAATTTTTTTAAAGGAGTATTTATTATAGGGCATTTTTTTTCTATAGCTATTTCAAGCATTTTTACCTTATTATTTATAAATGGAACATTATCAAGAGCTCCGGGTGCCTCTAATCTTCTAAATAATGATTTAGCGACCTCTTTCTCAGGAGAAATAATTACATCAATAGGAATATTTGATTTATTATAAAGTTTGCTCCATTTACCTTCTAAAAAGTCTTTTGTTCTTATTCTCGCAATTTTTTTTGAAATATTAAACAAAGAACTCGCTAGCTGACATACAATCATATTTGTTTCGTCATTCCTTGTGACAGCAATAATCATGTCAGCATTTTCTGCACCTGCATTTTCTAAAACAGAAGGTAGTGTAGCTCTACCTACAATACCTTTAACATCCTGAGTATCATTTATTTTTTTGATATCTTCTGACGACTGATCAATGACAGTGACCGAATGGCCTTGCGACGATAATTGCTTACTAATTGAAAAGCCGACTTTTCCGGCACCGCAAATTATTATATTCATTTTTTAGTTTATACCTTTAATGCCCAGTTGCTTCAATTTCCTGTGGAGTGCTGAACGTTCCATGCCGATAAAATCAGCTGTTTTTGATATGTTTCCATGGTTTTTTTTTAATTGAATAGTGAGGTATTCTTTCTCAAAATGTTCCCTTGCTTCTTTTAATGGAGAAGCAAATGTATCTTGCAGAATGGCGTCTTTATTTAGAGAGTCTTTATTAGAAAGTATGTCGTTAATTGATTTGTTTATATTCTCCTTAGACTCATTGGCAGAGAGAATTGTTATTCTCTCAATTAAATTTCTTAGCTCCCTGACGTTACCTGGCCAATTGTATGTATATAGTTGGTCATTATTTGTATCAATTTCAACTTCTTTCACGCCATTAATTTCAGAAATCTTTTTTTTAAAATAATTTATTAATTCAGGAATATCTTCTGTTCTTGAAGTTAAGGGGCTTATTTCAATTGGTACAACGTTAAGTCTATGAAACAAGTCTTCCCTAAATTTGCCAGTTGAAACTTTTTCGTTTAAATTTTTTGAAGAAGATGAAATTATTCTTATATTAACATTAATATCTTTTTTTCCATTAATTCTTTTAAATTTTTGATCTATTAAAACTCTTAAAATATTTGCTTGTGTTTCAATTGGCATTTCTGTCACCTCATCTATTAGCAAAGTTCCTTTATTTGCTCGATCAAGAGCACCAAAAGAAATAGTACCATCTTCAAACTCTTGACCAAATAGTTCCTTTTCATAGGTTGTCTCTTTTAGTGAAGCTGCATTAATTACTACAAATGGTTTTTTATTGCGTGGTGAAAATTTGTGAATTTTTCTAGCGACTAATTCTTTACCTGAACCAGTTGGTCCTGAAATTAAAACTCTACTTTCGGTATTAGACAATTTTTCAATTATTTTTTTTACTTTAAGGATTGATTGACTTTTGCCAATAAGGTCGAAGGAATGGAATAGTTTATTTTCAATTATGTCTTTTTCTTGCTTCAGATTAGCTGCCTCTATAGCTCTATTTACATAATTTAATAATTTATCTTTTGAAAAGGAAGCGCCTTTTTCAATAAACTCATACGCACCTAATCTAATAGACTCTAGAGCAATTTGGACCGAAGCGTGGCCAGAAATCATTATTACTGGAATTGTATTGTTTTTTTTTAAGATAAGTTTTAATAAATCAATACCATCTTTATCTGTTCTGTCTAATTTAATATCAATTATAGCTAGATCAGGTAATTTTTTGTTAATTTCTAATTCAGCTTGACCAAAGTTAGCTGCTGGTCTTACATTAAAGTTTTTTTCCTTTAGAATGTTACAAATTAAATATCTTATATCTGGATTGTCATCTATAACTAAAATTTCTTTATTCATATGCTAAATACTTGGTAACCAAATTTCAATAATTGTACCTTTTTCTTTTTTAATGAAGATTTCTCCTGAGTGTTCATTAATTATTTTATTTACTATTGGTAGTCCTAAGCCAGTCCCGTTTTTTTTTGTTGTAAAATAGGGTGTCATTGCTTTTTTTGTGTCTGGAATTCCTTCGCCATTATCTCTTATAATAGTGACTATATAATCATTATTATGAAGAATTTCTATCTCAATTTTACCTTTATAATCTGGCTTTTTATTTAAAATTTCAGCTATAGACTCATCGGCATTTTTAATGATGTTGATAAAAACTCTATATAATTGATCTTCATCTCCCATAATAAAATTTTCATGTTTATTTTGACTTAGTGAAATTTTGCTTTTTAAAGAAACTTCTAAAAATTTTTTTGATCTCGAGACAACCTCATTTAAATTAGTCTTTTTTATCATGGGTCTAGGCATTCGAGCAAAGTTTGAAAATTCATTAACAAGTTTTTCAATATCTTTAATTTGACGATTAATAGTTAATAAATATTCATTAAATTGAGATTTATCCTCATTAATTTTTGAGGAGTATTTTTCTTTAAGTCTATCGATTGATAATTGTATTGGAGTGAGTGGGTTTTTAATTTCATGTGCCAGTTTTCTTGCTACAACTTCCCAAGCTTCATATCTCTCAGTTACTAAGAGTTTGTCTTGTTGTTTTTTTAACCTTGTTATCATGTTATTAAAATTTATGTTAAGTTTTTTAAATTCTTCGTCTGACTCTATTTCAGGAACTTTTATGTCAAGTTCGCCTTTACTTATACTTTCTGATGCGCTTATCAAATTAATAATAGGTTTTGTTAATCTTCTAGCAAAAGTAATTGCTATAGCAGTAGAAAGGAATAATAATAAAGTTATCACTATTATATATATAATCGCAAAAGTAATTTTTATACCGGTCTGACTATTTTCTATAGAATAATAAAAATCTACTGCTTTTTCAGTCTCATTAAGGTATTTTAAAATTTCAGGTTCAATATTTCTTGAAATGTAAAGATAAGTATCAATAAGAGAATTAAGTTTTATCATTGCAGAAGTCTTGTTCTCTAAATTGCCAGAAATTATAACAGGAGCCCCGGCTAATGCAGCATCAAAAGTTTCTTCACCAGGAATATAAAAATTATCTGCGGATCCACTTGTCTCTGAAATTAATATATTTCCTGCACTGTCTATAAGAAAAACTTCATCAATTCTTCTTAAAATCTTTTCAGCGTTTATAACTCTTAAAAATTGTTTTGGATTAGAATAAAAAAAATTTGAAGCCCTATTTAATCCAACACTCATTAATATAACATCAGACTTAACGTTTTTTTTACTTTCTTCTAAATAATTTTTAGCTACATCATTGGAATTATTAACAGCTTGTGTAATTTTATCATCAAAGTATTTTTGTAAACCAAAATTAAATATAAAAAGAGAAAAAATTGCGACTAATAATGATGGTATTAATGTAAATAAAGAAAGCAATGAAATATATTTTAAATTAGTTTGAGAGCCAGATTTGTTTTTTTTTCCAGCAGCATAAAATCTCAAGAAATTCCTGAATATTAAATAAAAGAAAATAATTAATAAAGTAATATCAATTGATAACAATAATAGTAAATTTTTCTCTGTTAAAGGTATAAAACCCTCATTTATAAAAGTAAGAAATGTTAAAATTCCAAGTAAAATACAGGTAATAGAGGATAAAATAATCCAATTGAAATTTTTAATTATCTTAAACATATAGTTAATTATTTATATAAATATAATATAAGTTTATACAATGAGTTTCTGTTTGATTATTCTTGCTGCAGGTAATAGCCATAGATTTAGGTCTAATATAGGCAAACCATATCAAAAAATCGCTGGTAAATCATTAATTGAAATAAACATAGATAAAGCAAAGAAGACCAAAGAAATAAAAAAAACAGTTCTTGTTTATAATAAAAAAGACTCAAAAAGAGTGAAATCTTTAAAACTTAAAAATGTAAAATTAATTGTAGGTGGAAAAAATAGACAACAATCGGCTTTGAAAGCCTTAAAATATTTGATTAAAGATAATAGTATAAAAAAAGTTTTAATTCATGATGTAGCAAGGCCAAATTTTACTCATAAATTACTTAATACAATAATTTCTAAAATGAAAGATGCTAGAGCTGTTGTGCCTAAAATAAATATAAATGATGCGATTAAGCAAAAAATTGACTCGAGTTTAAACGAATATATTTTAGGGAAAAGTAGAAAAAATTTATTTTTAACTCAAACACCACAAGCATTTAATCTTAAAGAGATTTATCATTTACATAAAACTAACTCAGAAAAATATAAAGACGATGATATTTCTCTATATATGGATTTAAATAAAGTTAAATTTATTGATGGTGAAAAAAATAACTTTAAAATAACAGATTGGAAAGATTTCGAGAATTTAAAAAAAATATATAGAACAAAACAATATGTTGGTATTGGTTTTGATGTTCACCGTCTAGTTCCCAAAAGAAAACTTTACTTAGGGGGATTGCATATTAAATCAAAATTAGGAACTCTTGGTCACTCAGATGGGGATCCTGTTCTCCATTCAATTACTGATGCTATTTTAGGTGCTTGTCAATTAGGTGACATTGGACGAATGTTTTCAGATAAAAGTAAAAAATTTAAAAACATAAGATCAACTATTTTATTAAAAAAAGTTTTAGATCAAATTAAAGTAAAGGGATATTATGTAAATAATATAGATATAAATATAATCACTCAAACTCCTAAAATTAAAAATTTAAGAACTAAAATGATTAAAAATATAGCAAAGCTCTGTGAAATTCCAAAAGACCAAATAAACATTAAAGGTAAAACCACTGAAAAATTAGGTGTTATCGGAAAAGAAAAAGCTATAGCATGTGAAGTCATAGCGTCAGTAGTAAAATATGATTAAAACTTTTAATTATTTATTTGTTACTTTTTTTGGAATAGGAACGATAAGATTTGCTCCTGGAACAATTACTTCTCTAATTACAGCTGTTCTACTTTTTAGTTTATTTCACATTTTAAATTTTTCTAATAATGCAATTCTATTATTTCTTATTATAGTTTTTTTATATTCTTTTCACGCTGTAGCTGAATATATAAAAGAAAATGAAAACAAAGATCCTAAAGAAGTGGTTATAGATGAGGTTATAGGCCAGTCTATTCCAATTTATCTATTTGAAATTGCGCACGGTTCAGAAAAAAGCTCTCAGGAAGCTATGCTTTTTTATATTTATATTTTTGTATTGTTTAGATTTTTTGACATTAAAAAACCATTTCCGATCAATATTTTTGATAAAAACTATAAAAATAGTTTTGGTGTAATTATCGATGATGTTATTGCGGGATTTTATGTTGTTTTAACCCTAATTGTTTTTATGATTATCAAGTCAAGGTTTTTCATATGAGTTTAAATAAAAAAATAGTTTCAATTCTAAAAAAGAAAAAACTTAAGTTAGCCATAGCTGAGTCTTGCACAGGTGGATTGCTCTCAGGTTCAATTACTTCTGTAAGTGGCGCTTCTAAGGTATTTTCATTAGGTTTAGTAACCTACTCTAATCAAGCTAAAATAAATATTTTAAAAGTACCTAAAAAAATTATTCAAAAACATGGTGCTGTTAGCGTTCAATGCTGTTTGTCTATGGTTAATAATTTGAGCAAAATTAGTAAATGTAAGTTTTGTATTTCTGTAACTGGTATTGCTGGTCCTAAAGGAGGGTCTAAGCAAAAACCAGTTGGGTTAGTTTTTATTGGTGTTAAGAAAGATAAGATTGTAAAAGTAAATAGATATGTCTTTAAAAATCGAGGAAGAAATTATATTCAAAAAGCAACGGTCAATAAGGCTTTAAAATTAACTCATAATCTTCTCTAATATTTGAGCTGCTAAAATATTTAATAAGAAGAAGATTGCTATCACGTCAATGTAAAGTAAAAAAACTAATCTATTTCTAAACCGTCTTCTTCTTAGAATTTTAGGTTTATCAGGGCTAAAATCCTCTTTTTTATTTGGTTTAAAATCGTAAGAAAATTTCCAGTAATTTGTATCTGTTTCGTTTGGGTCTCCTGTGTTAAAATATTTAATATACTCTACTAAATACCACCAAAATACTAAGAAAATTAATATTAAAGATATTGTACCGATCATTATTTATACAGCTCTAAGGCTCTTTTTTCAAAAGCATCTGCGATTTTATTCAAACCAAAATCAAAATATCTTTTCATTATTATATTTAAGAGATTATTTTTTAATTCAAAATCAATATTAAAATCAAGTTGTGTGGAGTTGTTAATTTCTTTAAATTTCCATTCATTTTTTAAATGTGTAAGAGGTCCATCAATATTTGTAACTAGTATTTTATCTTTTTCTTTATAGTATAATACTAGACTTGTATAAGTCTCGTTAATTATTCTTTTTCCAACTTTTAAATCAGCCTTTATCTCAACTAAATCATTGCTCTCTCTCCTTGAATGCACTTTACCATTTAAACACCATGGTACAAATTCAGGATATTTTTCTATATCAAGGACCATTTGAATCAATTGATTTTTTTTACAAGGAATAATTTTTTTTATTGATGCAGACGACATTCGAGCTGTTTATTTCTTGCATCTTGTAATTTTCTAAAATCTTCATCCGCATGGTAAGAAGATCTTGTTAGAGGAGATGATGACACAAGTAAAAACCCTTTTGTCTTTGCAATAAGTTCGAACTCTTTAAATTCATCAGGGTGATAATAACGATGTAACGGATGATGTTTTGGAGATGGTTGTAAATATTGTCCAATAGTTATGAAATCAACTTCAGCGGATCTAAGATCATCCATAACTTGGTATACTTCTTCTTTTTGTTCTCCTAAACCAACCATAATTCCTGATTTCGTAAAAACTTTTTGATTAAATTTTTTTGCGTTCTTTAAAAGCTCTAATGAAGCAAAATAACGAGCTCCTGGTCTAACTGTTGCATATAGCCTAGGAACTGTTTCTATATTGTGATTAAAAACATCTAGATCAGCTTCCAAAACTTTTTTGTAGGCATCGCCTTTTCTTAAAAAATCCGGAGTCAAAACTTCTATTGATGTTTTGGGGTTTTTATTTCGAGTAGCTTTCACAACTTTATAAAAATGCTCTGATCCTCCATCCTTTAAATCATCTCTATCTACAGAAGTGATTACAACATGTTTTAAATTTAAATTTCGAACAGCTTTAGCTATTTTCGCAGGCTCATAAATATCTAGATCAGCAGGTTTGCCAGTTTTGACATCACAAAACGCACACGCTCTAGTACAAGTGTCTCCCATTATCATAAAAGTGGCATGTTTTTTACTCCAACATTCAGTAATATTAGGACAGTTAGCTTCCTGACATACAGTAACTAAATTATTTTGATTAACGACTTGTTTGGTTTGAAAAAATATCTGAGAGTCTACTATTTTAGATCTTATCCATTCTGGTTTTCTTTTAATAGGGTTAAAAGGTTTTTTTATTTTTTCAGGATGTCTTTTGTCTCTATCAATCATTTTAACTTAATTATAATTTCATCTTTTTTTCCAAACTTAAACTTTTCTCTATAAATTGTATCAATGTAATCAGGATCAATATTTGTTGATAAAAGTTTTATTTTTTTTTCAATTTCATCAAGATTTCTTGAAAGATTTATCTCAACTCTTATTAAATTTTTTTGTATTTTGTTTTTCTCATAATAAGAGATTAATCCTCTTTCACCTCCAACTAAATTTACACCAATATATAAAGTTAAGAAAATATTAAATAAAATAAATTTTCTCTTTTTTAAACTTTCAATAAGTCGCATCAACTAGATTTTAGCCATTTTAACTTGATTGCCAAGTTCTTCTTCAATACGCAATAATCTGTTGTATTTAGCTACTCTTTCTGATCTTGCCAGCGATCCAGTTTTAATCTGGGAAGACATTGTGGCAACAGCCAAATCAGCAATAAAAGTATCTTCTGAGTCGCCTGATCTATGCGAGATGATAGTCGCAAGATTATTACTTTTAGCAAGACTTATTGATTCAAGAGTTTCACTTATTGTCCCTATTTGATTAGGTTTAATTAAGATGGAATTTGCTGATTTTTCTTTAATCCCTTTTTCTAACCTTTTTTTATTTGTTACAAATAAATCATCACCAACAATTTGACATTTGATTTTTTGAGTTAACTTTTTCCAATTATCCCAATCATCTTCTGCAAATGGATCTTCTATGGATTTTATCGGATATTTTTTAGTTAAATCTAAAAAGTATTCAACATTTTTTGGCTCATTTAACTCGTTGGCAGCTACATCTAAACAAATCGATATATCTTTTCCTGGTCTGAGCCCTGCAGAGGATATTGACTTCATGATTATTTCTATAGCTTCTTCATCGGAGTCTAATGAGGGTGCGAAACCACCTTCATCACCTACGCTCGTAGAAATCTTTTTTCCCTCTAAGTATTTTTTTAAATTTTGAATAACTAAAAAAGACATTTGCATACATTCTTTAAAACTTTTTGCTCCATCTGGTCTGATCATAAATTCTTGGATTTCTAGTGAATTGTTTGCATGAGCTCCTCCATTGATAATATTCATCAAAGGATAAGGCATATTAAAAACAGGTTTAGTTGCTTCAATACTTTTTAATTTTTCTCCATAATTAATATTGTTCATACCACCGTTATTTATATATCTATATATTTCCCTTTTTGAAAATTTGGCTGCAGCTTTTAAATTTGCTATTGATACTGCTAATATGGCATTAGCGCCGATTTTTGATTTATTTTCTGTCCCGTCTAAATTAATTAAAATTTCATCTATTTTACTTTGATGCGTTGAAACTTTATTTATAAGTGCTTTTGAAATTTTAGTATTTATATTATTTACTGCATCAAATACACTTTTGTTTAAATAATCACTATTTTTATCTCTAAGCTCATGTGCCTCATGTTTACCGGTTGATGCACCGGACGGAACTATTGATGTTCCAACTGAGCCGTTCTGTAAAATTATCTCTGCTTCAACAGTTGGGTTGCCTCTACTATCAAAGACCTGTCTGCCTTTTATACTTTGAATTATTGACATCTTTATTTTACTAGTTCGTCGATTTTAATTAATTTTTTTAATAAATCTTTCAATTCATTTAATGGAACCATATTAGGTCCATCCGATGGTGCATTATCTGGATCCTCGTGTGTTTCAATAAATATTGCACCTACACCGACTGCTATCGCAGCTCGAGCAAGGTGAGGAACGAATTCTCTTTGACCACCACTTTTCTCTCCCATCCCACCAGGTTGTTGAACCGAATGTGTTGCATCAAATACTACGGGGAATCCAAATTTTGCGATTATGGGCAAAGATCTCATATCAGAAACAAGAGTGTTGTATCCAAAACTCGCTCCCCTCTCTGTTACAAGAATATTTTTGTTTCCTGAATCTTCTATTTTTTTTATGACATTTTTTATATCCCAAGGAGCTAAAAATTGTCCTTTTTTAACATTAATTATTTTTCCTGTTTTTGCTGCAGCTATTAATAAATCCGTTTGTCTACATAAAAAAGCTGGAATTTGTAAGACATCTACATGTTTTGCAACTACAGAACATTGTTCCGCTGTATGTACATCGGTTAAAATTGGGACACCGACTTCTTTTTTTATTTTGTCAAAAATCGGAAGAGATTTATCTAAACCTAATCCCCTTTTACCTGAAAGACTTGTTCTGTTAGCTTTATCAAATGATGTTTTGTAAATAAGATTAATGCCTAGTTCGCTAGTAATTTTTTTTAGTTCAGTTGACATCTTTATAGCATGCTTCTCATTTTCGAGCTGACATGGGCCAGCTATTAAAGTAAAAGGTTTATCATTTCCTATTTCAAAATTATTGCATTTCACTTTTTGATTTATCATTTTTTCGAATTGATTTTTGCTGCCTTTATAAACGATGAGAATAGAGGATGTGGTACTAAAGGTCTAGATTTAAATTCTGGATGAAACTGAACTCCAATAAACCATGGATGATCCTTTAGCTCAATTGTTTCTGGTAACTTTTTGTCTGGTGATAAACCTGAAAAAATCATTCCTTTATTTTCAAATTTTTCTTTAAAATTAATGTTAACTTCATATCTATGTCGATGTCTTTCTTCAATTTTTAAAGTTTTATATATTTTACTTATTTTTGTGTCTTTTTTTAGTCTAGCTTCGTAACTGCCTAATCTCATAGTGCCTCCTAAATTTTTATCAGTACCTTTGATTATTTGACCATCTTTTGACCATTCACTCATTAAACCCACTACAGAAGCTTTAGAAGGTCCAAATTCACTTGAGGTAGCTTTTTTAATATTAAGTTTATTTCTTGCAAACTCTATAATAGCCATTTGCATCCCAAAACATATTCCAAAAAAAGGAATTTTATTTATTCTTGCATAATTAATAGCTGCTATTTTACCTTCGGTGCCTCGCTTACCAAACCCTCCAGGTATAAGAATGCCAGAAACACTATTTAGTTTTTGTTTAATTTGTTTTGGATTTAAATGATCCGACTCTATTCTTCTAAGATTTACCTTTAAGTTATTTGCTATCCCTCCATGAGTTAATGCTTCATCCAAAGATTTATAAGCATCTTTTAGTTCAACGTATTTTCCAATTACAGCAATATTTACTTGATCTCTTGAATTTAAGACTAATTTGGTAATTTTTTTCCAAGGGTTAAGATTTGCTTTTTTTTTAGATTGAATTTTGAAAAATTTTAATACTCTTTTATCTAATTTTTCTTTATTAAAGCTTATTGGAGCCTCATATATTGTTTTAACATCAACTGTCTCTATGACATCTTCAATATCTACATTGCAGAATAAAGAAATTTTTTTTCTTTGGTCAATAGGTATAGTTCTTTCAGATCTACAAATTATAATATCCGGCTGAATACCAATACTTCTTAGCTCTTTAACTGAATGTTGAGTTGGTTTTGTTTTTATTTCATCCGATGCTTTCATATATGGAACTAATGTGAGGTGAATGAACAAAGTATTGTTTCTTCCAATCTCGTTTGAAAATTGTCTAATAGCCTCTAAAAAGGGCAAACTCTCAATATCACCAACTGTACCTCCTATTTCACAAATTACGAAGTCCTCTTTTACAACATCATTTTTGATAAATTCTTTTATTCTATTTGTAATATGTGGAATAACTTGAACAGTTTTACCTAAATATTTTCCTTGTCTTTCTCTTTTTAATACATCACTATAAATTTTTCCTGTAGTTATATTGTCTGATTGTTTTGCTGTAATACCCGAAAATCTTTCATAATGACCCAAATCTAAATCTGTTTCGGCACCATCATTTGTTACATAAACTTCTCCATGTTGAAATGGACTCATTGTTCCTGGATCAACATTTAAATATGGATCAAGTTTTCTGATTCTAACTTTGTACCCTCTTGATTGTAATAAATATGCTAAAGATGCAGATGATAATCCTTTTCCTAAAGATGAAACCACGCCGCCAGTTACGAATATGTATCGCGCCATGGAAGTATGTTATACTTTAATTTTGTCTAAAAAAAAAGATTTATTTATTTGATTCTGGAATTTGAGGCAAATCTGAGTCTTGATTTTCTTCAAGCTCTAAAACTGATTGTGTTTTTCTAATTTCATCTCTATTGATTGCCACTAACGAAATACTACAAATTATGAATAAAGTTGCAACTATGGCAGTTAGTTTTGTTAAAAAAGTGCCTACTGATCTGGATGACGTGAAATTATCTTGTGAAACACCAAGTCCAAGTGCACCACCCTCAGATCTTTGAAGTAAAACTACTATTACCAAGATGATCGCCAATATAATATTTATTACTACAATTATATTTTCCATGATGCTTATCTATAGTAATTCTTTATTATATCAATAAATTTTTTGGATGATTTTGAAGCTCCACCAATTAAAAAACCATCAATTTCATCAATTTCTTTAAACTTTTTAACGTTGACCTCATCAACTGATCCTCCGTAAAGGACCGCTGGACTATTCTGCTTAAAAATATTTTTTAAGACTTTCTTGATAAATTTGATTGTCTTATTGAGTTCTTTAGCTTTAGGTGTTCTGCCTGTGCCTATAGACCAAATTGGTTCATAAGCTACAATTATTTTTTTTTTATTAAATTTCCTCTCTAAAGCTTTTTTTAATTGTTTTTTCAAAACACGAAAAGTTTTATTTTTTCTTTTTTCTAATTTGTTTTCTCCAATACAAAAGATAACTTTTAAATTATTTTTTAAGGCAAATTTGATTTTATTTTTAAGAATAACATCTGTATCTCCCTCAGCTCTATTATCTGAATGGCCAATAAGAGTATATTCCGCTCCTACTTTTTTTATCATGTAAGAACTTATTGCGGCAGTATTGGATGAAAATTGATCTTTTTGATAACAGTTTTGTGAACCTATAGATAAATATTTATTTTTAAAAAACTGAGAATATGACTCTAAAAGTGTAAATGGTGGAGTAAAGATTACTTTGTATTTGTTTCGATTTTTGTCAATTGAGTAAAATGAGTTAATTTTTTTTAAAATACTAATAGACTTGGGAATTCCAAACATTTTCCAATTTCCAATAAAATATTTCATTATTTTTTTATATTGAGTTTGATCTATCTGAATTAATAATTTATTAATTATTTAAAATAATAATATGTTAAATTCAATTAAAAAATATTCAAAAACTTTCTTTTTCAAAGTCCTTGTGGGCATAATTATATTACCCTTTTTATTTTGGGGAATGGGTGATGTATTTAGTGGAGGAAGTCAAAATGTAGTTGCAAAGATAGACTCAGAAAAAATAAGTACCCGCGATTTTATAAATTATTTAAATATTTTAAATTTGAGCGATCAAGAACGTAAAGATTTACCAAAAACTGACTTAGCTGAAAAAATTCTGTCTGAATATATCGGTAAAAAAGTTCTTATTTTAGAATTAGAGGATTTAGACGTTGTTCTTGAGGACTCATCTCTAAAAGAATTGATCATAAATGACAAAACTTTTTTTAAAGAGAATAAATTTTCAAGAACAGAATATGAAAAATTTTTAATTGCTAGTGGCTTGAGCGCTGCTTTGTTTGAAAGTAATATGGCTGAGCAAGAAAAAAAACGGCAGTTATTAAACTTTTTATCTGGAGGAATTGAAATTCCTCATTTTCTAGTTCAACATGAGTTCAATAAAGAAAATCAAACAAAAAAAATAGAATTTATTAATTTAAAAAATTTATATAACAAACCAATCTCAGAAAAAAAAATTGAGGAGGTTTTCAATAAAAATAAAGAATTTTACACTGAAGATTTTAAAGATTTTAAATATGCAGAATTAACTCCTTTAAATATAATTGGAGAAAATGAATATAATGAGAGCTTTTTTAACAAAATTAACCTAATCGAAAATGAAGTTTTAGATAATGTTGAATTTAATAAATTGGCTTCAGCTTATAATTTAAATATTAATAATACAGGACTTGTAAATAAAAAAAATAAAAATATAGATAAAAAAATTAGTTCAAGATTAAATGAAAAAATCATAAATCGATTTTTTAAAATTAAACAGCAAAATATTGTTGAATTTATTAACCTTGATAAAAAATATTTTATAGTTGAACTAACAAAAAAAACACTTATTCAAAAAGATAAAAACAGTAAAGAAGTCAGAGATTCTATCAAAGCTCAGATTAACATAGAAAATAAAATCACAGAAAACAGTAAATTGGCAAAAGATATTACTGATAAAAAATTTACAAAATCAAATATGGAAATTTTTGCAAAAGAAAATAATCTTAGTGTTGATTCGATAACTTTAAATAATCTAGAAGATAACAGTACATTTAGTTCTGGTGTTGTTAAAAGAATATTTGAAACAGATGATAAATCAATTAATTTAATTACTGATAATATGCTTAAAGATAATTTTATTATATATACAAAAGAGACTAAACTACCAACGATAAAAAAAAAAAATAAAGATTATGAAAATTTTAAATTAAAAGCAAAACTGAATCTTGCTAACTCAATCTACAATATCTATGACCTAGGCTTAAATAGAAAGTATAATGTCGAAATAAATAATAAAACTTTGAACCGTATAAAAAATTCATTTTAATGAAAATAAACGTAAGTTTTGAAAATTTTAAAAAAAACCATAAAAAAAAAAAGAGTCAGATACTTTTCGTTGAAGAAAAATGTTTGAATTATAAAAAAGTTGAGAATATATTTAACTTAATTTTATCTAAGAAAAATAGTTTTATATTCGAGTCTGTAGAAAAGGGAAAAAATAGAGGTAGATACACTATCATAGGTTACAATCCAGATAAAATTTGGGATTTTAAAAAAAATAATTTAAAAATTTATAATAATTCTAAGATTAAAAACTTAAAGGTAAACTCTTTGAAATATATAAATGATTTAACAAAAAATTTTAAAATTAATTTACCAAAAAAAATACCCTCAATGTCTTCAATGTTAGTAGGTTATTTCTCTTACGATATTATAAGATATATCGAGAAAATCCCCGATCGTTGTAAAGATGATCTTAAAATACCTGATGTAAGAATACTAAGGCCAAAAAATTTAATAATTTACGATAATTTAAAAAAGAAAATTTTTTATTTATGTAACGTTTTTTCTGATAGTAAAATTTTAAATTATTTTGAAGAATACGACACTATAAAAAAAGAATTTAAAATACTTAATTTTTACGGTGAAATTAATTTACCTAAGAAACTGACTTTTAAAATTAACAAAAATAAAGTCAAATCGAATATGACGAAAAAACAATTTAAAAATAAAGTTCTTAAGGCAAAAGCTTATATTAAAAAAGGGGATATTTTTCAGGTAGTATTAAGTCAAAGATTTGAACGAAAATTTGAAAAGAAACCTATCGAAATTTATAATTACTTAAGGGAGTCCAACCCGTCTCCTTTTATGTTTTATTTTAACTTTGACGACTTTAAAATTTTAGGTAGTAGTCCTGAAATTTTAGTAAGATTAAGAAATGACTTCATTACAGTTAGACCAATAGCAGGTACAAGGCCTAGAGGAAAAAATATAAATCAAGACAAAAAATTCAAAAACGATTTAATTAAAGACAAGAAGGAGTTAGCAGAACACTTAATGTTATTAGATTTAGGTAGGAATGATGTTGGTAAAGTTTCAAAAATAAATAGTGTTAGGGTTACAGAGAGTTTTAAAGTAGAAAAGTATTCTCATGTAATGCACATTGTTTCAAACGTTGTCGGCAAGTTTAATAAAAAAGTTTCTTCATTTGAGGCATTATTAGCCGGTTTTCCTGCTGGAACTGTAAGTGGAGCACCAAAAATAAGAGCTATGGAAATTATTGATGAATTAGAAAAAAATAGAAGAAATTTATATGCCGGAGGCATTGGGTATTTTACACCAAATAATGAATTTGATACATGTATAGCTTTAAGAACAGCTTTAATTAAAAATAATAAATTTTTTGTACAAGCTGGAGCAGGTATTGTTGCTGATAGTAAACCAGAAAAAGAATTTGCCGAAACTGTAAATAAAGCAAAAGCATTAATGAGAGCTGTTGATTAAATGAAAATTTTATTAATAGATAATTACGATAGTTTTACTTACAATTTATATCATTATATTTCTAAATTTAATAAAAACGTAGACGTAGTTAGAAACGACAAAATAAATAGTAAAGCTATTTTAAAAAAAAAATATAAAAAAATAGTTATATCGCCAGGTCCTGGCAATCCAAATCAGGCCGGAAACTGTCTTAAAATCGTAAAAGATGTTTACAAAAAAATTCCAATTCTCGGTGTATGTTTAGGTCATCAAGTAATTGGGCAAGCTTTTGGTGGAAAGATAGTAAATGCAAATAAATTAATGCACGGGAAAACAAGTAAAATAAAACACTTAAGAAAAGGATTGTTTAAAAATATAAAAAATAATTTTGAAGCCACTAGATACCATAGTTTGGTAGTTGATCGCAAAAGACTGTCAAAAAACCTAGTAATTACTGCTGAGACAAAAAATAAGACTATTATGGGTCTGATGCATAAATACTACAATATTCACGGCTTTCAATTTCATCCTGAGAGTATTAATACTAAGGTAGGAATGAAATTAATTGAAAATTTTATAAAAAATTGAAATGTCAAATATCAAAGAAAAGTTAAAAAAAGGTCAAAACCTTTCTTTTGAAGAAAGCAAAATTCTTTTTTCAGAGCTTATGGAAGGAAAACATGATGAAAGTTCGATAATTGATATTTTAGAAAATCTTTTAGCAAAAGGAGAAACAAAAGAAGAGCTCGCAGGTGGTATCTACGTGCTCAGAGAAAAAGCAAACAAAGTAAATACAGATGAAAATACTATAGATACATGCGGCACTGGTGGTGATGGTCAAAATTCACTTAATATTTCAACTGCTGCAGCTATAGTTTTAGCAAGTATGGGTGTAAGAGTTGCTAAGCATGGTAATAAGGCGGTCTCATCAAATTGTGGTTCAGCGGATGTGCTTCAAGCTTTAAAAATTAAAATCAATTTAAGCCCCAAAGAAGTTGAAGAAAATATTAAAAAACTCAATTTTGCTTTTATGTTTGCTCCAAATTATCACTCTGCAATGAAACATGTAGGACCTGCTAGAAAAAAGATGGGAAAAAAAACAATATTTAATTTAATCGGCCCTTTGAGTAGCCCTGCGCAAGTAAAAAGACAGGTAATTGGAGTTTTTGATAAAAAATGGATGAAACCGTTTGCGGAAGCTTTAAAAGAAAATGGTGTTGTCCATGCGTATATCGTGCATAGCGAAGATGGAATGGACGAAATCTCGCCATTTGAAAAAACAAATGTGGTAGAACTAAAGGGCAATAGTATAACGCAATTTTCAATAGATCCAAAAAATCTTGGCTTAAATTCTACTAACAGAGAAAATTTAAAAGGAAAAAATGCAGAATATAATTCTGAAAAAATTATTGATATTTATAAAGGAAAAAATAATGAATTTTCTCAATCTGTAGCTTTAAATGCTGCCGCAGGTTTGATTGTTTCTGGTAAAGAAATTGAATTTAAAAAAGCTTTTGAAAGTGCCACGAAACATTTAAATTCAGGTAAAGTGTTTCAACATTTAGTTAAAATTCAATCTAATTAATGATAAATATTTTAGAAAAAATTGTAAACAATAAAAAACAATCTTTAGAATTAATCAAAAAAGATAAATCTTTAGATGCGCTAGAAAAAAACATTAAATATCAAAATTTTTATAATTTTAAAGCTGCAATTCAAAAAAATAAAGGTATTTCAATTATATCTGAAATAAAAAAAGCAAGTCCTTCAGCAGGCACTATTATTGATAATTTCAATCATTTAGAGATAGCAAAAATGTATATTGAAAACGGTGCTACATGTCTTTCAGTATTAACAGAGGAAAATTACTTTTTGGGTAAGTTAGAATATATTCGAGATATTAAAAAAAAGTTTCAAATACCTATTTTGGCAAAAGATTTTTTTATAGATCCTTATCAAATACCTTTAGCTAAAAGTTTTGGAAGTGATTGTATATTGATAATTATTGCTGCTCTAAATGGCAGTCAAGCTGATGAAATATATTCAGAAGCTTTAAAACATAATCTTTCTGTTATAGTAGAAGTGCATGATCTGAAAGAGGCTGAGATGGCATTAAAATATGATCAAGCTTTGATTGGAATTAACAATAGAAATTTAAAAACTTTGGATGTTTCTATTAATAATACGATTTCAATTTTTGAGGTAGTTAAAGCACATAAAGGACCTCTTTTATCTGAAAGCGGAATAAAGAATGAAAAAGATGCAAAATACATCTACGAAAAAACAGGTATTAAAAATTTTCTGATTGGGGAATCACTTTTAAAATCCGACAAACCTGAAGAATTAATGAGAAAATTAATTCAAATAACCCAGTAAAAATAACATTTATTTGAAGTTGTAATTTAAAGAGAACTTTTATAGAACATAGATGTACGAGGTTTGTTCTATGCTTACAAAAAAACAAAAAAACTTACTAATTTTTATTAATAAAAAAATTAGATCCTCAGGTATTTCTCCGTCTTACGAAGAGATGAAAAACTCACTCAACTTGAAGTCGAAATCTGGTATTCACAGATTAATTAGCGCCTTGGAAGAAAGGGGTTTTGTGAAAAGATTAGCTCACAAAGCAAGAGCTTTGGAAGTAGTAAAACTTCCAGAAAATGCTAGTGCTAACGATATTTTTAATTCTTTTACTCCAAGCGTAATTAAAGGTGGTTTAGATAAATCAAAAAGTAACTCTTCTAAAGTTTCTGTGCTAGGAAGCATTGCAGCAGGCACTCCAATAGAAGCTATACAACATGAAGTTGATAAAGTTGCCCTACCAGAGGATTTGCAGAAAAATGGTGAATATTTTGGTTTAAAAGTTAAAGGAAATTCTATGATTGAAGCTGGAATAAATGATGGTGACACAGTAATTATAAAAAAAACATCTACAGCTGACACAGGGCAAATTGCTGTAGTGCTAATTGATGAACAAGAAGCTACTTTAAAAAGAATAAGAAAAAAAGGTAACACAATTGCTTTAGAGGCTGCTAATAAAAATTACGATACTAAAATATACGCCTCTAATAGAATAAAAATCCAAGGAAGATTAATTTCTTTATATAGAAACTTTCACTAAAATAGTCTAAAAATATTGAATGTCTTTTAATTGTAGGTTTGCTCCATCCCCTACTGGTCCACTTCATATTGGAGGGGTCAGAACAGCATTATTTAATTGGTTGTTAGCTAAGAAAAATAGAGGAAAATATTTTTTGAGAATAGAAGATACTGATAAAGAACGATCTAAGGACGAGTTTAAAAAACAAATTATTTCATCATTAGCGTGGTTAGGTATTGAACATGAGAGCGAAGAATATATTCAGTCAAAAAATATTTCTAAACATGTGGCTGTAGCTGAAGATCTTATAAAAAAAGGTTTTGCATATGCATGTTATTGCTCAGAGGAAGAAATAAATGAACAAAAAGAAAAATGTAAAAAACAAGGAATACCATATGTATATAATAGAAAATGGAGAGACGCTAAAGATCTTAAAATACCAAAAGATGTAAAACCAGTTATAAGGTTCAAGAGTAAAATCTCTGGAAATACAATTATAAAAGATTTGGTTCAAGGAGAAAGAAATATATCAAACTCTACTATTGAAGATTTTGTCATATTAAGAAAAGATAAATCTCCTACCTATCAGCTATCCGCAACTGTAGATGATCATGAAATGAAAATAACTCACGTGATAAGAGGTGATGATCATATGATTAATTCTTTTAAGCAAAAACAAATTTACGATGCGATGGAATGGGAAGTTCCGAAATTTGCTCATATACCTTTAATTCATAGTGAAAAAGGTAAAAAACTTTCTAAGAGAGATAATGCATCAACAATTAATGATTATATGAAAATTGGTATTATTCCAGAAGCTTTAAGAAATTATTTGTTAAGATTAGGTTGGTCATATAAAGATAAAGAAATTTTTTCACTTAAAGAAAGTATAGAGTTATTTAATTTTGAGGGAATAGGTAAATCACCCTCTAAATTAGATATGTCTAGAATTTTATCAATGAATGAAACTTATATAAAATCTATGAACGAGAAAGAATTGTTCGATAAACTATTAGAATTTTCTAATAAATTCAAAATAAATATTGATAAATCTAAAGAAAGGATAATCTTAAAGTCATTAAATTTTTTAAAAAATAAAGCAAAAACACTCGAAGATATCTATAATAATTCAGGCTATATACTTAATGATAACTTAAAGATATCAAGTGAGGATAAATCTTTGATTGATAAAAAATCTCAAGATATTATTAAAAATTTTATAGAAGATTTCGATGCATTAAAAGATTTAAATAAAACAAGCTTAGAGCCAATTATTAAAAATTTGATTGATAAACACAAAACTAACTTTAAAGGGGTTGGGCAACCATTAAGAATTGGCTTGGTTGGTACAAAATTCGGGCCTGGTATTTATGACATTATTTTATCTTTAGATAAAACTACTGTAATAAATAGGTTAAAAAAATTATTGTAATGTCTAAACCATATTTATTTAGTCCAAGTGAATTTGCGTTTGGATACTCAGGTTGCAAAAGATGTTACTACGATCTTAAGGTAAACGATTTAAGAATAAATTTTGGTTTTCCGACAATATTTTCAAAAATAGATTCAATTCAAAAAAAATTTTATCATAATAAACCCTCAAAATTTTTAAATTCTAATAAAGTGCCTGAGGGAATAATAAAAACAGATTACGTCAAGCTACATAAATCTGAAGTACTTTATGATCATAAAGATAGAGCATTTCAATTAAGAGGTAAAATCGATGCCTATATTGATCATAAAGATTTTTTTTCAATAATAGATTTTAAGGTAACAAACATAAATGAAAAAAAATCATTAACATACATGACACAATTAAATAGTTATGCAATTATGTTTGAAAAACCAGATCAAAACTATTTAAAATTAAATCCAGTAAAAAACCTAGGAATTTTTTGTTTTGAGCCAGAAAATTTAATATTCAAAAATACACCAGCACTTGAAATGTCTACGCAATATTTTGAAATTAAAAGAAATGATGATTTATATTTAAAATTTATAACTGACGTAATAGATTTTTTAGAAGGTGATATCCCAAGTTTAAATAACGAATGTAATCTTTGTAATTTAAAATTACAGACTTTTCCTAAGTGAGTCCGCAGCTAAGTCGGTTGGCAGGTTTTTGGTTCTAAAACTTTCTAAAACTTTTTCAGTATTAGAAATTTGTTTTTTTATTTTATTTTGATCTTCTAAAAAACTAGAAACTAATTTATAAATTTCTTTAGGGTTACATTTTGATTGTAATAATTCAGGAATAATCATCTGTCCCGCAGCTATATTTAATATATTTGCATATTTTATTTTTACTAACATTTTTACAATTAAAAAATTTATAAAATTCATCTTGTAAATAATTATTGAAGGTATTTTTCTTTTACTTATTTCAAGAGAAATAGTACCAGATTTTGAAACAGCAAAAATTGATTTTTTTAGTATGTGATCTTTAATTTTATCGTCAGAAATAATTTCTGTATTATTAATTTGGCTTTTATTAATTATTTTTTCTAAATTAGATCTTTGGGCTTTTGTCGAATGAAAAACATATAAAAAATCTTCATATTTTTCATTCATAAGTTTAATAAACTCCAATAATATTGGAGTAAGTTTTTTTACTTCGCTATCTCTACTCCCTGGAAAAATGGAAATAATCGCTTTATTTTTTTTTATAACTTGATTAAGTTCAATCTTATCTTCTTTGTTGTTTTCTAAAAGTGGATGGCCAACAAACTCACAACTCACATTTTCCTTTTCCCAATATTTTTTTTCAAATTTGAATAAAAGCAAAATATGATCGATAAATTTTTTAATTTTCTTTACTCTTCCTTCTCTCCACACCCAAACCTGTGGGGCTACAAAATGTATTGTTTTTATATTAGGTGAATTATTTTTTACTTTTTCAGCAACTCGTAATGTGAAATCTGGACTGTCTACTGAAAACAAAATATCTGGTTTAAACTCTAATATTTTTTGAACAGTTTCATTTATTTTTCTCTTAATTTTAAATAAGTTTAGTAATACCTGAGTAAAACCCAAGTATGTTACTTCGCTTAGTTTTGAAATTGAATTTATTCCTAAAGATTTAAGTTCTTCTCCACCCAAACAAAGATAGGTGATACTTGGATCTTTAATTTTAAGTTTTGAAATAACTTTAGCAGCTAATTTGTCGCCTGAAGGTTCGCCTGTTAAAATAAATATTTTCTTCATTTAAACATTCTCCAAATACTGCCGTTGTCGGAAATTAAGTAAATTTCTCCTGTTTTTTTATGAATTTTAATATCTCTTATTCTTCCAATATTTCCCTTGAATATTATCTGTTCAACAACAAATGAGTCTTTAAAACTAATTTTTCTTAGTGACTGATCTTTTAACGCTGTAACAAGTGCATCTCCGTTCCATTCCTTAAATTCTTCACCTTTGTAAATTGCAATCGCACTTGCTGCTATAGATGGTACCCAGTATTTTATAGCCTTGGTAAATCCTGGTTTCCATTTTGGACCAATTTTTGTTCCACTATAATTCGTTCCTCCCCATCCTAATATTTTCCAACCATAATTTTCACCATAGTTTGCTGTACCAAACCAATCGCCTCCTTTTGCACCATGATTACTTAAATAAATTTTATCATCAAATGGTGATAAAGCTATTCCTTGAGGATTTCTTACGCCTATCTGATAGATTTCAGGTAACCAATTTTTTTTATCTTTAAACTTTGGATTATCTTTTGGAATAGAACCGTCTAAATTTATTCTAATAATACTGCCAGGATGTTTTTGAGGATCCTGAGCAATCATACCTTTGCCTCTTTCTCCAGCTGTTATAAATAGTTTGTCTTTCTTTATAACTAATCTTGAACCAAAATGGTATCCAGAATTTATTGGGGGTTCAGCTCTAAAAATATTTTTAAAATTTATATTCTTGTTATTGAATCGTCCTCTCGCAACAGAGGTGCTAGATTGCCAATTTCCTCTATTTTCAGAATATGAAACATAAACATGTTCATCATGAAACAAAACATCTAACAAGCCACCTTGCCCGTCTTCCAAAACAGATAAATTATGTTTAATAACCGATTTTGTTTTATCTTTTAAATTTATGATCAAAAGATTACCCGGTTTTTCTGTTATCAAAATATTATTTTCGTCAATAAAAGATAAACTCCATGGTTTGTTTAATCCATCAAATATTTTTATAAGTTTTATTTCTGAGCAATGTGAGTAGGATAAGGTAAAATATATTAAAAGTGATACAAGTGTTTTTTTCATTTTGATAAAATAAACATTTTATTTTTATTTGCAAAATTAATACATTTTTTTCTTTCTAAAAAAATATTTTGCTTATTCTTTACAACAATACCTTTTAGACCTGCTAACTTACATTGTTTTAGAGTTTTCAATCCAACAGTTGGTAAATCAACTCTTAAATCTTGTTTTTTTTTTGGAAATTTGACTAGCACCCCATTATTTTTCAATCCCTTATTTTTCAATTTTTTGAGTAAACTTTGGGTACCTTCTCTTCCTTCAACAGCTACTAATTTTTTTTTTCTGACTACTGTACCTTGGCTGAAGTTATATTTATTCAATTTATTTAATATAAAAATTGCTTTATTAATATCAGCATTATCATGACTGCTCGGTTTAATTTTTGTATAGAGACCTTTTTTTAAAGTTAGCTCTGGATTAAAAAACAAAGAGCTTATGGTAGTAATTTTTTCCCTTTTAAAAATTTCAATTATTTCTTTTAAAATAGCTGCATCACCTATTCTAGAGCTTCTTATAATTCGTGGCATATAATAAACACCCTTAAAATCAAGTTTTAATTTAGAAAATTTAGGTTTTTTTACTTTACCTGCAAATAATACCTTTTTACATTTATTTTCTTTAAGTAAATTTATAATTTTTCCAAATTGACCTATGGATACTCTTTTAGAGTTTTTATCTTTTTTAAACGAACTATTTTTACTCAAATCTATAATTAGATATTTTAATTTTTTACTTTTAATTTTTTTTAGTATTTCCTTTGGAAAATCAGAATCTCCGAATATTAGTCCAATCATTATTTAGATAATGGTGTGCAAATAGGCCTTTTTTTGTCTTTTTCTAAAAAATCAATTACTTCTTTAACTAAATCATTCTTTTTAAATTCGCCGTTAATTTTAGCTAAATTTTCATGAAGTTTCTTTGATGAGAAGATTTTTTTATAAGCAGTATCTAATTCTAAAATTTTTTTATTCTCATATTTTTTTCTTCTTAGTCCAATTAAATTGATACCTTGCAAGTAATTTCTATTACCAAATGACAAACCAAATGGAATAACATCTTTAAGCACTCCGGTCATTCCTCCAATCATCGCTAATCTTCCTATTCTTGTAAATTGTTGTACTGCTGAGTTTCCACCAATAACAACTGAGTCTTCCAATGTAACATGACCTCCTAAAGGAACGTTGTTCGCTATAACAACATTGTTACCAACTTTGCAATCATGAGCTATGTGTGAAGAAATCATAAATAAGCAACTATTTCCAATAATTGTTTTGCCCCCTCCACCTTCTGTCCCTGGATTTATTGTTACATATTCTCTAATCATATTATTTTCACCAATAAGCAAACTATTTGACTCTCCTCTGAATTTTAAATCTTGAGGCATTGTTCCAATACTTGCAAAAGGGAAAATTTTTGTACCTTTACCAATTTTAGTATTTCCTTCAATATGAACATTAGAAATTAATTCTACATCTTGTTGTAGCTCCACATTTGGACCAACATAGCAAAACGGACCAATCTTAACATTATTTCCTATTTTTGCTTTTTTATCTATTACACTTGAATTATGTATCATTTTATTTCCTATCAACTATAGTTGCTGACCACTCGGCATCTGCCATTCTTTTTCCCTCTACTTTAGCTGTTCCTTTATATTTCCAAACTCTTCCATGAGACCTTATTGCCTCTATTTCTAAATGAAGTTCACAATCAGGTAAAACTGGATTTCTAAATTTAGCTTTTTCTACGCTCATTAAATAAACTAATTTATTATCATACTCTTTAGGATCAATTCCGTATGCTGTTAAAGCTGCTGCTGCTTGACCAAATGCCTCAACAATTAAAACACCTGGCATTACTGGTTGCCCAGGAAAATGACCTTGAACATAAAAACCATCCTTTTTTACATTCATGATTGCTGTAGCAGATTTTAAGTGAACAATTTTCGTAAGTTTATCTATAAGTAACATAGGTGATCTATGGGGAAGTAGTTGCTCAATTTCTTTTCTGTTAATAAAATCTTTTTTTATCATTTAATTTTTTTTTAAAAATTCTTTAAATGGTACCGCGGGATACCCCATTACAGTAGTATTATCAGGTATATCTTTAACTACACCGCTTCCTCCTCCAATTTTAACATTGTTTCCGATTTTTAAGTGGCCTGAAATTCCAGCCTGACCTCCAATTGAAACGCTATTACCTAATGTGGAGCTTCCAGCAAATCCTACTTGTCCTGCTATCATACAATTTTCTCCAATTTTAACATTGTGCGCCATATGTACTTGATTATCTAAAAAAGTATTTTTTCCAATTGTGGTATCGCCAATTGAACCTCTATCAATAGTGCAAGAAGCACCAATTTCAACATTGTCTTCTAAGACTACTTTTCCTATGTGTGGAATTCTATAATTTTTATCTTTTAAAGGGATAAATCCAAATCCTTTAAGACCGATTTTTGATCCGTCTTGAATAACAACATTATTACCAATAACTGAATTTTTAATCATAATTTGCGATCCAATAATACAATTTCTACCTATTAACACATTCTGCTCTATAATTGTGTTGCTTCCGACTTCTGATGATTTACCTATTTTAACATTTTTTCCAACTAAAACATTGTTACCAAATTTTACTCCAGGAAATTTTGATTTATTTGGTTTTTTTAAGGAATTATCAGGATAATCAATTTCAGCATTTGGGTAAAATTTTGATGCAACTTTTGCTAGTTCAAACAATACACTTTGAACACATATGGCCTCACAGGATTTAGGAAGATATTTTTTTAAATTTTCTCTTGTTATACAAGTGCTAGCTTTTGTTTTTAATGCGAAATTTTTGTAATTTATTGAGTCAAAAAAAGTTAAGTCTGACTTTTCTGCTTTATCTAAAGTTTTAATATCTTTTATAGTGATATTCAAATTAGTTTCTTTAGGGAATAGTGCATTTAATTTAAAAGGACCTTTACTTTTAAAAAAAATATTTTTTGACATTAATTTAAATTAATTGATTTTAATTCATTATTTAAAATTTCAATTATTTTTGAAGTAAGTTCAAATTTTTTATTACCCATTAAGACATTTTTTTTGTCAATTACTAGCGGGATATTATTTTCCTCCATATATTTACCTAGAATAGGATTTAATTTTTTAAATAATTCATCTTTTGCATTTTGCCGTTTTTTGGCTATCGACTGAATAGATTTCTGACGCTCTTTGTTAAGATTAAATACTTTATTTCTTAATTCATCAGCTTTTTTTCTATAGTCTTCTTTATTAAGGGCATTTTTTTGACTTATAAGTTTATTTTCTTCCTCTTTCAATTTTTTTGCTGTCTCATTAAACTTTTTATTTGAATCCTTTAAAAGTTTTTTAAGTGTATCTTGAGCCTTTTTACCTGCCTTGCTCTCATTCATAACTTTTGAAAAATCTAAAAAATACACTTCGTTTGCAAATAAATTATTTCCTGCAAAAGCAATTAAAATTATGAAAATTAAGAAAAATTTTTTCAATTTTGGCATTTTAAAAGGTTGTTCCTAACCTAAAATTAAAACTTTGGTCGACATCTGTTGTTGCTTTAGTTATATTTTTTGAGAAAATAAATGATAAAGGCCCTGCGGGCGAAAGCCAACTAGTGTTAATTCCTATAGTTGATCTAATTTTGCTTGAGTCATCAATGCTGTCACTGTAATCCACTCCCCAGATATTACCTGCATCTAAAAACATTCCTATATCAGCATTACTTTTTTCAGGAAAAAAATTTGGAAAATTAGCTTCAAGGTTAAGTGAAGTTGCATAATTACCTCCAATAAAGTCATTACCATCTTTGGGGCCTACTTTACCTGGTTCAAATCCTCGTAAGTTATTACTACTTATTGTTAATCTTTTACTTAAACGCACATCTTCGTCTGCAATACCGTTTATTGCGGTAGCGCTAAATTTTAGTGCTCCTACAACATTTTCGCTTAATTCTTTATAATGTCTTGTAGAGACATTATTTTTCAAATATGGCTGATCTGCATACAATGGTAATTCTTGATAAAAAGATGTTAAGTATCCTGATGTAGGCATAAATGACCTGTCTCTTTTATCTGTAGATAAAGAATAATCAAACATAAAATCTGTTGAAGTGCCGGCTTGTTTTTTTAATAATGCAGAGGCTGAGCTGTCTGTTTTTAAATCGTCATGAGTTATATTTAAACCTGGGGAAAAATATATATTTTTAAATTTTTCATAAGATAATCCAATACCAGCACCAAATATATTATTTTCATATCCTGAAGTGTCAGATTTATCATTTTTTATATTTTTGACATTATATGAAAGAGTTTTTCCAGTAAAATTATAATTTGGTTCGGTAAAGGACAATGAACCTCTGACAGATTCAGCACTTACATCAGCATTAGCAGATAGAGTAATACCTTTACCTAACCAATTATTTTCTTTTATATTAAATGCAAAAGAACCGCCGTTAGTACCAATTCCAGCTCCAGCACTTATCTCACCTGTTGGCATTTCTTCAACAGTAATTTTTATATTTTTTGAGTTTGGTGTAGAGCCGTCAGTGACACTTTCTTTTACGGATGCAAATATTCTTTTGCTTTTTATATTTGATATTGATTTATCGACTTTAACTTGACTATATGGATCACCCTCGTCTAATAAAAGCTCACTTCTTATTACTGTCTCATTAGTCACTGAATTTCCTAATATCTCAATCTTTTCTACAATAATTTTATCTCCTTCAATTACATTTATTACAACTTCAATTGTGTCATCTTTTATTATCTCATTAACGTTATGTTCAACAAATTGAAGATCTTCATTGCTTATAATTAAATCAAGCTCATCAAGTAATTTTTTTACAGTAAATGGAGAGTAATAGCTGCCAATTACTTCTGAATAAACTTCGTTTAAGGGTAAAAATAATTTTTTATCTAATACGTTATCAACGTTGGTACTAATTTTACTTATTCTATATCTTGTCCCTGCATCTATGTTAAAAGTTAAGTTAGCGCTAAAATTTTCATCCAATTCAGCTATTTCTGATAATACCTTTACATCGTAATATCCAATAGACTTGTAATAATTTGTTAATAATCTTTTATCTAATTCAATATTAGCCTGATTCAAATAAATATTTTTTGTAAGGACTTTCCAGAATTGTGCTTCCTGTGAAGTTATGATATCTCTTAATCTTCTATCCCTAAGTTTTCTATCGCCTTTAAAATTTATCTTAGAAATTTTTGTTTTTTCACCTTTTTCTATTTCAAAAAAAACATTTACTCTTTTTTTAGGAAAACTCTCAATTTTAGACTTAACGTTTAAAAAATTAAAACCTAATGAACCATACAATTTTTTAATAATTATCTCATCATCAGCAATTAATGATTTTACGAATGGTCCATTTTTTTTTGATTTTATATTTTCTATTATCGCTTTTTTATATTTATTAGCTTTTTCTCCTATGATTATAATTTCATTTATTACAGGATACTCTGTTAAATTAACAAATAATGTATTATTAGAAACCGATACTTCAATATCTTCAAAAAAATTAGTAGAGTATAAATCTTTTATTATCTTATTTATTTTTAAATTATCTATATTTTGATTAATTGAAAAATTTCCATAAACTTTGATAGTTTCATCACTAATTCTCTCATTCCCCGTTATTTCAATTTTTTTTATCACCTCTGCCGATAAAATATTTGTAAATAGTGTTATAGATATAATTAATAAAATTTTTTTCATTTAATATTGTTATTTATAATCTTCATTGCTTTATTTCTTGTCCATTTATCGATAGTTAAAATAGTTTTCAAATTTGAGGGTTTTTTTATAGCATATTTTATCAATTTTGGGTCTTTTAAAAGAGCAAACATATATTTAATTATTGAGCAAAAACTCATATTTTTTTTTAAAAATTGATCAACAAATATTTCATTTGCTGCATTTAATATTATAGGTGTTGAAGCATGTTTGTTCAATATAGGTTTTAGCTTAATCGCAGGAAATTTTTTTTTATCTACTTTAAAAAAATTTAAATGATTAATAGACTCATTTTTTTTTACTTTATAATTAATTTTTTTTATTTTTTTTATCTCAAAATTATCTCCAAATATTGCGTTTCCGATAGGAACAGCCATGTCAGTTTCAAAATACAAAAATTTATATAATCCACTTTTAAATTTGACTATCGCATGAACTAAAGATTGTGGATGTATTAAAATTTCAATCTTATCCAGTTCTATTGAAAATAACTTGCTAGCTTCAATAACTTCAAAAAGTTTATTCATTAATGTTGCCGAGTCTACTGATATTTTTTTTCCCATTTTCCACTTTGGATGTTTAATAGCTTCTTCCGGTTTTATTTTACTCATTTTGTTAAGTGGATGATTCAAAAAAGGACCTCCAGAAGCGGTTAAATATATTTTTTCTATATTTCTTTTTTTTGTATTTCTAATTAAATTCATTATCGAAAAATGTTCTGAGTCTACAGGTAAAATTTTAATACCGTTTTTTTTTACTAATTTATCAATTAGGTGCCAACCGCAAATAATTGACTCTTTATTTGCAATTAGAATTTTTTTACTCATTTTTATAAGATTTAAAGTAGGTTCTAGACCTGCTATACCTGGTATTGCTGAAATCGAAAGATCAGTTTTTTTAAATTTGTATTTAAAATAATTTTTTGAATTTAAAATCTTAGTTTTTTTTACTTTTAATTCACTCTTAATTTTAAGATAAGTTTTTTGATCAAAAATTATAAAAAATTCAGGTTTATAGTTTTTAATTAGATATTTTATTTTTTTAAGATTTCTATATCCTGTAAGAATATAAAATTCATATTCTTTATTATTTTTATTAAATAACTTAAATGTTGTATCTCCAATCGAACCAGTGCATCCAAATATTGATAGTTTTTTTTTCATTTCGTAAAAACTAATATCAGTAAATAAATTAATCCAATAGGAACACCTAAAAGAATTCCATCGATTCTATCGAGAATACCTCCGTGGCCAGGTAAGATATTGCCTGTATTTTTAATTGAAGATTTTCTTTTCAAATAAGAAAAAATTAAATCTCCTATCTGAACACTTAAAGAAACAATAACTCCAAATAAGAAATTATAAATTATTTCAGTATTAAATAAATAGCTCAAAATAAAATTTCCCATTAAAATTGAAAACAAGAATGATCCAAAACTACCAGTTAAAGTTTTGTTAGGGCTTATTTTTGTAAGTTTTGGTCCTTTAAAAATTTTACCAAAAACCAACCCACCAATATCTGACGCTATACACACCAATAAAGTTACAAATAAAATTATTTTAAAATGAATATCATTTATACCTAAAATAAATACTAGTAAAAATAAAAATAAATAAGTAACAAAAAATAAATTTGAGAAAAAGTTTTTAAGATAATTTGTTTTATAAATTTTTTTTGATATTTTAGTAAATTCAATAAAAGATAATGCAAATATTACTAATGATATAAATAGATATATGGTTTTACTTATAAACATTAAAATTAAAAGAAGAATAAGTAATAAACCAGTTTCTATCCTTTGTTTTATTTCAGATTTCAATTAAATACCTCCAAAATTTCTTTTAATTTTATAATAGCCTTTTATAATTTTTTTCAAATCATTTGGCATAAAATCTGGCCACAGCTTATCTAAAAAATACAGCTCTGTATATGCCAGTTGCCATAGCATAAAGTTACTTAGTCTTTTTTTTCCCCCAGTTCTAATCAGAATATCTGGATCTGATACTCTTTTTGTATATAAATTATTATCGACATTTCTTTCCGTAAACTTTTTAGACCTTATCTTTTTAAAAGTATTAATTATTTCTTTTTTTGACCCATAATTAAGAGCGAGATTGACAATAATTTTTTTATTTTTTTTTGTTTTTTTTACTGTTTTTTTTAATATGAACTTTAGATTATTTGGAAGTTTATTTAATTCACCTAAAATATTTATTTTTATTCCATTTTTGATCACATTGTTCAATTCATTTTCAAAGTACGATTTAACCAAGTTGAAAAGAAAATTAATCTCATTTTTTGGTCTTTTCCAGTTTTCAGTTGAAAAAACATAAAAAGTTACAATTGGTACTCTAAATTTAATCGAAGCTTGTACAATTTTCTTTACTGTTTTTACTCCTTCATAATGACCAAAATTTCTACCTTTTTTTTTCTTCTTTCCCCATCGCCCATTACCATCCATTATGAATGCAATGTGGTTAAGTTTGTTCATATTTGTATTATTTCTTTTTCTTTTTCAGCAGTTATTTTGTCTATTGTTGAAATATAATCATCTGTAAGTTTTTGGGTATTTTTTTCAAAAGATTTATTTTGGTCTTCAGTTATTTTTTTTTCTTTGAGTTTCTTTTTTAAGTCTTCATTCGCTTCTCTTCTTATATTTCTTATTGAAACTTTATTTTTTTCAGTCATGCCTTTTAGAATTTTTATCAATTCTTTTCTTCGTTCTTCTGTCAAATCTGGTATTTTAATCCTTATTAATTGGCTATCAACTTGAGGATTTACTCCTAGCTCAGATTTTTGAATTGCACTATCAATTAAAGTAACATTCGATTTATCCCACACTTGAATAGTTATTAATCTAGACTCTGGTACTGATATAGTGGCAAGTTGATTTATTGGCATTAATTGACCGTAAACATCAACTTTGATCATATCAAGCATAGAGGAATTGGCTCTTCCGGTTCTTAAAGTAGAAATTTCTTTTTTAAATGATTGAATTGTTTTATCCATCTTGTTGGAATAATTTTTTTCAATAAATTCAGAACTCATTTAAACTCCTTCTCCAACTTTAAATCTGATAAAATCAACAATCTTTATTTCATTTGTTTTCTGGTTCTCTTTGATAACATCTGATACTTTTTTTTTTGGATCCATTATCCAAAATTGATTCAATAACGTATTATCAGAAATAAATTTATTTATTTTTCCCTTGGAAATTTTTTCTACTATATCACCTTTTTTTCCAGAATTTTCTAATTCTGCTTTAATTATTTCTAATTCTTTATCAATTATTTCTTTTTTTATACCATTTTTATCTATGGCTAATGGACTTGAGGCAGCTATGTGCATAGCAATTTTTTGACCTAAATCATTATTATCGTTATTTAATAATTGTACTATAGAAACAATTTTTCCTATATTTTTTTCTACAGCTGAATGAATGTAATAATGATTTTTACCTTCTTTGTTACTAAAAAATTTCGATCTTCTTATTGTAATTTTTTCTCCTATTTTTGAAATAAGTGCTATTAAGTTATCATTTACAGTATTTCCATTTTTCATTTTACATGATTTTAATTTTTCTAAGTCTCCTGAAACATCAAAATTAATTTGCGATATCTCTTTGCTAAAATCTAAAAAATCTTTATTCTTGGCAACAAAGTCTGTCTCGCTATTTATTTCGATTGCTGCTATTTCTTCATCTTTCTCATACACAAGCACAAGTCCTTCGGAAGCATTTCTTCCCATTTTTTTTGATGCTTTTGCCATTCCTTTTTTTCTAAGGAACTCTATTGATTTTTCTATGTCACCTTTATTTTCCTCAATTGCAGTTTTGCAATCTTTAAATCCAACACCAGTTAGCTCTCTTAATTTTTTTACGTTTTCTAATAAATTTTTGTTTGACATTTAAATAATTAGACTATTTTTTTTGAGAATTTTTTTTTTCAGACTTGGTTGTTTTTGGTTTATTTTTTTTTGACTCTTGATTTTCAGAAATAGTTTCCTCACTTTTTTTCTCAATAAATTTTTCTGCATCTTTAATAGTGTTATTTAACAAATCACAATACAGATTAATTGATCTTCTGGCATCATCATTGCCTGGTATTGGAAATTCTATACCAGTAGGATCCGAGTTGGTGTCTAAAATAGCAACAATTGGTATTCCTAATTTTTTTGCTTCATTTACTGCTAATGACTCAATATTTGTATCAATTATAAAAATTAGATTTGGAAGTTTTTTCATCTCTGATATTCCGCCTAATGATCTCTGTAGTTTATCACGCTCTTTTCCAAATTTGATAATTTCTTTTTTGGTAAAACCCATATTATCTTTTGAAAGTTGATCATTCAAATATTTCATCCTTTTGATGGAATTTTGTATTGTATTCCAATTTGTTAACATTCCGCCAAGCCATCTATAATTTACATAATATTGAGAAGTTTCTTGCGCTAATGAACTTACTTGTTCTGAAGCTTGTTTTTTTGTAGAAACAATTAGTATTTTACCTCCTGAAGCAATACATTTATGAACTTCTACAAGAGCCGATTTTAGAAAATTTACAGTTTGAGTTAAATCAATTATATGTATGGAATTTTTTTCACCAAAAATGAAACTTTTCATTTTAGGGTTCCACCTCAAGGTTTTGTGACCAAGGTGAACACCTGCTTCTAATAACTGTTTTATATTTACTTCAGGTACTTTCATTTTTTTTCCGGTTTATCCACCACAACTGCTCCATTTTTGGACCGGGGGGCATTCACCCTTAAAGTTGTGTGCGAAATTAGACTTTAGTATAATTTATTATCTAAAAATGCAATAGCTTAAAAAGTTATTTTCTTTACGTATTCTCTGTTTTTTACATCATTAAATAGTTTTAAATCAAATTTTCTCGGATTTTCTAATTTTATAGTAAATTTTGTATCTTTCTGCCTCAAAATCAACTCTATCTCTGTCTCCCCCTTTTTTTCTAGAAGTTTTTTTAATTCATTTAAATCTAGTCTTTCATCAATTTCTATAGATACTTTTTTATAACTACTATTTATTAAATCGTCTAATAATACTATTTTTTTTACATTTACTCTTTTTTGATCAATATTTACATCTTTTAAAAGTGTTATAACATAAGACTCGCCTTCTTTTAAAATTTCTCTATTTTTGATCAGTAAGTCTGAAAAAATAAAAAGTTCAAATTCACCAAAATTATCACTGAATTTTGCTATTGCAAAAGGTGTTCCTTTAGAGCTTTTCTTTTCTTGAATAGACATCAAAGTTCCAGATATTATACCCTCGTTTTTTTGGTTTGATATAAAATCTGTATATGTTTTAATATTTAATTGGTGAAAGGTATTTTTATAATTATTTAATGGATGGTCAGATATATAGAAACCTAAAGACTTAAATTCCTCATTCAAAAGTTTTTTTTGATCCCATGTTTTTTTTGACTCAATTTCAAATTTTTCATTTGTAAAATTATCTCCAGTATCAAATAAATTGCTTTGTTTACTCATTTTTTCTTCATATAAAACTTTATTTAATTGAATAATTTTTGGAATAGATTCAAATATACCTCTTCTATTCTTCTCAATTGAGTCAAAAGCGCCAGATTTAACTAATCCTTCAAGTTGAAGTTTATTAATGTCTTTTGGATTTACTCTTTTAATAAAATCCATTAAGGATTGAAACTTACCTTTTTTTTCTCTCTCTCTTACCAAATTTTTAATAGCTTCATTTCCCACATTTTTAATAGCACTTAAACCATAAAATATTTGATTTTCACTTGTTTTAAAATCAGCATAACAATCATTAATATTTGGTCTGATAACTTCAACTTTTAATCTTTTTAATTCATCTACAAACTCTCTTAACTTACTAGTATTTGTTAATTCCGTGGACATAGTTGAGGCTATAAATTCTTCTTTATAATAAGTTTTTAAATAAGCTGTTTGATAAGCAATTAATGCATATGCTGCTGCATGACTTTTGTTGAAACCATATTCCGC
>CACKFY010000001.1 GCA_902599495.1 uncultured Pelagibacteraceae bacterium | reverse complement strand
GAGTCTGTTAGAAAAGAAAATTTTGCCTGATTTAAATATTGACAGTCATCCTTTGCTAAGTTTTAAGAAAAAAAATATTGAGATACCTGATAATTTTGATAATAACAAAAAATTTAAAGATTTAAAAAATGATTTTGCCTTTTATGGAAGCTCATACATTAATCATAAGTATTTTAATGCACTTTTAGAACAAAATAATTTATCTTATAAGAATTATGCATTGGACTCTTACGGCCTTGATCAAATATATCTTTCTTATAAGCTAACTTCTCATCAAAATGTTAACAAAACTATAATTATAGGATTTTTACTTGAAGACCTCGATAGATCTTTATTTTCTAAAAGAGACTATTCAAAAGTAAAATATGCAAAAAAAAATCAAAAATTTATTATAAGTGAATTGCCTAGAAAAAATTATGAAGTTAAACGAGAGAATGATATCTATCTTTACCGTTTTATAAGAAATTTTACAATACTATTGCAAAGTGAATTTGATCCAAGACATAGTGAGTGTGAAATTAAATTTAAAAAAGATATTTTTAGTTTTTTTATTAACGATATCAAAGAAGAAGCTAAAAAATTGAATCAAAAATTAATCATTGTTTCTTTCAATTTGAAAGAAGATTTTGTTAAAAATCCCTCATGGAGATATAATTTTATTAGAAAAGAATTAGATAAAAAGTCGGTTATTCATATCGACTCTTTAGAAATTTTAAAAAAGGTTTCTAAATCTGATATCAAACAAATAGATAAGCTATTTGGAGAGGATCTTCATAATAGTGAAGAAGGTTTCAAATATATTTTTGAAAAAATTAAAACTAAATTATAATGCTATGTATGTAAATGGTATTACAACCTTTATGAAGGTGATTATTCCAAGTATAATTAGTAAAAAAAATAGAAAAACAAATATTATAAATTGGGATTTGGACGTGTCCCTATAAATATTTTTCAAAAGGTGAAAAACTAAACTTATAAATCTCATTTTTTTTTATATAACCCATTTTCTGTTAATAAATATTTTATTCCCATTCTTTCAATAGCTAAATAAGCATCTTCCTTATCATATACCATAGGATCAGAGGAAATATTAAATGATGTATTGGCTAAAAGAAAAATATTTTTATTTTCTAACTTTTTTAAGATTTTTCCCAAAAGCTGATCTTCCAAGCAAATTTGAACTCTAGAAGTGTTGTCTGCATGGATGACTCCAGTAATTCGGTCAGCAAAATCTTTTTTTGGTGTGGCTACAGCCGCCATATGAAAATACGAATTCATCAAATTTTTTTCCAAAATAAAGTATTTGTCTGCATTTTCCTTCAAAATCGCAGGCGCAGTTGGTCTAAAAAGACTTCTATTTTTAATTTCGGTGCTTAGCTTTTTAATAAGACTATTGTTATGAGCATTACAAATTAGTGACCGATGTCCCAAGGCTCTTGGACCTGTCTCAATATTTCCATAACAGGTCGCTACAATTTCGTCATTGGAAATAACTTTAGAAGTTTCCTCAATAGAGTTTTGGGAGTCAGATATTTTTTCAAAAGGTATTTCGTAGAAACTTTCTTCAGATTTCAATTTTCCAGGAAAAAGATTTTCAATTAAAGGATTGCTCTGTTGATCATTTTGTTGAGGTTGATTTGATTTGAGAAAACCAAAAAAAGCTGCTCCTATGGCTGCACCCGAGTCCCCTGGAGATGGTGGTATATTTAGTTCATTAATAAAATTTAATTTAGAACATTTCATAACTGCTGAACTATTCATTGCAACTCCGCCTGAAAATAAAAATATTTTTTCATTTGTAAGTTTGTGTGCAAGTTTAAATACATCAAAAAGGATTTCTTCTAAAACTTTTTGTGCAGAGCTGGCAATATTGGCGTAATTTTCAAAATTTGACTTTCCGATTTCAAGGGGAATATCAGGCTCTCTTGGTTTTATCTTTAACAGTTTTACTAATTCATCAGAATAAGATCTATCTGTTCTTCTCACATAATCGTAATATTTAGTATCAACGATTAAATTATCATCTTTAAAATAGATAGTTTTTTTTAATTGTTCATAATATTCTGGTTTTCCAAATGAAGCTAAACCCATCATTTTATATTCTCCTTCATTGACCGCAAATCCTAAATAATCAGTGATAGCAGAATAGAACAAACCTAGTGAGTGTGGATACTCCGAATTCCAAATATTAATTATTTCATCTTTCGATTTTATATGATGAATAGAGGTACAAAACTTATCACCGTAACCATCGACTACTACAGAAACACAAGGAAGTTTATTATAATAAAAGTTTGTACTTAAAGTGTGACTTAAGTGATGATCTGAATATAAAAGTGGTATTTTTTTTAAATTAAGATGTTTAGAAATGTCCATTTGAAATCTCATAGATGAATTCCACGCATTTTTAAAATAATTCCTGGTTAGGTTGTTCGATATAGGATTATTTTTGACAGAGTGTTTTAATACAGTAACCCACGCTCTCACTGGCTTTTCATAAAATATAATTGAAGATAGATTTTTTTCTGAAAGTTCAAAAGAATTAATTAATTCTATTAAAGCTAGTCTAGGAAAAGATTTATCGCCTTTAATTCTTGAAAGCCATTCTTCCTTTTTAAAATCTATTAATTTTCCATTTGCATCAATTAAAGCTACTGATGAGTCGTGGTAATAAGATGAAATTCCTAGGAAGTACAATTTATAAAATACTTTTTGGGTCTTTTGCCATCAAATTTTTATCTGACGGGACTGGTATTACTATTAAATTAACTATTCTGCCAAAGCAAGTTATGAAAAAGTTTAATATTGGATCAAAAATTTTGTTTAAGAATTTCAAGTTTTTATAATAAAAGGTTCTTAATTTATTTTTAAATAATTCTCTTTTAAAAGCTTTATTTAATTTTGATTCTGGAAATTTAGCCTCATAAAACTTTTTAGCCATTCCGTGATGAACAAGTTCGTCTTTCATTATACTTTCCAGAGTTTCTTGAGAGTCATCTGCATGGTGTTGCTCGTCATCCATAATTCTTTTTAATGTCTTTATTGATTCTGAGTCAGTAATTTGTTTTGTTAACCAATCAAATGAGCTTTTTGCAAGATATTCATTAGAGTAAACAAATTCTACAAATTTTTTTAATGCTAATTTTTCTACTAAATAACCGTCTTTATCTACGTACCCTTTTAAAAGAACATTTTGAGGAGAAAATTTAAATTCTCTCTCAAATTTCCATTTTCCTTTTTTAACCTGATTTGACAAAACTTTATGTAATAAAAAAGTGTGTCTATACTCATCTAAAGCATGCTTAATATATCCTATTTTTAGTTTAGGGGATTTAGCCCTTTTAGCAGCAGCTAACATTTCCAAAGCTGAACCGTATTCAGCATAGGAAAACTCCACTATGGACTTTAATAAATTTTGATCTTTCTCTGGTGTTAAAATCATTGATTTAACCTATATCTTAAAATAAATGTATTCAACTCGTATTTTTTAAATTTATAAAAAAATTATGAAAAATTTCAAGCGAATTGTCTCACTATTTTTGTTGATCCCAGTTATATTGATAATTATTCTTTATGCTTGGGCTAACGATAGCATTGGAAAACAAGATACATTTTTAAAAAGACATATCGGAGTACATCTTTCTCAAGATTTCAAAGATGACATAAAGCTACTTTTTTTTAAGAAAAAATCTCAAGATCTTATTAATTACAATTACCAGGTCGTCGAATTAAAAAAATCTTATTTGAATAGATTGGCAAGATTAAATAAATTTCAAATGTCTCAAACAAAAGATTCAGAAATAACTCTCGGTCCACACACTTTTTCTTATAAAAGATACTCAAATAAACTTCTTGTTGGAAACGGACCAAGATCTTATATGCAAGTTAATCAAAATGAACTGTTTTTAATTACAGGATCAGCACAATTATTTTTTACTCACATACCTAGTATTAAAAGATCTAGTAGTTTGAAATTCACAAAAATAAAAACAAATCTCGTCGACATTATTGGAAAAGAAAGAATTCAAGAGTACCCATCTATCGTAAAACATATGATTATAGATCAAAATAAAATGTATGTTTCATTTATTAAAAAAGAAAAAGCAAGTTGTCATTTTAATTCAATTTATGTTGGAAAAATAAACTTTGACGAAATTAAATTTGAATCCTTTTTTGAAATGAAAGAATGTCAGACCGCAGGTTATTTATCTCAGTCAGGCGGCATTATTTCCAAATTTAAAAATGATCATCTGCTTTATACTATTGGAGACTACAGAGCTGTGGGTGAAAAAAAATCTTCTTTACCGCAAAGCATCGAAAGTTTAAGAGGCAAAATAATTGAAATAAATAAAAAAACAAAAAATTTCAAAATATTGTCCCTTGGACACAGAAATCCTCAAGGTTTATATTTTGATAAAAAAAATGATATAATCATTTCTTCAGAGCATGGTCCTAAAGGTGGATGTGAAATAAACTTAAATTTTTTATCAGATAATAAAATTAAAAACTTTGGTTGGCCAATTTCTTCTTACGGGGAACATTATAACAGTACGTTAATTGTAAATGAAAATGCTAAAAAAGATTCTCCTTTAATTAAATCTCATTCCAAAAAAGGTTTTGTTGAACCTATATTATATTTTAACCCGTCCATAGCTCCATCCCAATTAGTCAAAATTGACTACTTAACTAAAAATACAAAAAAAAATGAATTCCTTATGGGTTCTATGGGAAAAGAAAATGACTATGGTAAAAGATCATTACATTATTTTTCTTTTGATGAAAATTATAATTTAGAAGAACATTCCTATTTCAAAATCAATGAAAGAGTAAGAGATATAACAACTTCGATAAAATTTAACAAAATTTTTGTGTTTTTAGAAAGTTCCGGATCAATTTTAATTATTGAAAAGTGATATGTTTATATTAAAAAGTTTTTTAAAATCTGAAAGTTATTCTGCCTTTAGTTAAATCATATGGTGTCATTTCAACCATAACATTGTCACCTGCTAAAACTCTAATTCTATTCTTTCTTAGTTTTCCAGCCGTATGAGCTAAAATTTCATGATTATTTTCTAACTTTACTCTAAACATGGCGTTGGGTAACAATTCTGTTACCTTGCCTTTAAATTCTAAAGTTTCTTGTTTAGCCAAGTATTACTCCAAGTAAATTGACTTTAAAATTTTTTTTCATTTTAATAAATATATAACGGATGAAATTAATCTTGCAATAACTCTTTTGAGCATTACAAATCCTTGTGTCTAGGTTTATTTTTACTCTCCCAAGGTAAACCCTGGTCATCTAAGGTGGCATCAATTGCTTCTACAATTAATTTTACAATTATATCACCTGAAAATATTAAGTTTATTTCGTAGTTTTTGTCAGACATTTGCAAAGTATCAATTGTTAAAAAATCTAGAAATCTATCTTCTTTTCCTTGTTTGATATTCTTAGATGAAACACTGATTACATTTTCAAATTTGAGCACTGTTCTGATTCTTTTGTTTTTTCTAAAAACTCCTTTTTCAATATCTTCCCACATAAATCTATTTAATTGCATTAAAAATATCCGATTTTTTTTTAGATTTGCGATATCATTTGTTTTTACAATAGAGTCTTGTAAATGTGCTGAGATTACTCTCAGATCTTCACTGGTTTTAGCCATAAGTTTTAAATTTTGAACTTTCACTTTAAACTCTCTTTATACGAGCTTCACAATTAATCAATTTTTTTTCTAGATTCTGATAGCCTCTATCAAGATGGTATATTCTATTTATACTAGTCCTTTTTTCTGCAATTAAAGCTGCGAGTACTAAACTAACAGATGCTCTTAGATCTGTTGCCATAACCTCTGCACCTGTTAAAAGACTAGGTCCGGTTATGTATGCCGTATTATTTCTAACTTCAATTTTTGCTCCCATTCTTCTTAGTTCAGGAACATGCATAAATCTATTTTCAAAAATATTTTCTTTTATTTTTGATATACCTTTAGCTTGAGTCATTAAAATCATGATTTGAGCTTGAAGGTCTGTAGGGAATCCAGGATAAGGTTCTGTTTTAATATTAATTTTTCTAATTTTTTTTGATTTGAAGACTTTAATATTTTTTTTTCTTATTTTCATTTGTACACCCATTTTCTTTAAAATTCTAATTTCCTTTTTAACTAAATTCGACTCAATGTTAGTTAAATTTAATTTTTTTGCAGCGAGGGCTCCTCCAATAAGATAGGTGCCAAGCTCAATTCTATCACAGATAACTTTGTGTGATATTTTTTTTTGAACAATTGGTCCTTCTATAGTTATTTTTCTTTTTTTTATTTTAATTTTAGCACCTAATTTTTTTAAAAATTTTACAAGATCGTGTATTTCAGGTTCAATTGCACAATTATCTAAAGTGGTTTTTCCTTTAGCCTGAACTGATGCTAAAATAGTATTCTCTGTTGCTCCAACAGAAATTCTTGGAAATCTAATTTTTGAACCTTTAAGACCACTACTCGCTGTTGCAAATATATACCCATTTTTAATTTTAATTTTTGCTCCAAGTTTTTTTAGAGCAAATAAATGTAAATCAACCGGTCTGCTGCCAATGGCACATCCTCCGGGAAGTGAAATTTTTGCTTTCTTATATTTTGCTAACAAAGGTCCTAATACCAAGATGCCAGCCCTCATAGTTTTAACTAACTTATAGGGTGCTAATATATTTATATTTTTATTAGAATTGAAAACTTCAACTGAATTTTTTTTTTTTGATAATTTATATTCAAGTCCTATAAATTTTAACAGATCTAACATAGTGAAAATATCGTTAACCAAAGGAATATTCGTAATAATTGTTTTATTATTTAAAATAGTTGCAGCAAGTATTGGAAGAGTAGCATTTTTTGAACCAGAAATACTTATTCTTCCAGATAAGATATTTTTCCCATCAATTAATAATTTTTGCATTAGAAATTAAATCTTTGGCAGTGTTACACCTTTTTGTTTCATATATTTGCCTTTTCTTTTATCATAGGTAACACTTGGAGTTTCGTTCCCTTTTATAAAAACGAATTGTGCTACTCCTTCATTTGCGTAAATTTTTGCAGGTAATGGTGTTGTGTTTGAAAATTCTAAAGTTACGTGACCTTCCCATCCAGGTTCTAAAGGAGTAACATTTACAATAATTCCACATCTTGCATAAGTAGATTTGCCTAAACAAATTACTAGTACATTTTTAGGAATTTTAAAATACTCTACGGTTCTAGCTAACGCGAAAGAATTTGGAGGAATAATACACTCTTTTGATTTTTTTGTAACGAAACTGTCTTTTTTAAAAATCTTTGGATCCACCACTCCAGAATTTACATTGGTAAAAATTTTAAATTCATTTGAAACTCTAGCATCATAACCATATGAAGATAAACCAAAAGACACTTTTCCTTTTCTTTTTTGTTTATCAACGAAAGGTTTAATCATACCTTTTGTTTTAGACATTTTTTTTATCCACCTATCTGAAAGAACAGTCATTTGTTAGAAAATTTATTTTTCTTTTTTCTTTTTTTTAAATTTTTCTTTAAAGACTCACCTCGAATTTTATCTTTTTTTTCTTTTCTAATTTCTGATTTCATAGAAAAGCTAGGATTTATCAGGATTAGTTAAATCGTCCAAAGTAATTGGTTTATCAATATCATGCATTTTTTCATCTTTTTTTGATATTGGATTATCTTTAAGTTTTTTAGCCCTTCTTTGCTCTAAACGTGCTTTTTTTTTTGCCTCTTTTTTCAAAGCTTTTTCACCACGTGTAGATTTATAATCATAATGAATTCCCATAACTGCTCCTGCATACTTATACTTTTACTTCTTGGTTTGAATTTATGCAACCCTCTTAATATCGCAATTAATTAAGTTTTCTGAATAACCAGAGAAATACGTTAGATTCATGCTTAGAGTGTCAATTTTTTTTAAATTTAATTTAATAAACCTCTTTGTAAAACTCTTAATAACATAGCCAGAGCAATTCCTACTAGAACATCTTCTAAAGGACTTGCTTCAGGGTAAATATAATTCCAAAGAATTAATAAAATTAACCATATAGTCCAACTAAAAAAATTTTTAATTAATTTCGCATCCATCTGGACCACACTTTTTTCCAATATTTACTTGTTTATAAAAATCTAACGCTTTTAATGAAGATGTCATATAATTTTTATAAATGTTAAGATAACCATATAAACTTTCAGATAATTCTTTAGCCTCTCTGACAAAACCTAATCTTATAAAATTTATAAGCATTATTGAATTCGCATTAGCAGTTGTATTATCGCTTATATCTATGGGTTTAATAAATATATCATTATTTGAGTTATCATTTTTTTGAAATATTTTCTTTTCAGAAACATAAAATTTATCAATAACTTCGTCACAATACTTTTTTGCAAGAATTCTATATTTTGAGTTCATTGTAGAATCTGAGAGATCAAGTAAACATTGTATTAAAAAGGCATAATCATCTATAAATGCCAAATCTTGTGAATAGCTATGAAAAACTTTATTTTTTAAATATTTTTTTTCAATTATTTCAAAAAAATTTTCTGCAACTGTAAGATAGTTTTCTTGAGGGAAAACAGAATGCAAAGTTATTAAGGAACTTATCCAAATACAGTTATGGTCTAATTGTGTTTTGTTGTCGAAGAATGGTTTTCTTCTTTTTTGTCTTATTTTTAATAAATCTTCAATTACTTTCTTATTTGGCTCTTTTACCTCCTCTAAGATAATTTGTCCTTCCCAGTTTCCTTGTGGTTTCACATCAAAAAATTTATTAATATCTTTAATATCTTTGATTTCATCATATTTATAAACATAGTATTTTCCCTCGATTCCATCGCTATCTGCATCGAAGGCTGATCCTAGTAAACCTGAATCTTTTGAAATAAAGTTATTCATTAAAAAATGGTAAGATTGTTTTATTTTTCTCTCAAAATATTTGTCAGAACTTATTTTAAAATATTTAGCCATTAAAGAAATAAATTGTACGTTATCATAAAGCATTTTTTCAAAATGAGGGATCAGCCAATTTTCATCAGTAGCATATCTTGAAATTCCTCCCTCTACATGGTCATATATACCCTTAGAGCATATTTTCTTTAAAAGTAATTCAACCGGTTTAAGATATTCTATTTTTTTAGTTTTGTTATAAAAATAAATTAAAGTGTCAAAAACATAAAAAGTGGGAAACTTAGGTGCGCCTTTAAATCCTCCATTATTTTTATCTAAATTATTAATAATGTTTTCAAGTATAGGTTCAATCTCTTGACCAATTACACTTGTTTTTTTTAAATTTAAATTTTCAATAATTAATTTTTTTTGCTCAATTATTTTATTTCTTTGCTGAGAGTAAACATCAAATACTCTTTGTAATACTGTTTTAAAAGCTGGTAGCCCATGACGCTCATGCTTAGGAAAATAAGTTCCACCCATAAAAGGAACTCCATTTTCATCTAAAAACATTGTTAACGGCCAACCTCCTCCACTTTGATTAAATAATTGAAAGGAGCTTTGGAAAATAAAATCTATATCAGGTCTTTCTTCTCTATCTACTTTAATATTTACAAAATATTTATTCATCAAATCTGCAGTTGTTTGGTCCTCAAAACTTTCATGGGCCATCACATGACACCAATGACAACTAGCATAACCAATACTCAATAAAATCGGTTTTTTTTCAGTCTTAGCTTGATTTAGAGACTCCCTACTCCAAGTTTGCCAATGAACTGGATTATTTTTATGTTGTTGTAAATACGGACTGGGATCATTAGATAAAATATTTTTCATTTTTTAAAGTAAATTTTTCTTAATAAAAACGAAATGATTAAAATTACAAAAAAACCAATTAAAGGAAAAAGAATTTCTTTGTTTTGAATCATTGTTAATAAACTTGGATCAGTATTTTTTTCAATAATTTTTTCAATTCCTGATCCAATTGCACTTAAAATAAAAACCATAGGGAAAAGACCTATTAGAGTTGAGAAAAAATAATTTTTAACTTTCATATCAAAAAGTACTGGTAATAAATTTTGTATAGCAAAAGGTGTGCCGCCCCCTCCGGCAAACCTGAAAATCATAAAATATAAAAATTCATTTTTATTAAACACATCTTTGAATTTTGATATTCTGTTTGAAAGTTTTTCCAATATAAGCTCTTTAAAGTATTGATTTGCTAGAATATAAAGAAGTGTACATCCTAACGTAAACCCAAAAACTGAAATTAAAGTTCCATAAAATTTCCCGAATAAAAATCCTGCAATTATAGATATTGGTGTCGCAAACCCTAAGAGTAAAATCCAAATTATTGTAAATAAAAAAAATAATAACAAAAACCAAAACGGATTCTGGTCTTTAATTTTAAATAAAAATTGTGTTTTATCCCTAATATAGCTGTAGTCGTTTAACTGAGTTACATCTACAAAAATAAAAAATCCGTACAATATTAGACCCAGACAAAGAATATATATAAGACCTACTGCAATTTTAACATTTTTAGTCATTAGATAATTTTAACTGTACAACAGTGATATTATTAAATATATAACTAAAATTATTTTATGAAAAGAACATACCAACCAAGTAAATTAGTAAGAAAAAGACGACATGGATTTAGATCTAGAATGGCTACCAAAGGTGGAAGGAAGCTTATTGCTAGAAGACGAGCAAAAGGAAGAAAAACTATATCAACTTAAAATGATAAAGCTTGAAAGTTTAAAAAAAAGTGATCATTTCAAGCAAGTTCTAAATGGCAAAAAAATTCATACTAATTTTTATTCAATTTTTGCAACTAAAAATTTTTTAAAGTCAAAAAAGAATACACTACTAATTAGTTTTATAACTAAGAAAAAAATAGGTAACGCTGTTAAAAGAAATAGAATAAGACGGAAATTGAAAGCAATAACGGGAAAAATTTTAAAAATAAAAGGTGCAATTAATACTAATTATACTTATATAATAATTTGTAAGACAAAATCCTATACGGAGAAGTACGACAAAATATTTTTAGAAATGCAGAGAAGTTTTAAAAAATTAAATTAAATGATTAATATCTTTACTAAAGCTACTATTTTTTTAATAAAAATATATAAGTATTTATTTTCTCCGCTTTTAGGAAATAAGTGCAGATTTTTGCCAACATGTTCAGATTATTTCATTGAATGTTTAAATGAGTTTGGTTTTTTTAAAGGTATTAACTTTGGTTTAAAAAGAATAATTAAATGTCATCCTATTAAGATTTTAGGTGGAAGCTCTGGTCTAGATTTGGCACCAAAAAAAAGGAATACTAAAAATGGATAATAAGAATGTTTTTGTAGCAATCGCATTATCGATGGCGGTACTTCTTTTTTGGGGTGCTTTTTTCGAAACTCCAAGACAAGTAAAAGAAAATCAAACATTAGATAAAGTTCAAACTAACCAAAAAGAGCCTCGAAATGATATTACTCCAAATATAAACCAAGAAAAAATTATAAAAAAAATATCCAGAAAAGATGCATTAACCGAAGTGGACAGAATTATCGTTGAAAATGAAAAAGTCAAAGGATCTATTTCATTAAAAGGTGGAATTTTTGATGACCTTTCATTTAAAAATTATAAGAAAGATCTGAAATCTAACGAAAAAGTAGTTCTCTTGAATCCAAAAGAAATAGGAGACGGATATTATATTGAGTCCGGATGGGCAAGTGTTGGCAATGAAGTAGAAGTTCCTAAAGTAGACTCTTTATGGCAAGTAAAAGGAAATAGAGTTTTAAATGAAAAAAATGATGTTGTGCTAGAATGGGATAACGGTAAAGGCTTAATTTTTAAGAAAACTATAAAATTAGACGATAAGTATTTATTTAAGATAAAACAAGAAGTTAGAAATAATACCTCTTCGAAAATAAATCTTTATCCGTATTCTCAAATAACTAGAAACAAAAAACCTGACGATGTAATGGGTTTCTACATTTTGCATGAAGGTTTTATCGGAGTATTTGATGGTGAATTAAAAGAAGACGATTATGACGACATAAAAGAAAAAAAAATTGTAAGAAATTCTGATAACGGTTGGCTGGGTATTACTGATAAATATTGGGTAACTGCAATAGTTCCGCCGAAAGATAAAAATTTTAAATCCACATTTCTTTACAAAGATAATTACAGAGCAAATTATATATTAAATTCTCCAGTAACGATTAATCCAAATAGCACGTCAGATAACGAAGTAAGATTATTTGTTGCTGCAAAAGAAGTTGAAACAGTAGATGGTTATGCGAAAAGTGAAAATATTGAAAAATTTGACTTAACTATTGACTGGGGATGGTTTTATTTTTTCACTAAACCTTTATTTTTTGTAATTGACTATTTATTTAAATTTTCTGGAAATTTTGGAATAGCTATTGTTCTCATAACTCTAGCTATCAGAATTATATTCTTTCCGCTTGCTAATTACTCATTTAGATCAATGGCTAAAATGAAAGCTGTTCAACCAGAAATGACAAGGCTTAAGGAGCTTCACAAAGAAGATAAAGTCAAATTGCAGCAAGAAATGATGGCTTTATATAGAAAAGAAAAAATTAATCCAGCTTCTGGATGTTTGCCAATTTTAATTCAAATACCTTTTTTCTTCGCTATATATAAAATGTTATTTATATCATTAGAGATGAGACATCAGCCTTTCTTTGGGTGGATTCAAGATTTATCTGCTAAAGATCCAACAACAATTTTTAATTTATTTGGATTAATACCTTGGGATCCTCCAGGATTTTTAATAATCGGTATATGGCCAATATTAATGGGGCTCTCCATGTACGTGCAACAAAAGTTAAATCCTGCGCCAGCTGATCCGATACAAGCTAAAATCTTTGCGTTCTTTCCTTTATTTTTAACAATAATTTTAGCACCCTTCCCCTCTGGATTGGTTGTTTATTGGACGATAAATAATATTCTTACGATAGCTCAGCAGTGGGTTATTATGAGAAAAACAAAAGTTAAAACTAATTAAATGTCTGAGGAAAAAAATTTAGAAGAAATTAAAAAGTTTTGGCCTCAGAATGCTCCAGATATTAATAATGTACAAAAATATATTAATAAATATAAAAAAGAATTAATAGTAATAAAATATGGTGGAAATGTTTTAATTGACAGAAATATTTTTAATAATTTTATTGAAGATATAAGTGTATTAAACAAATTAGGACTTTCAATTGTTGTTGTGCATGGAGGTGGGCCAAGAATTGAAAGAAAGCTAAAGGAAGAAAATATTCAAACAAAATTTATTAATGGGTTAAGAGTTACTGATGAAAAAGTAATTTCTATAGTTGAAGATGTGTTAATTGATTTTAATATAGATATTGTAAATTCTTTGAAAAAGAAAGGTTCTCAAGCTGTGTCCGTTACATCAAAGCTAAATAATATAATTAATGTTGTGCCAGATAACGAAGAACTTGGATTTGTTGGAATACCTGATGAAATAAATATTGAGTTTCTTAAAGACACAATTAATAAAAAACAGATACCTGTAATAGCCCCCTTAGGAGTTGATAAAAATAAAAATACTTACAACATTAATGGTGATACTGCAGCTAGCGCCATAGCAAAAAAACTTAAGTCAAGAAGACTTTTGCTTATGACAAATGTGGAGGGTGTTTATGACGATAGGAAAACGTTAATCTCAGAAATAAAACCTTTTGACATAGAAAATCTAGTTAAATTAAAAATAGTACAAGGTGGAATGATTCCTAAAATAAAAAATTGTATAGACGCAGTGGAAAATGGAGTTAAGGGTGTTGTTATACTTGATGGAAGAAAACCTCACTCGATATTAGATGAAATATTTTCGGATAAAGGTTCAGGAACTCTAATAAGAAAATGAAAGAATTGAAGAATATAAAATTTTGGCTTTTTGATTTAGATAATACTTTGTATTCAGGAGCTACTAAAGTTTTTGAACAAGTTGATAAAAAAATGACCCACTATATTTCTTCTAAATTAAAAATCAGCAGAGAGGAAGCAAGAAAAATTCAAAAAAATTATTTTGTAGAATATAACACAACGCTAAATGGTATGATTAAAAATCATAAAATTGATGCAAATGAATTTCTAGAATTTGTTCATGATATAGATCTAAGCTTTTTAAAAGTGGACAGACAGCTAGATGAGCAAATTGAAAAAATTGAGGGCAAAAAGATTATATTTACTAACGGGTCACTAGCACATGCTAAAAATGTAACAAAAAGACTTGGAATTGAAAGGCATTTCAATGATATTTTCGACATCGTTAGTGCGGACTTTATACCCAAGCCATCTATTGAAACTTACAAAAAAATTATAGAAAAATACAAAATTGAGCCACAATATAGTATATTTATTGAAGATATTGCGCGAAATTTAAAACCCGCTCACGAATTAGGAATGAAAACAGTATGGATAATAAATGACGAGCCTTGGGCTGCTGAGTTTTCAAACTCGAGTTTTATTAACTATAAAACAGATAAATTGTCAAAATTTTTAAAGGAGATAAATGAAAGTAAATGAATTAGAAAAGATAATTAATAATGCATTTGAGGATAAACAAAATATATCCGACTCTTCTGATAAGAAGATTTTAGATGCTATAAGTGAAACAATTAATTTGACTGATAAAGGATCGATAAGAGTAGCAGAAAAGAAAAATGGTAAATGGTCTGTCAATCAATGGGTTAAAAAGGCAATTTTACTAAGTTTCAGAACAAATAAAATGACAATGTCTAAAGGTCCTTACACAACTTGGTATGATAAAGTTCCAGGCAAATCAGTTAGTTGGAATGAAGCTGATTGGAAAAAAGCTGGTTATCGACACGTTCCAAACGGAGTTGTAAGAAGAGGTTCTTACATTGCAAAAAATGTAGTTCTAATGCCATGTTTTGTAAACTTAGGTGCATATGTTGACGAGGGAACAATGATAGATACTTGGGCATCTGTTGGTTCATGTGCGCAAATAGGAAAAAACTGCCACGTTTCAGGCGGTGCTGGGATCGGTGGAGTTTTAGAGCCTTTACAAGCAGGCCCGGTTATCATTGAGGATAATTGCTTTATAGGTGCTAGATCAGAAATAGCTGAAGGAGTCCTTGTTGAAAAAGGAGCGGTCATTTCAATGGGTGTTTATATAGGTGCGTCAACCAAAATTATAGACAGGAACACTGGTGAAATAACTTATGGAACAGTTCCAGCATACTCAGTAGTGGTACCAGGAAGTTTACCAAATAAAAAAAATTCTGACGGGCCAAGTTTATATTGTGCAGTTATCGTCAAAAAAGTGGATGAAAAAACAAGAAGCAAAACTTCAATTAATGATTTATTAAGAGACTAATGCAATTAATTAACGAATTAACTCTATCAAAAGATTTAATTAAATTTCCAAGCATTACTCCTGTTGATGCAGGTGCAATAAAATTTCTTAGTAAAAAGTTAAAGTCATTAGGTTTTGATTGTAAAATTCTGGAGTTTAAAAAAGGAAAAGGTAAACCGATAAAAAATCTTTACGCAAGATTAGGTAAAAAACAACCTAATCTATGTTATGCGGGACATACAGATGTTGTTCCTCCAGGAAATTACAGTGATTGGACAGTGAATCCATTTAAACCTCAAGTTAAAAAAGGTTATTTGATTGGTAGAGGAGCAAATGATATGAAAAGTTCAATTGCTTGTTTTGTTTCTGCTGTTAGTAAATTTATAAAAGAAAACAAAAATTTCAATGGTTCAATAAGTTTCCTCATCACTGGAGATGAAGAGGGGTATGCTACTAATGGAACTAAAAAAGTTGTTGATTATTTAAAAAAGAAAAAAGAGAAAATAAATTTTTGTATAGTTGGAGAACCAACAAATCCAAAAAAATTGGGTGAAATGATTAAAATTGGACGTAGAGGCAGTCTTACAGCTGAGTTAGAAATATTTGGAACTCAAGGTCATATTGCATATCCACATCTATCTAATAACCCTATTAATACTTTAGTAAAAATTTGTTCAGAGCTAAAAAAGAAAAAATTAGATAAAGGGAACAAAAATTTTCAACCTTCAAATTTAGAATTCACAAGTCTTTATGTAGATAATAAAGCACATAATGTAATTCCACCATCTGCCAAAACACAGTTTAATATCAGATATAATAATCTTCAGACAGCATCAAAACTAAAAAGAAAAATTAATTCAACTCTAAAAAAGATTTCTAAAAAAAACAAATGTAATTACAAAGTTAATTATTTAGAAAGTGGGAATTCTTTTTTAACAAAGCCGGGAAAAAACATTTTTTTAGCAAGAAAAATTATTAAGAAAATCACTAAAGTTAATCCTGTTTTTTCTACCACTGGAGGTACTTCGGATGCGCGATTTATAAAAAAAATTGCTCCATGTCTTGAATTTGGATTGGTTAACAAAACTATGCATAAAGTAGATGAGTGTGTTTCTTTGAAAGATCTAAGTAATTTAAAAAAGATTTATTATAATTTTTTACTTGAGTTTTTTAAGTGAAGACTGGATTTATATCTTCTAAAAGCTCATTAAACCATGATACTGGAGATGGGCACCCAGAAAATAAATATAGAATACAATCTATTTTAAAAAGATTAAAAAAGAGGAATTTATCTAACCTTGAATGGAGTGAGCCTGGAAAATTTGATGAATCTTATCTCAATAAAACTCATAATAGTCTCTATATTAATGAAGTAAAAAAAGCTTTTCCAAATAAAGGGCAATTCTTTTTGGATGGTGATACTGTAATTTCTCCTGGTAGCAAAGAGGCATCTTATGATGCCGTATCCTCAATTATTTCAGCTATAGACTCTGTTAAAAACAAAAAATTAAAGAATGCGTTTTGTGCAGTAAGACCACCTGGACATCATGCTGAGTACGATAAAGCAATGGGATTTTGTATTTTTAATAATGTTGCTGTAGGTGCAAATTATTTAATTGATAAATACAAATTACAAAGAGTTGCAATAATAGATTTCGATGTTCACCATGGTAATGGAACACAAAATATTTTTTATTCTAACAAAAAAGTCCTATATATTTCTACACATCAGTACCCTCATTTTCCCGGGACTGGGGCAAGTCATGAGAAAGGATCTCACAATAATATATTTAACTTACCTTTGCCGGCTGGCACTAGTTCTAATGAGTATTTCGACGCATATGAGCACGTTCTAAAAAAATTAAATGAGTTTAAACCAGAATTTATATTTTTTTCTGCTGGTTTTGACGCTCATAAAGATGATCCTCTTTCAAACATAAATTTGAAATCTAGAGATTATTTTGAAATTACGAAAAGAACATTGATAGCTTCAAAAGATTATTGTAAAGGAAATATAGTTTCTATTCTTGAAGGTGGTTACGATTTAAATGCTTTAGCAGAGAGTACTGAAGAACATATTAAGGCGTTAATAGAATTCTGATAATGAAAAAACTTTATAAAATAAAAAAATCTAATATAGATAAAAGAGGTTTATATGCTGCTTCAAATATTAAAAAAAATACTAAAATTATAGAATACAAAGGCAAAATTATTACCGTTAAAGAAACAGAAATCAATCCAAAATTTGATAATAATAAAGCAATCTATTTATTTAATTTAAATAAAAAATACGATTTAGATGGAGACTTTAAATACAATACAGCAAGGTTAATAAATCACTCTTGTGAACCAAATTGTGAAGTTGATGGAGTTGGCCTGAAATTATGGATTTATTCAATTAAGGATATCAAAAAAAATGAGGAGCTTACTTATGATTATGGATTTAGCTTTGATAAAGATTATAGAGACTTTCCTTGTAGATGTGGAGCAGAAAAGTGTGTTGGTTACATTGTCAATTCTCAATCAAGATGGAGAATAAAAAAATCTAAAAGGTAAAAACTTTTAGTAATTTACTTTATACAAGTATAGACCGTTTGGAGGTGCAGGAGGTGCACAATGAGATCTATTTTTTGATTTTAATAGTCTTTTTAAATTATCTAAAGTCCACTTTCCTTCTCCAATTAATTTTAAGCAACCTACCATTGATCTTACTTGTTGCTGTAAGAAAGATTTTGATGAAAAAATTATCATAATTTTATTTCCTTTTTTTGTAATTGATGATTTTTCTATGGTTCTTACAGGTGATTTTGCTCCACAAGAAGAGGATCTAAAGGCGTTAAAATTATGTGTACCCAAAAAAAGTTTAATCGCTTTTTTCATAGAATGAATATTTAATTTCTTCTTAACAAGCCACGCTCTATTTTTATCCAAAACTAAAAAATTTTTCCTATTAATTATTATATATTTATAAGTTCGTTTCTTTGCATCAAATCTTGAGTGAAAACTAACTTTCTTTTTCTTAATTGTATTAATTGTTATATCTTTATTGCTTAAAAAATAATTTAAGGAATTTAAAAATTTTTTCTCATTATCTAGCTTTTCACAAAAAAAATTTGCAGATTGAGCTATTGCATGAACTCCAGAATCTGTTCTTCCAGAGCCAATAATTTTTATTTTTTTTTTTAATAATTTTTTTATTGCCTTCTCTATTTCTTTTTGAATAGAGGAACCATTTTTTTGGTACTGCCAGCCCTTATAATTTGTACCATCATACTCAATTATAATTTGATAGTTGAACTTCAATTTAATTTAACCCCTTTTTTTAAATTATTGCCAACCAAAAATTCCTCAGCGTTCATCTCCTTTTTACCCTCTCTTTGTATTCTTAAAATTTGTATTGAGTTATTTGAACAACCCACAGTCAGTTTGTTGTCGAGAATTTTTCCTTCTTCACCATTCATTATAACGGACTTAGCCTTTAAAATTTTTATTCTTTCACCGTTAAATAAAAACCATGCACCAGGTTTGGGATTAAAAGCGTTAATCTTTGCAATAATGTTTTCAGAATTTTCTTTCCAATTAATTCTTGTTTCAGCTTTGTCAATTTTTTTTGCATAAGTTGCATCTTTTTCATTTTGTTTGATGAAAATTGCTTTACCTGAAGACACCAGTTCAATTGACTCTAATAAAGCTTTGGCTCCCACAACTGATAATTTTTTAATCAATTCACCGCTATTTGTGTCTTTATCTATCTTAACTTTTATTTGTTTTATAAAAGGTCCTGTGTCTAGTGTTTTTTCTATTTTCATAATTGAAATACCTGTTTCAATATCTTTATTTAGGATGGCCCTTTCAATAGGAGCAGCACCTCTCCACTTTGGAAGTAAAGAAGCATGTACATTTAAAAATATTAAATTAGAATTTTTTAAATAATTTTCAGGAATTATTTTTCCATAAGCTATAACAACAACTAAATCAGCTTGTAATCCCATGAATTCATCATAAACTTTTCCATCTTTTAGTTGATTTGTTCTAACTTTAATTCCTTCTTTTTCTGAAAAAACATGTACAGCAGTTTTTAAAATTTTTTGACCTCTAGATTTCTTTTTTGGTGGTTGTGTATATACACAAACAATTTTGTGTTTTGACTGTTTTAAAATATTGAGCGATGGAATGGCGAACTCAGGGGTTCCCATAAAAACTATTTTTAATGACATTTGATTTTCGAAGTTAAACTATTACCCTATCAATTTCTTTATTTTGCTTTTTATTTTTTTTAATTATTAAGTCTTTTTTTAGTTTTGACAAATGATCAATAAACAATATACCATTTAAATGATCAATTTCATGTTGTATGCAAGTAGCTAAAAGACCATTAGCACTCATTTCCTTTTTTTTACCTTCGTAATCGATAAAATTGATTTTACAAGCACTGGGTCTTTTGACTTCTGCAAATTGATTAGGTATAGACAAGCACCCTTCTTCATAAGAAACAAGTTCGTTTGATTTAGATATAATTTCAGGATTAATAATGAATAAAGGTTCCTTTTTTTCACCCTCTTTAGATAAATCAATTACAATTAGTCTTTTCAATATTCCTATTTGAACAGCGGCTAATCCAATGCCTGGAGCTGCATACATAGTTTCTAACATATCATCTAACAAATTTTTTACTTCTTTATCAACTGATTTAACTGGTTCAGAAATTTTTCTCAATATTGGATTGGGAATTGTTAAAATTTTTTTTTTGGACATTCTTATTTTTATAACACTTATATTCGTAATGGTAGAGCGGTACCTAATATTTCGTTTCTAAATTCTTTGAGGTTGAGTTTATTAAGTAAATTTGTAATAAAATATATAGTTTCTGGGTCTAAGTTATTTACCTCGTCTTCACCTATAATTTCTACAATTTTTAAAACTAAAAAACCTTTTTGCCCAGCATCAGCTAAATCTACCAAACTTTCTGGGATGCTATAACTTTCAGATAATTTCTTATGACCTATTTCTTTAGGAACTTTAATACCATCATATTCTAAGGATTCTAGGACTGCTATATCTTTTGCAGAATAAAAGTAATTTCTGTTTCTTTTTATCTTTTTATATACTCCATCTAATTCTTTTTGTGTCTTTTTAATTGGATAATCTTTTTCATAGAAATATCTTATAAGTTTGGAGCGATGTAGAACTTTGTCATCAAATTTTATCTTTCTATCTGATAAAGTTTCATTAGTGTTAATGTTCCTTTCAACAACATTAACATATTCTTTTGGGATATCATTATCATCAAATTCTTTTAGTCTGTCACTTAAGAATTCAGCATATAAGTTGGCAAGGTTATCTTTTTTAAATAGGTCCTTTAGTAAAAAAAGTAAGTCTAATTTGTTTTGGACATTATCTGATAATAAAAATTTTTGGTATATTAAAGCTCTACCCTCTATTTTTTCAAGAGACTGATAAACATTTTGAGCATTTATCAAAGTGTTTAAATCAAAAGGAATTTGTTTATATATTTTAAATACTTGATTTTTATCTATTTGACCTTTATTTGCCGCGTTTTCAATATTTTTAATTTTTTCTTTATCGTTAATATCATCAATAGTAATCAAATTAGCAGAATTCATATACTCCCAAATACTTTTTTTTGTTTTACTATTTGGTTCATATTTAAAATCTGAAAATATGATACTAGATAGATAAAAATTTAATAGGTTGTCATCCTTAATTTTCTTATTTTTATTTTCTGAAACACCTAATAAAAAGTTTACTGTATTATCAAAAAATTTATCAGATTGATTTTGTTCTTTTAAAATATCATGTAGAAGTTGAGCTTGGTTTTTTTTATTATTAAATATTAAACAATAAATTTTAAATTTTTCTAAATAAGGATCCTTAATTTCTTTACCAATAAAATTTGCTTTTTCACAACCCACTTGGATATTTGCCCTAGAAATATTTCTATCAACCAAGTACTGGATAATTTTATTTTTATTTGGAAATTCATTATTTTTCTTTAAAAACTCTTCTATAACATTATCTTTTTTATTTTTAATTAACCAATCAATCTTAAGATCTAAAAAATCTTTATCGCTTATATTTTCGGGTGGATAAGAATAAGAAAAAATAGTATTAAGAAATATATTTTCTGCAGTTTCTGAGAGACTTAATTTGTCAATTCGTGAAATAGTTTTTTTAATACTTTGACCGTCCGTATTAGACCACATGGATAATTCAAAATTATATTTATCTGGATCCCAAATGCCATAAAGAAAAGTGCCATCTGTTTCAGAAGAGCTCTGCTCTTGTATAATACTGTTTGTTGAAATATTGTTTTTAATTACTAAAGGGCTTTGAATTGTATCTTTTATATTATTTTTAATTTTTTTTTTTTCTTGATTTGAACTATTATTTTTCCAAATATCTACTTCTTCTTCTCCATGTAAATTAAAAGAAAAGTTGAATATAAAAATTAAAATTAATATTTTATTTAAGTCTGATAATTTCATTTGTAATATCAGTGTTAAATATTTTATTCGGTTGAGAAAAGTTGATTTTTTCTATAAAAAAAATGACCACAACAAAAATACCAACAAGCACTATTAACTTAAGTAATTTGTGTAAAATTGACTCTCTCAAACTTTTCTGTCTGTTGAATTTAAGTTGCATAGTCAAAAAATATATTTAAACTCGGAAAATAAGACAAATTTGTGATAAATCAAATTTTTAATTAGGATTATAATTGAAAAAAAGCCTTATTTTAACTGGAATGATGGGTGTAGGTAAGTCTACGATTGGTAAATTATTAGCAAAACGACTTAAAGCTAAGTTTATTGATGTTGATAAGGTAATTGAAAAAAATGAAAAAAAATCTATCAAAAGCATATTTGAGGAAAGAGGTGAAAAATATTTCAGAAAATTAGAGAGAAAAATTACTCTAAAATTTCTCAAAAATAAAAAAGCTGTTATTGCTTTAGGTGGGGGAGCTTTTATAAATAAAGATATAAGAGAAGTTATTTTAAAATCTAGTAAAAGTGTATGGCTAAAAGTAGGTTTAAATAAACTAATTAAACGCTATAAGAATAATAATCGTAGACCATTACTTAACAAAAAAAAATCATACGAAGATGTTGAAAAAATTTACCTTACAAGAAAAAAAATTTATAGTCTTGCAGATTTTAAAGTAAATTGTGATAACATGGATAAAGCTCAAATAGTTCAAAAGATATTAAATTTTTATGAAAATTAATCGATTAAAAACAAAAAACTATTCTATTTTGATAGGAGAAAACTCTTTATCTAAAATAAAAAGCGAGGTGAAAAGTTTATGTCCTAAATGCAGAAAAGTTGCTATTGTTTTTGATAAAAATATTCCAAATAAATTTTTAGTCAAAATTAAAAAAAATTTAAAAAAATATAAAGTGTTTGTTTTTTATATAAAATCTTCGGAGAAAATAAAAAATCTTAACAAAATAAGCTATTTTATAAACAAACTACTTCAACTAAATTTTAATAGATCTGATCTCGTTATAGGAGTTGGTGGAGGGATAGTTGGAGATATGTCCGGTTTCATCTCAAGTATTTATAAAAGGGGAATTAATTTTATTAATTTACCAAGTACTCTTCTTGCTCAAGTTGACTCATGTATTGGTGGAAAAACTGGTGTTAACTCCAATTATGGAAAAAACTTGATAGGTTCATTTTATAATCCAAAAATAGTAATTTCAGAAACTAAATTTCTTAAATCATTACCTCAAAGAGAGATAGTTTGTGGGTACGCTGAAGTTTTGAAACATTCTATAATTAAGGATAAAAATTTTTTCAATTTTTTGAAAAAAAATACGAAGAAAATTTTATCTTTAGAAAATAAGACTCTTACAACAAGTATAAAAAAGAGTTGTCAAATTAAGTTAAATTTCACAGAAAAAGACTTTAAAGAAAAAAATTTTCGGATGATTTTAAATTTTGGACATACTTTTGCTCACGCATTAGAAATTCAAAACAAATATTCAAACAGACTGAATCATGGGGAAGCAGTATTATTAGGGATGATTATTGCCACTAGAATATCAAAATATAAAAATATTTGTTCTACAAATACTCTCTTTCAAATTGAAAAAATTTTCCAGGAAAATTTACTTTTAAAAAGTTTAACAAAATATTTAAATAGAAATGAAATTTTAAAGTCAATAAAATTTATGGCGAATGATAAAAAAAAGGATGATGAAAAAATTAACTTTATTTTCTTAAAAAAGATTGGGCAGACAACGTTGCCTGGAAAACATAAATTTAAGATCTCTCAAATAAGAGATCTTATTAATAAATTATTTTAATCGTATTTCAAGAGCATGAATTTTATTCTTAAGCTCATCTTTAAGAACCTTCATTATAAGTCTTTCAGCGTCAACCCTATTCATTTTTCCCAAAAACTCAGACTGAATTTCTAATGTCAAATGAAGTTTATTCTTTTGGAAAGATTTATGACTTCTGTGAGCGTCTGTATTGTCAGTAATTTTTATCTCTTCAAATTTTATTTTATTTTTTATTTTTTCTTTAATTTGATTTATAAAAAGACTCATAGAACTAAATATTATATATAAAAATATAGAATATGAAAATTATTTGTGATTGGGATAATTGTAAAGAACAGGGAAACTATAGAGCTCCTGTTGAAAAAGACAATGTTAGAAAATACAGATTACTTTGTTTGAAGCATATAAAAATTTTCAATAAAAATTGGAACTATTTTGAAAATATGAATAGTGAAGAAATAGAATATTTTCTTAAATCAGATGTTACGTGGCATAAATCTACAAAAAGTTTTGGGTCTTCTGAAAATTTCTTTAATTTGTTATGGAATAATGCTTTAGAAGATAAACTAAATATTTTTAAAACAACAGGATTTAAAGACTTCAAAAAATCTAATCTATCCCCTAAAGAAAAAGACGCTTTTGATATCTTGGAATTAAATTATTCTGCAAAATGGCAAGAAATTCAACAAAAATTTAAATACCTTGTAAAGAAATATCATCCTGATAAAAACCAAGGTAGTAAAAAATTTGAAGACAAGTTAAAAAAGATTACATTAGCTTATAGTCAATTAAAAATGAATTTAGGAAAGAAATAATTATGAGTACATCACAATTTATGGCCAAACCAGACATAAAAATATCTGTAAAGCAAACATTTGGATTTGAAAGTAATATGGAGCTAAATGGATTTTCAAAAAAAAATGAATATGTTCCGAAAATCGACCCTGACTATAAATTTGATAAGGATACTACATTAGCAATTTTAGCTGGTTTCTCCTTTAATAAAAGGGTTTTAATTCAGGGATATCATGGAACTGGGAAATCTACTCATATAGAACAAGTAGCTGCAAGATTAAATTGGCCTTGTGTTAGAGTAAATTTAGACAGCCATATAAGTAGAATTGATTTGATAGGAAAAGATGCAATAATACTTAAAGATGGTAAGCAAGTAACTGAATTTAAAGAAGGAATTTTACCTTGGTCTATTCAAAATCCAGTTGCACTTGTTTTTGATGAATATGATGCAGGTAGACCAGATGTTATGTTCGTTATTCAAAGAGTACTTGAAAGTGAAGGAAGCTTTACTTTATTGGATAAAAATAAAGTTTTAGAACAACATGATTTTTTTAGAATGTTTGCTACCACTAATACAGTTGGATTAGGTGACACAACTGGACTTTATCACGGTACTCAACAAATAAATCAAGGTCAAATGGATAGATGGAATATTGTTTCAACATTAAACTATCTTACAAGTCAAAAAGAATTGGAGATTGTTTTAGCAAAAAACAAAAAATATAACAATAAAGAGGGAAAAGAAGTTTTATCAAACATGATTAAAGTAGCTGACCTAACAAGAAAAGGCTTTATGTTAGGAGACATATCTACTGTTATGAGCCCAAGAACTGTTATGCATTGGGCTGAAAACGCATCTATATTTAAAGATAAAGGTTATGCTTTTCGGGTAACATTTTTAAATAAGTGTGACGAAATAGAAAAAAAAATAATATCTGAGTATTATCAAAGATGTTTTGGAGAAGAATTACCAGAGTCTTCAATAAACGTTCAAATATAAAGTGCAGAAAAAAGAAGAAATATTAGAAAATTTCAAAGTTGCAATAAAGTCAACTATTAAATCAATATCAAATAAGGATGATATTGAAATAACTTTTAATGGACAAGATATTATTAGTGAAGAAAATAAATTAAAACTGCCAGAAATAAATGAGTTTGAAAATAAAATAAATTTTGATTTAACAAGAGCTCTGGCGGACTCAGAGTCTCTCAAATTAAGATATAGCGATAAAAAAATATTTAAAAATTTTGAGCCGACAGGATCTAAAGCTAAAAAATTATACAAATTAGCAGAGAAAATAAGATATGAAACTTTAGGAACTCAAGAGTACAAAGGAATAAAAGAAAATTTATTAAATTTTTACTTAAAACAAAAACCTACTCAGAATAAACAAGAAAATATCTACTTTGCATTTGAGAATTATTTAAGAAATGAACTTTTTAAAATTAATGAAGAAAAAAAGATACATGAAATTCCAGCTAAATATAAAAAAAATTTTGATAAAATATTTAAAGCAAATATTAATAAAATAAGAGAAAATCTTGATAATCAAGAAATTTTTAATTCTGCTATTTCTGAAATTATTAAAAAGTTAGAAATTGAGGAAACTTCTGATTATGAAGAAATGGACAATAAAAAAGAAGATGATAATAACAAAGAGGTGAGTAATAAGGATGACTCAAATCAAAAGAAAGAATCCAAATTTGACGAAAATCAAGAAATGGCAATTGATACTAGTGTGCCTGAGCTAGATAATTTAGCTGATGACAATGATAATGATACGAGCGAGATAGAAGTTGAGGAAGTTTCTAACGATTCTGAAAAAAGAATGAGAGCAAAAAATAATTTTGGTGATCAAAAATACAAATTTTATACTCAAGAATTTGATGAAGTAATAACAGCAGAAGACCTTGAGACTGAAGAAGAATTGTTTAGATTGAGACAAAATTTAGATCAACAACTATTACAATTAAAAAGTTTTATTTCAAAACTTGCTAATAAACTTCAAAGAAAACTTCTAGCAAAGCAAAATCGATCTTGGGATTTTGATTTAGAGGAAGGAACTTTGGATACTTCGAAACTTCCAAGAATTATAATTGATCCCTTAAATTCATTGTCATTTAAAAAAGAAAAAGAAATTGAGTTCAAAGATACATTAGTAACTATTCTTATTGATAATTCGGGTTCAATGAGGGGAAAGCCAATTTCAGTTGCAGCAATCTGCGCTGATATTTTATCAAGAACATTAGAGAGATGCTCAGTAAAAGTGGAAATTTTAGGATTTACAACAAAGCATTGGAAAGGTGGTTCGAGTAGAGAGCTATGGATGAAAAATGACAAGCCTAAATCTCCGGGAAGGCTAAATGACTTAAGACATATTATTTATAAGTCAGCAGACACACCATGGAGAATTGCAAAAAAAAATATGGGCCTTATGTTAAAAGAAGGTCTGCTAAAAGAAAATATTGATGGAGAAGCTTTGAAATGGGCATTTGAAAAAATGTCAAAAAGAAAAGAGGAAAGAAAAATTTTAATGGTTATATCTGATGGTGCTCCAGTTGATGACTCTACTCTATCCACAAATTCAAGTGATTTTTTAGAAACAAACTTAAAAAATACTGTAAGTTGGATTGAAGATAAATCAAATGTTGAGCTTTTGGCAATTGGTATCGGACACGATGTTACAAGATATTATAAAAAGGCAGTCAAAATTACTGACGTTCAAGATCTGGGTGATGTAATGATAAATCAATTAACTGACTTATTTAAAGACGAAAAGAGAGTATTGAATTAATAATTTAAATTTTTAATTTTTAAATCTGCAAAATCATTAATCTTAATTATTAGCAGCCTAAAAGGTATTAACATTAGTAATGCCACAATTAATTTAATCATTAGGTCACCTATCGCTAATGTAAACCAAGGTATGCCAGTGCTATAAAATGCAATGGAGAAAAAAAGAAAAGTATCTACGGTCGATCCAAAAATTGAAGATATTAGTGGAGCTATGTACCATTTTTTTTTTCTTAACTTGTCAAAAATATTTACATCAAGATTTTGTGCAATAAAAAAGGCTGTGGCAGATCCAATTGCAATTCTAATTGAAATTATGTCCGAAAAATTTGTTGAAACAAACAACGTTAGGGATATTCCTATTAAAAAACCAACTAAAACAACATAACGTGCAATATTTTTTCCAAAGGCTCTGTTAGCTAAATCAGTAATAAGAAAAGTAATTGGATAGCTGAAAGCCCCATAAGTAAGTATGTTTTCTAAATTGTATAGCTTGACGGGAAATTGCACTAAATAATTTGAAGCGATTACAACAGTTCCCATAAAAAAAGATAATATAAAGAACAAGTTTCTTTTTTTTTCAGTCAACATTTAAATTATTTTTGTGAAACGATTGAGAGTTTTAACTTTTTAACCCTTTTAGATAAATTTTTACTTTTTGCTGTTTTTAAAAACTTGTCTAATCCACCTTTAAAATCTACAGTTCTTAACGCTGCGTTACTCACATTGAGTCTAATATTTCTCTTTAAAATGTCACTTTTGAAAGAAATTTTTTTAAGATTTGGTAAAAAACGTCTTTTAGTTTTATTATTTGAGTGACTCACGTTATGTCCTTTTAAAGGTAAAACTCCTGTAAGTTCACATTTTTTCGTCATAATAAATGAATTGTATAGTTGCAAGCTTTAATTTGGTCAAGAGTTAATTATGAACTAATGCCTATAATTTCACTCACATTTTTAATTTTTTCTTTTTCTAATATATCGATTAATTCAGTTTTAATCTTTTTTACTATTCCAGGCCCCTCATAAACCATTCCAGTATACAATTGCAACAAATTTGCGCCAGATTTTAGTTTTTCGAAAGCTGTAAAACCTGAGCTAACACCTCCTACTCCAATAATCGTAATCTCTCCTTTGGTTTGTTTATAAAATTTTTTTATCAAATCATTAGATATGTTGATTAGTGGTTCTCCAGATAAACCTCCAATCTCCTTTTTATTTTTTCCAACTAAATTTTCTCTGTTTTTATCAGTGGTATTAGAAATTATTATTCCACTAATTTTAAATTTTTTAATTAACTCAATTATGTGGTTTATATTAGTGTCGTCTATATCAGGAGAAACTTTTAAAACTAAAGGTTTTTGAATTTTACTTTTTTTTTTAAATTCGGTAATTTTCTCTAGAAGATTTTGTAAAGTTCTTTCTTTATGGAAGTCTCTGAGGCCTGGAGTATTAGGTGAGGAAATATTTATAGTTATGTAATTTGCAAATGCATGTATTGCTTTTAAGCATTTGATATAATCATCTATTCTATCATTGCTATCTTTATTTGGGCCAATGTTAATTCCTAAAAAACCAGAGGGGGAATTTTTTTCAAGTCTATTAGAAACCTTTTCTAAACCATCATTATTAAAGCCTAATCTATTTATTAAGGCTTTATCGTTCTCAAGTCTAAACACTCTAGGCTTCGGGTTTCCAAATTGTTTTTTTGGAGTTACAGTACCTACTTCAATAAATCCAAAACCAAATCTGAATAAAGAATTATAAACTTCAGCACTTTTATCAAAACCAGCTGCTAAACCAATCGGATTTTTTATTTTTGTATTAAAAACTTTTGTCTCAAGAATTTCTTCATTTTTTACTTTAAATATTTCCTCTGGTAAAAAATTATACTTTAAAGACTTAATCGCTAAATCATGGGCCATTTCTGGGTCTATTTTAAAAATGAATTGCTTAAGCAGTGAATACATTTATTTAATTTTATCTTTTATCAGTTTAATAGTTTCTTTGACACCAAAAAAACTTATAAAGAAACCCATTCTTGGGCCGTCAATATCACCAAATAAAACTTGATAAATTAACTTAAACCAATCTCTTAAATTTTTCTCATAACCATTTTCTTTCCCAACTGAATAAACTAAAGTTTGAATTTCTTCCGGTGGCGTATTTTCATTTATTTTTTTGATTTTTAAAGCAAGATTAGTCAATGCTATTTTTTCTTTTTCATCGGGTTTTTTGTAATTTTTTTTCGGTTTAAGCTTATCTTTGAAAAATTTTATAGCATGCACTGTTAAACTATCTAATACCGGGTTACTTTCTGGATTAACATTTTTGTGAAACCTATTGATAAATTTCCATAATATTTTTTTATCATCTGCATTGCTTGATCCAACTAAATTTAAAAGCATTGAAAAAGACATTACTATTTTTTCTTTAGGTGGTTTACCATTATGCACATGCCAAACAGGATTTAATAATTTGTCTTTTTCTTTTTGTTCTGGAAATTTTTCAATAAAAGACAAATATTCATCTACTGCTTTAGGCACTACATCTGAGTAAAGTTTTTTTGCTCGTTTAGGATTTTGATACATATACAATGAAAGGCTTTCAGGAGATGCATAATTGAGCCACTCGTCTATTGTAATACCATTTCCTTTTGATTTAGAAATTTTTTCCCCTTTTTCGTCTAAAAATAGTTCGTAGGCAAAACCGTTTGGAGGAATTTTTCCTAAAATTTTACAGACCTTGCTTGATAATATAGCGCTCTCAGTGAGATCTTTTCCATACATTTCAAAGTCTACGTCAAAAGTGAACCATCTCATTGCCCAATCAACTTTCCATTGTAATTTACAATTGCCGTCAAAAATACTTGTTTGTATTTTTTTACCACTATTATCAAAAGTTATTCTACCAGTTTTTTTTTCTAAGTTTAACATTGGAATCTCTAAAACTTTTCCTGTTTCTGGACACACTGGTAGAAAAGGACTATATGTTTTTCTTCTCTCAGTTCTAAGAGTTGGCAAAATAATACTCATTATATCTTCGTATTTTTCCGCTACTCTTTTTAAAGATTCATTAAATGTTCCATTTTTGTAATTTTCTGTTGAGCTTTTAAATGAGAATTCAAAATTAAATTTATTTAAAAATTCTTTTAACATTGTATTGTTGTGTTCTGCAAAACTTTTAAATTTTCCAAAAGGATCTGGAATAGAAGTAAGTGGTTTACCGAGATTATTTTTTAAAATTTCATCGTTAGGAATATTATCAGGAACTTTTCTCAATCCATCCATATCGTCAGAAAAGGTAATAAGCTCAGTACTTGTGTTATTTATGTGACGTAATGCGTTAATCATCATTGTGGTTCTTGCTACCTCACCAAATGTTCCTATATGAGGCAGACCACTAGGTCCATAGCCTGTTTGAAATATAATTTTATTTTTTTCTTTAATTAGATTTTTTCTTTCTTTAAGCAATTTTCTTATTTCTACAAAGGGCCATGCTGAAGATGACTGAATCACATTATTTTCTGACATAATAGAGGTTTATAAAATTTTCTTTGTATAATACAGTTTTTAATTTATTAAATACAGTTGAATTTTTTTGGTATTTAAATAGTCTCATACTGATGTCATCATATAAAACAGTTTTCTTCTTAATAGGTGTCTTACTAACAATTTTAGGATCTTCGATGCTTATTCCTTATGCTGTTCAAATTTTACAAAATGAAAATAATCATGCTTTCGTTGGAGCATCTTTTATAACAATTTTTATAGGAATTTTATTTATTTTGGCTAATTTAGAAAAACAATTTAAATTAAATTTGCAACAAACCTTTTTGTTTTCAGCTTTAGCTTGGTTAATGATTGCAGCTTTTGGTAGTCTGCCATTTTTATTGTCACCAATTTCATTCACTATAAGTGAGGCTTTCTTTGAAAGCATGTCTGGAATAACTACTACCGGGGCTACAGTAATAACTGACTTAGAAAGTACTCCTAAAAGTATTTTATTATGGCGAGCTATAATGCAATGGTTGGGCGGGATAGGAATTATTGTAATGGCAATTACTATTTTACCTTTATTGAAAGTTGGAGGTATGCAGCTTTTCAAAATGGAAGGTCCCTTGTCTGCTGAAAAAATTTTACCAAGAACCTTAGAGGTTGCTACAATTCTAATCGTAACTTATTTTAGTTTAACCTTTTTGTGCGCTTTTTTTTATTGGTTTTTTGGTATGACGATTTTTGATAGTGTGGCTCACTCTATGACTACTTTAGCTACTGGAGGTTTTTCTACTCATAATAAATCTATAGGGTTTTTTAGCAACTCTAATATTGAAATAGTGGCTAGCATTTTTATAATCTTAGGGAGCATACCTTTTATAACTTATCTGAAGTTCATCAAAGGTAATAAAAAAATTTTCAAAGAGGATGTTCAAATAAAAGGTTTTATAAATATTTTAATAATATCAATTATTATTATGGTCACTTACCTTTTTATTATAAATAACGAAATGAATTTTTTTGAAAATCTAAGAATTTCTTTTTTTAATGTAATATCTATTTTATCAGGGACTGGATATGTGACTGACGATTTTGGCTTATGGGGAAATTTTTCCCTTATATTTTTTTTATTTTTAATGTTCATTGGTGGTTGTGCTGGATCGACAGCATGTGGGATAAAAATATTTAGATTGCAAATGTTACTAATTTTTTTAAAAAACCAATTAGTAAAACTTATATCACCAAATAGTGTTATTTTTATTAAGTACAATAATCAAAAAATTTCTGATGATTTTATTAAATCTGTAATAACTTTTATATTTTCTTTCTTATTTATATTTTTGATAATTGCTTTATTGCTATCTATAACGGGACTTGATTTTTTGACTGCTATTTCAGGGGCAGCAAGTGCTATTTCAAACGTAGGCCCTGGCCTAGGAGATGTAATTGGGCCAAATGGGAATTATAAGAATATACCGGATATTTCAAAATGGATTTTAGCTTTTGGAATGTTATTGGGTAGATTAGAATTATTTGCTGTTTTAGTTTTATTTTTTCCTTCCTTTTGGAGAAATTAATTTATGGAAATTTACAAAAAACAAACACTTTCAGAAAATTTTAAAGTTTATTTTGATCAAAGAATGCTCAAAATATTATTACTTGGAGCGATAAGCGGGTTCCCATGGGTAATAATAGGGAGCAGTTTAAGTCTTTGGTTACAAGAGGATGGTTTGAGCAGAAGTACAATAGGTTGGGCAGGTTTAATATTTGCTGTATATGCATTTAATTATCTTTGGGCACCAATTATTGATAGAATTAGAATTCCTTGGTTAACAAAAAAAGTAGGTCATAGGCGTGGATGGATTATTACCATGCAAACAATCATTTTATTGAGTTTGATTAGTTGGAGCTTAATAAACCCAACTACAAATTTAGCACTTGTAATTAGCATAGGTCTTATCATTGCTGTAGCATCGGCAACTCAAGACATTACGGTAGATGCTTTAAGAATTGAACAAATTGGTGAGCACGAAGGTAAGTCGATGCAGGCAGGTGCAGCAATGGCCGTAGTTGGTTGGTGGACTGGATATAAGTTAGGTGGTGTGATGGCTCTTAACTCAGCTGAATTCTTTCAACAAGCAGGTTTTCAGAACTATTGGCAAATAACTTTTTTAGTTTTAGGAATAGTCATTATTTTTTGCAACATTTGTCTAATGTTTGTAAATGAACCACAACCAACTAATAGAACAGAGAATCAAAGGCAAACTGACGAAATGATTGAAAATAAACTTGGTTCTTCCAGTATTTTGGTTAAAGTTTTTGCTTGGTTGGCAGGAACTGTAATAGGGCCAGTAATCAGTTTTTTTAAAAAAAATGGTTTTAATATTGCAATAGCAATTTTAGGATTTGTATTCCTTTTTAAAATTGGTGAAGCTTTCTTAGGCAGAATGTCAGTAATATTTTATAAAGAAATTGGTTTTACAAAATCTGATATAGCCCTTTATTCGAAGGGACTTGGATGGGTCACAACAGTAATTTTTACTCTACTTGGAGGACTATTTGCAATTCGTTCTGGTGTTATTAAAGCAATGTTTGTATCTGGTATATTGATGGCCTCAACAAATTTATTGTTTTCTTTACTAGCTTGGTCAGGAAAATCAGAATTATTGTTTGCTATAGCAGTTATATTTGATGACATGGCAGCAGCATTTGCGACAGTAGCATTTGTAGCTTTCATTTCAATGCTCGTGGATAGGACCTATACTGCAACTCAATATGCTCTTCTTGCCTCTATCGGTACAGCTGGAAGAACAACTTTAGCTGCATCATCTGGAGCTTTGGTTGATTGGTTAAATGGAGATTGGGGTATTTTCTTTATAATCACTGCAGTAATGGTAATACCTTCTCTTATCTTTCTTTACATGATTAAAGATAAACTCAAATTAAATGACTAAATACTTAACTAACAACTTTTCAATAATTAATCTTTACAAAAAACCCTCTACAAAGTCTGAAATTGTTACACAAATGATTTATGGAGATAGTTTCTCACTTACAAAAAAAACAAAAAAATGGCTGAAAATAAAAATTAAAGAGGATAATTATAAAGGTTACGTGATTAACAAAAAATTTTCTCAGTACATAAAACCATCTCATAAAGTAGCAGTTTTAAAAGCAAAAGTTTATAAATTTCCAAACAAACGAGAAGAAATTAGCAAATTAACTTTTGGCTCAAAAATAAAAGTTTTAGATAAAAAAGCAAATTTTCTTAAATTTAATAAAGGTTGGATAGGTTTAAAAGATATTAAACTAATTTCTTATAAAGAAAAAAATTTTTTTAGTAAAATCAATATTTTTAAAAATATTAAATACAAATGGGGAGGTAAATCTTTCAAAGGAATTGATTGCTCTGCCTTAGTACAGGTTTTTTTAAATTTTCACAAAAAATTCTGTCCAAGAGATGCGAAAGATCAGGTCAAATATTTTAGAAAAAATATTAAATTAAAAAAAATTAAAAAAAATGATCTTATTTTTTGGAAAGGTCACGTTGCAGTTGCCTTATCAAATAAAAAACTTATTCATGCTTACGGGCCCATGAAAAAAACAGTTATTATGGGAATTAATCAGACAATTGAAAGAATAAATCGAACAGCAAATTTAAAAGTAATTGGAATTAAAAGACCTTAAAAAGCAAAGGCAGCCTCAGTCTCCCTTAGCTGCCCTTATTAGAAATCTAAATGATTCGGACTTAAATCTTAAGACTCTTTTTAGTTGTATGTGGATATCAAAGTTCTATTTTAGCTTTTTTATATCTAGCTAAGGGATCTTTTCCATCCCAGTCCTTTGGCATTTTTCTGTTTAAACCCAATTTATTCAATTTTAAGTCTTCGCTTTTAGTTATCCTTATAACTTTCCAAAATTTAGATAAAATTTTTTTAACATTTGTCTCATTCAATGGTTCTAGATTAAGTAACATATCTATAATTACATTCATTGGAACTACATGCTCCATAATTAATTTAGATTTTTTACCGAGTTTTTTAAATTCTTTTTTAGCAAGTAATGAGTGGGTAAATCTTTCTTTATGCCAACCAATGTGAGATCCTACTTCTTTGGCTTGCCAATGGTGATTTAACGTTATGTTTAAACTTCTGCTAGCAACATTTTTTTGAAAACCAAATTCAATTGCATCTTTTAACTGCCTTACGGCAAATACTATAAGCTCGAGATTTGATCTTTTGATTGAATTACTCGATATTTTTTGAAGTTTGTTTACCTCGTTATCATAATTATCAAAAGACTTTTTTAAACTTTTAATATCATCTTGTAGTGCTTTAATTTCATTACTAATTTTTTTCATCTACTGGCGCCTATGTGACGCCAAAATCATTTTATTACAAATTATAAGTTGTGCAAGATCTTTGGAAAATGGCGGAGAGAGAGGGATTCGAACCCTCGAAACGGTTTCCCGTTTACACGCTTTCCAAGCGTGCGCCTTCAACCACTCGGCCACCTCTCCATCAGGAAAAAAACTTTAATAAAAATAAATTTTTTAAAGTTCTTAAAGTTTCAATTTTAGGAATTTTAGATATCCCTTTTTTTCTATCAGCAAAAATTATTGGGACTTGCTTAATTAAATAGCCCGACTTATGTATTTGATAAATTGTCTCCATAAAAAAACTATAACCTTGAGCATTAATTTTATAAATATCAAAATTACTTAATTTAGATAAATTAAAAGCACGATAAGAAGTTGTAAATTCTTCACAATTTATTCCTAAAACAATTTTAATAATCTTATTTCCAACTATGCTTAATAAATACCTAGATAGCTTAGTTTCATTTCTACCTCCTTCGATATACCTTGAACCAATTACAAATGAGTTTGAATTTAACTCATCAATAAACATCGGAATTTTAGATGGGTCATGAGATAAATCTGCATCCATCGTGATAAGATTTGTATACCCTTCCTCTTTAGCATATTTGTAAGCAAGTTTATGAGCTGTATCTAGTCCTTCTTTTCCTTTTCGGACAATTAATTTTATGTTTTGGTATTTTTTTTGAAAATCTTCAATTATTTTCGCTGTTCCATCAGGTGAGTTGTCATCAACAATCAAAATATCTATATTTTTCACATCTAAGGCTTTATCGAGAAAATTTTTTATATTTTCTGACTCATTAAAGGTTGCTGTAAATACTAGGGTATTATTTTTCATAGGTAAATTTTAATTTTTTAAGATGATTTCACTTAAATTATTTATAAAATTATTAAAAGTTGGTAATTTGTTTTTTTTCATTAACTCTTGAATGCTCTCATAATTATCATCTATATGTCTAATAGTTTTCTCAAGGCTTTCATAATTTCTTTCAGAAATAAAAATACCAGCTCTATTTTGAATAACATGATCTATCTCAGAAAAAATTATTGCAGGTCTAAGTCGTGATAGGGACTCTAAAAGAGCCATTGGTTGTCCCTCTGTGAATGAAGGAAGAATAAAAATTTTATGTTCATCAAATATATTTATCAGTTCTGTTTCATTATTAATAATCTTGACAAAATCTATATTGTCATATGAATTAAAATTTAAATTCTCTTCTTCGCCAACAATCGTAAGCTGAATGTCATTTTTGTCTTTTAAAATATCTATTAAAGAGAATATTCCTTTCTCTTTTCTCATTCTACCAACATAAAGTAGTTTTTTTTTACTATTATTAAATTTTTTTTTATTCTCAAGCCATTTATTATTTAATTGAGAAGGATGTACTACAAACCCTTTTTTATTTTTTAAAATATATTTTCTACAACTAATGTTAGTTGAAATGCTAGTTGAAATAGTAAACATAAAATAATAAATGATATATCCCATGTGCCCTAAGATTATTTTGTATTCATCAAATCCATTGCTTCTTAAATAAATTATTGGTTTTTTTTTAAATAACCTTAAAAAGATACAAGCAAAAAAAGTATAAGGTGAGATTGATATTAAAAGATAATTTGTATTTTCGTTTTTTATTGAACGAATTATTTCTCGTAAAAATGATATTAACGAATTAAAAACTTTAATATTTTTAATGTTTATTTTGTGTGATCTTTTAATGTTAGTTTTTCTACCGATCAGATTTACTTCAAAATTTTTTTCTAAACCTTCGGGTGTCGATTTGAGATCTTTGTTATCACAAAAAAATACATTATTGTTTTCGTAAATAGCTTCATTTGAAATGATAAATAATTTTTGCATCAGGTTTCTTTATTTATTTTTAAGACGCCAATAAAAGCTTCTTGCGGTATTTCTACTTTGCCGAACTGTTTTGATCTAGCTTTACCTTTTTTTTGTTTTTCAAGGAGTTTTCTTTTTCTGTCCATAGCTCCGCCTCCATGAATTTTTGTTAAAACATCTTTTTTAAACCCTTTTATAGACTCACGAGCAATAATTTTACCCCCAATAGCTGCCTGGACTGGTATCATGAAGTTATGTCTTGGAATTAAATCTTTTAGTTTTTCACAAACCTGCCTACCTGTTTTTTGAGCAAAATCTTTATGTATAATCATCGCAAGAGCGTCTACCGGTTCTCCATTTACTAAGATGCCTAATTTCACTAGTGCACCCTCTCGATATCCAGAAATTTCATAATCAAAACTGGCGTAACCACTTGAGACAGATTTTAATCGATCATTGAAGTCAAAAACAACTTCGTTTAGCGGAAGATCATAAGATAAAACTGCTCTTTTGCCTGAATAACTTAAGTTGGTTTGAACTCCTCTTTTGTCTTGGCATATTTTTATTATTGATCCTAAATATTCATCCGGAGTTATAATTGTTGATTTAATCCAAGGCTCTTCTATTTTTAATATTTGTGAGGGATCGGGCATATTTGTTGGGTTCTGTAAATCAATAATTTCTCCTTTGATTTTATGCACTTTATAAATTACGCCAGGGGTAGTTGTTATCAAATTTACATCAAACTCTCTTTCAAGTCTTTCTGTAATAATTTCAAGGTGAAGAAGACCTAAAAAACCGCATCTAAAACCCAATCCAAGAGCACTTGAGGACTCAGGTTCGTATGAAAAACTTGCGTCATTTAGTTTAAGTTTGGCTAATCCATCTTTAAGTTTTTGAAACTCGGAGCTATCGACAGGAAAAAGTCCACAAAACACAACTGGTTTGCTTGGTTTAAATCCTGGTAAAGGAGTATTTATTGGTTGCGCCGCGTCACATATTGTGTCGCCTACTTTGGTTTCCGATAAAGATTTTATACCTGTTATAATAAAACCTATTTCACCAGAATTAAGCTCATTTACATCTATTGGCTTAGGTGTAAAAACACCTACTTTTTCAATAATATATTCTTGATTATTAGAAAGTAGTTTTATTCTCATATTCTTTTTAATTTTTCCATCTATTACTCTTACCAATATTACAACACCTAAATAGCTATCGTACCAACTGTCTACCAATAAACATTTAAGTTTTTCATCTTTTTTACCTTTAGGAGATGGTAGGTCGTTAATGATAGCTTCAAGAATATTGTCAATACCTTCACCAGTTTTACCTGAACATGGAATTGCGTTAGTTGTATCGATGCCAACTACATCTTCGATTTCTTTTTTTGTTTTATCGATATCTGATGCCGGTAGATCAATTTTATTTAGAATTGGAATTACTTCATGGTTTATTTCTAGTGCTTGATAAACATTCGCTAGGGTTTGAGCTTCAACACCTTGAGTGCTATCAACTATTAATAATGATCCTTCACAGGCAGAAAGAGAACGACTTACCTCATATCCAAAATCAACATGACCTGGAGTATCTATTATATTTAAAACATATTCTTTTCCATTTTTTGATTGATACTTTAATTTAACCGTCTGAGCTTTTATTGTTATTCCTCTTTCCCTTTCAATATCCATTGAGTCTAGAACTTGCTGTTTCATTTCACGATCTGTTAACCCTCCGCATTTGTGAATTATTCTATCTGCGATTGTTGATTTCCCGTGATCAATATGCGCAATTATTGAAAAATTACGAATTCTATCTATATCAGACATTATGACCTGATGTTCCCGCCAGTTTTATTTTCAACCTCTTTGATAATTTTCTCACTAATTTGGTTTAGATCATTATCGGAAAGAGTCTTATCATTTGCTTGTAATAAAACATTAATTGCAATTGATTTTTTATCAATAGGTAAATTTCCCCCTTGGAAAACATCAAATATATTTACGGTTTTGATATTTATATCTAAATTTTTTATAATTTTATTAAGTTTTCCAACTTGATAAGTTTTATCTATTACGAAAGCGAAGTCTCTTTCTGAAATTTGAAAGTCAGAATAATTAAAATTTTCTTTTAAAATTCTAAGCTTTTTATTTGGTTCAGGAATATTCTTTAAAAAAATTTCAAAACCATAAATATTTTTTTCTTTATAGTCTAATTTAGAGACTATTGAAGGATGTATTTCTCCAAACTGAGCGAGAAGTGGACCATTTTCTGATTTTAAATTAATTGAACCGGACCTTCCAGGATGATAACAATTTTTTGTTTTAGCGCTTACATATAAGTCTTCCTCATTTATTCCTATCTCATTTAAAGTTTTTATCACGTCTGTCTTAACGTCAAAAATATCAACATTTCTAGTTTTTTCTGACCAACTTCTTTTATATAATTGACCAGACTTGACGGCACCAATTACAATCTGTTGCTCACCTGGTTTCTTTCCAAAAAAAACAGGGCCTACCTCAAATAAAGCAATATCTTGAAAACCTCTGTCTTGGTTTTTTTTCAAATAAAAAAGTAAATTAGAGAATATAGATCTCCTTAAAACATTAAGCTCATTTGAAATAGGGTTTAATATAGAAATAGAATTTTTATCGTCATAAACTAAGTTATCAATTTTTTCATCAGTAAACGACCACGTCACGGCTTCGTAGTATCCTCTATTTGATACACAACGCTGACCCAAGTGAAATAATTTTTGTTGAAAGTTAAGCGTATCTTTGTTTCTTTTTTTTTCAGGTTCGATTAACGCAATCTTATCAAAGCCTTTTATTCGTATTAGTTCTTCTATTAAATCTATTTCTTGATTTATATCGGGTCTCCAGGTTGGTACCTGCACTTTTAAAATTTTTTTACCAGACTGAGTTTTAAACCCCAAAGAATTTAAGATTTTTTTTGTCTCACCGTCCGCAATGGAAAATCCTATTGTGTTCTTAAATTTTACAACATTAAGATCTATATTTTTACTTTTAAATACTTTTTTTCCAGAAATACTAAATTTACTTGCTTCACCTCCACATATTTTTAATATTAATTCTGTCGCTGTTTTTAAACCATCTAACATCGAATTCGGATCTATACCTCGTTCGAACCTGTATTTTGCATCTGTATCAATATTAAGTTCTTTAGAAGTTTTTCTAATAGACGATGGATCAAAATAAGCTGATTCTAATAAAATATTTTTTGTTTTTAACTCTGTGCCTGATCTTGTGCCTCCAATTATACCTCCAAGTCCTAAAACACCACTTTTATCAGCAATAACACACATATTTTTTTGGAGTATATAATTTTTATCATCTAAGGCTGTAAATGACTCGCCTTTTTTAGAATTCCTCACAATGATTTCTTCGTTTATTTTGTCGGCATCATAAGCATGGAGAGGTCTGTTTAAATCAAACATAACATAATTTGTTATATCAACTATTGCAGAAATAGGTTTTAGACCCAGTGAGGTAATTTTATCCTTTAACCATTTTGGACTATCTTGATTTTTAACTCCTGTTATTAAGCAGCTTCCAAAAGCATGGCATCCTTGATTTTTTTCTTTTGTTATCGATACTTTGATTTTTTGATTGGTTTTTTGTTTAATTTTATTTTTTTTCAATTCAATTAATTTGCCTACACCGGCTGCCGCAAGGTCTCGAGCAATCCCTCTGATACCAAGACAATCTGGACGGTTTGGTGTTATTGATAAATCAACTATCTTTTCACCAGAACTTTTAAAAAAGCTTTTTCCTATTTTACTATTTATATTTTTAAGTTCTATTATCCCAGCGCTTTCATCTGATAAATTAAGTTCGCTTTCAGAACAAAGCATTCCTCTAGACTCAACTCCTCTTATTTTAGCAACTTTTAATTTCATTTTTGATTTAGGTATTATTGCTCCAGGGGGTGCATAAACAGTTATTAACCCATTCCTTGCATTGTCTGCTCCACAAACAACTTTTACAATTGACGATCCCCCAATATTTACATCACATAGCTTAAGCTTATCAGCATTTGGATGTTTCTCTGTTTTTAAAATTTTTGCAATTTTAAACTCGGACATGTTGCCAGAGCCCTCTTTAACTCCTTCCACCTCCAAGCCGATATTTGTGAGTTTTGCAATTATTTCATTAATATTAGCTTTAGTATTTAAATGATTTCTAAGCCATGAAAGAGTTAAAATCATCTACTTAGGCCTCTATAGTTCGTAGGTACATCTAAAGGGTCAAAACCAAAATGATTTAACCATCTGTAATCTGTTTCAAAGAACGCTCTAAGATCATTAATTCCATATTTGAGCATAGCTAGACGGTCAATTCCCATACCGAAAGCAAACCCTTGAAATTTATTCGGATCAACCTTTGTATTTTTTAATACATTAGGATGGACCATTCCACACCCTAATATTTCTAACCATTTATCACCCTCACCAATTACTATTTTTCCATTTTTAATTTTATAACCTATATCCACCTCAGCAGATGGCTCTGTAAATGGAAAATGACTAGGTCTAAACCTCATTTTTATTTTTTTTACTTCGAAGAATTCTCTGATGAAGTAATTTAAACATCCTTTTAAGTGTGCCATTGTTATATCTTTATCTATATGAAGGCCTTCTAATTGATGAAACATTGGAGCGTGAGTTTGATCGCTGTCACACCTGTAAGTTCTTCCAGGTACTATAATTTTAAATGGTGGTTTACCATTTAACATTGTTCTTATTTGAACTGGTGAAGTATGTGTTCTTAAAAGTGTTTTTTTGTCTTTATCAAGATAAAAAGTATCATGCATGTCCCGTGCTGGATGGTCCTCAGGTGTATTTAATGCTGTAAAATTATTATACTCTGATTCTACATCTGGTCCTTCAGCAACAGAAAATCCAATTTCTGAAAAAATTGAAGAAATTTCATCGATAACCTGTGACACAGGATGAATTTTTCCACTCTGAATAGACCTTATTGGTAAAGTTATATCAACTTTTTCATCTTTTAATTTTTTATTTATCGCTTGATTCTCAAAATCTTTAAATTTTTTATCTATTTGGGAAGTTAATTTATCCTTGATACCGTTTAGTTTTTTTGCAAAAATTTTTCTTTCCTCTACGTTAAGCGAACCCATTCTCTTGAATTGTAATGAAATCGAACCATTTTTTCCAAAAAATTCAGATTTTAAATTTTGTAGATCATCTTTATTTTTAATTTGAGAAAACTTGGTCTCAAAGCTATTTAAGATATTATCTAGATCACTCATAAATTTTGATTCTTTTATAATTTATAAGATAAATCAAAGACCTTAATTAGTTAAGGGATGATTGAACTTTTTTTACGATAGTTTTGAATACGTCGGGGTTGTTATAAGCTAGTTCTGCCAATACTTTTCTATCTAATTTGATTTTCGACTTAGCTAGGCCGTTGATAAATCTTGAGTAAGTAAGGCCCTCTGTCCTGACCCCAGCATTTATTCTTTGAATCCACAAAGATCTAAAATCTCTTTTCTTCGCTTTTCTATCCCTGTAAGCGTATTGCATTGCTTTTTCCATAGCTTGCCTAGCTACACGGATAGTGTTTTTTCTTCTACCGTATTGACCTTTTACAGCTTTGAAAACTTTTTTATGTTTTGCTTTACTGATTACTCCACGCTTTGTTCTAGCCATATTAACCTCTTAAATTATAAGGCATGTACGATTTAACAATTTTTGAGTCTTGCTTAGACATAATCGTAGTCCCTCTTTGTTTTCTAATTTGATTGTTAGTTCTTTTAATCATACCATGTCTTTTGTTAGCTTGAGGCATTTTAACTTTACCAGAAGCTGTCATTTTAAATCTTTTTTTTGCTGAGCTTTTTGTTTTAAGTTTTGGCATAAGTTAATCGGGTTATATATATATTAGTAAATCTTTACAAGGTTATATTTTTTACATTAATTGGGCTGAATTATCATTATCATTTGTCTTCCCTCAAATTTTGGGTGGGTTTCTACCTTGCCAATATCTTTAGTGTCAGTAATAATTCTTTGCATTAAATCTTTACCCAGTTCAACGTGTTGCATTTCCCGGCCTTTAAATTTAACAGTAAACTTAACTTTATCACCTTTAGAAATAAATTTTTTAGCATTTTTAATTTTAAAGTTATAATCATGAATTTCTGTCCCTGGTCTTAATTTAATTTCTTTTAAAGATACTACCTTTTGTTTCTTTTTTGCCAAATTTGCTTTCTTTTGTAAATCATATTTATATTTTCCCATGTCCATAATTTTGCACACAGGGGGATTCGCATTTGGTGAGATCTCTATTAGATCAAGGCCCTCATCTTTTGCTAATTGAATAGCTTGTTTTAATTGCATAACACCTAAATTATTTCCTTCGCTACCGATAACTTGAACATCAAGAGCTTTGATACGCTCGTTAGCTTTTGGACCTTGATTTTTACTTCTTCTCTGAAAATAGTTCGGTTTAAAATTTGACACTTAATTAATTGGCATCTTATTTAATTTGATAATACGTTTAATAAATTCGTCCCTTTTAAACGTTTCTTGTTTTTCTGATCCCAAAGTTCTCACTGTTACAGTTTTATCTTTCTCTTCTTTCTTACCGCACACCAAAATCATTGGTACTTTGGCTAATGAATGTTCTCTTATTTTATAACTAATTTTTTGATTTCTTAAATCCACTTCACATTTTATACTCTCTTTAAACAAATCTTCAAATAACTTTTTTGCATAATTATTATTATCTTCTGCGATTGGACATACCACTGCTTGTGATGGTGATAGCCAAAAAGGAAGCTTGCCCGCATAATTTTCAATTAAAATACCTATAAATCTTTCTAGAGAACCGAATAAAGCCCTATGTAACATGACTGGAACTTGTTTTTCACCTAATTTATTAATATAGGAGGCGCCGAGTCTTCCCGGCAAGTTTAAATCAACTTGTAAAGTTCCACATTGCCAATCCCTGCCTATTGCATCTTGAAGAACGAATTCAATTTTAGGTCCGTAAAATGCTCCTTCACCTTTGTTTATTGAATATTCAAGTTTTGACTTTTTGATTGCGGTCAATAATGCAGCCTCAGATTTATCCCAAATTTTATCATCTCCAACTCTTTTTTCAGGTCGATCTGAATATTTTAAAATTACCTTTTCAAAACCAAGATTTTTATAAATATCTATTATTAAATTCGTAACACTTAAACATTCTTGAGTAATTTGATCTTCTGTACAAAATATATGTGCATCATCTTGAGTAAAAGCTCTAACTCTAAGTAGTCCGTGTAACGCTCCTGAAGGTTCATATCTATGAACCTTACCAAATTCAGAAAGTTTTAATGGTAGGTCGCGGTAGCTTTTAAGTCCTTGGTTAAATATTTGAACACAGCCTGGGCAATTCATTGGTTTAATTGCAAAAACTTTTTCATCTGGAGTTTCTGAGGTATACATATGTTCTGCAAACTTTTCCCAATGACCAGATTTTTCCCATAAAGTTTTATCTAATAATTCTGGTGTGTTGATCTCTTTATAACCATCCAGTCTTTGTCTAAACCTCATGTACTCAACAAGTCTTTGAAATAAAATCCATCCCTTTTCATGCCAAAATACAGATCCTGGACTTTCTTCTCTAAAATGAAATAAATCCATTTCTTTACCTAGTTTTCTATGATCTCGTTTTTCAGCCTCTTCTAGCCTATCTAAATACAATTTTAATTGCTCTTTATTGCTCCAACAAGTTCCGTATATTCTTTGTAACATTTCATTATTAGAGTCTCCCCTCCAATATGCGCCTGAAACTTTAGTTAACTTAAAAGCTTTTCCGATTTTACCAGATGAAGGTAAATGTGGTCCTCTACATAAATCGTGCCAAGTATCTCCATGATGATAAATTGAAAGCTCCTCTCCTTTCGGAATACTTTCGATTATTTCAGCTTTGTATTTTTCTCCAATTTTTTTAAAATGATTAATTGCTTTATCTCTTTCCCAAACTTCCCTTCTAGTTTTGACATCTCTATCAATTATTTCTGACATTTTTTTTTCAATTTTTTCTAAATCCTCAGAAGTGAAAGGTTCCTTTCTTGCAAAATCATAATAAAATCCATTTTCAATTACTGGTCCAATTGTTACTTGTGTGCCAGGAAAAAGTTCTTGAACAGACATAGCCATAATATGTGCAGCATCATGTCTAAGAACATCTAAACCATCTTTGTCATCTGCAGTAATTATCTTAACTTTAGAATTTTTCGTAATTTCAAAACTTAAATCTTTCAGGTTTCCATCAACTTCCATGATAAGGGCTTTTTTCTCAAGGGATTTACTTATTTTCTTGATTAGATCGAAGCCATTAATCTTTTCATCGAAGGGAATTTTTTTTCCATCTAAGAGCTGAATATTTGGCATTATTTATTTAGAAGCTTTTTGTATTCATTAAATGTACTTTGACACATTTTTTCAACATCAAATTTTTTTACTACGTTTTTTCTACCTTCAACCCCCATTATATTCAATGCCAATTTATCTGTTTCCATAAAAGAATTAATATTTTTAGCTAATTCTCGAGGATCGTCAAACTTATAAAGAATCCCTGATTTATTATTAAGAACTGTTTCCATTGATCCTCCTAATTTAGTTGCAATTATAGGCTTTTGCATAGCTTGGGCCTCTACGGCTACTCTCCCAAATGCCTCTGGCTCGATTGAGCTTGAGACCACAACATCAGCCAACGCGTAAGCTAGGGGCATCTCTTTACAGTGCTCCACAAAAATTATTTTCTTATTTATATTATATCTGTCTATTAAACTTTGCAGTTTTTTTTTATATACATTTCTACCTTGATCTGATCCCAAAATTATAGCTTGAAATTTATCATTTTTATAATCTTCAATTAAGATATTTAAAGCCTCAATAAAATTCAGTTGTCCTTTCCAATTTGTTAATCTTCCAGGCAAAAGAATTTTAAATTTGTCATCTTCGATTGACCAATCTTTTTTGAGTCTTAAGAGCTTAATATCAGAAATATTCTTAGGATCAAAATAATGTAAATTTATTCCCCTAAAGATAACCAACAGTTTATTTTTTGGTTTTAAGTAGTTTTTGTAATTTTCATTTATATGGTTAAATATAAAATTTGATCCTGCAATCGTTAATTTTGATTTTACCATCACACTATTATAGAATTTTTTAAATTTATTTTTAAAATTGTAAGTACCGTGAAACGTCGTAACAAATTTTCTTCTAGTAAAAAATGTTGACCAATAACAAGACCATGCAGGGGCTCTGCTCCTGGCATGAACGATATCAATTCTATAAATAATCTGTAATAAAATTAAAGCCAGTGCATTAAATATTAAAGCAAATGGATTCTTAAGATGAACTGGGAGTTTAATAATTTTTACTTTTTTTCTTCTGACATATTTAATCAAAGGTCCTCCGCTTGTTACAATTATTGATCTGCAATCTTTTTCGGCTAAAAAATGTGCTAAATCATAACAGCCAGTCTCAGCACCTCCGTACCCTAGTTTTGGTATTACTTGCATTACTTTAAAATTAGATGCCATATGTTAAGATAATATATTATCAACTTTGACAACATAATATGAAAAAATTTAGATACTACAATATCTCAAGATATAGAAAGCTTAGATATTCAACCAATAATTTTGATAAAAATCCTTTCATTGTTTTTTTACCAGGATTTATGTCTGATATTGAAGGAAAAAAACCAAATTCTTTTCGTTCATTTGCTAATAAAAACCAAATTGGTTTTTTAGCAATCGAATATTCCGGTCATGGAAAATCCTCAGGAAAATTTATTGAAGGAAACATAAGTTTATGGACTGATGATGCTAAAAAATTAATTAAAAAAATTGTTAAAAAAAATAAATTTTTGATAATTGGCTCAAGTATGGGGGCATGGATAGCACTTAACCAATTTAAATTTTTTAAAAATCAAATTGTAGGTATGTTGGGAATTGGCTCAGCTCCAGAATTTTTAGATAGATTGATGTGGAAGAAATTTCCAAAAAAGATAAAAAATGAAATAATTAAAAAGGGTATATCTACAATTAATCATGGAGATAAAACAAAATATCAATATCCTATTTCACATCAATTAATCAAAGATGGGAGAAAAAATAAAGTTTTCTCAAAAAAAATATTTAAGAAAATTCAAATCTCTATGTTTCATGGAAAAAAAGACGAAGTAGTTCCAGTTTCTTTTTCAAGAAAAGTTTTATCAATTTTTAAAAAAGCGAATAAAAAATTAGTTATTATTAAAAATGGAGATCATAGTCTCTCAGACACAAAATCTCTGAAAAAAATGAAGAATGAGTTATCGAGAATTATTAAAAATATTTCTTAATCCTTCTTTATAAGTAGGATATTTTAATTTAATGAGTAATTTATTTTTCATTTTTTTGTTACTCACTTTTTTCGAGTCTTTATAAAATTCTTTTATCATTTTATTTTTAAAATTAGCTATAGGCATCGGTCTTAGATCTTTAATTTTTAAAAGTTTCGCAGCAAAATTTGCCACCTCTTTATTAGTAGCTGGCCTATCATCAGAAGCATTTAGTATTAGAGAGCCTTTTTGTGAATAAAACACCTTTTTAATAATTTGTGCTAAATCTTCTATTCTTATTCTTGAGAAATATTTTTTCTCTTTCACATAAATGCTCTTTTTGGAAATTTTTTTTAATACGTTACTCTCTTTTGAATAAATTCCTGAAACACGTAAAATATTTATGTCAAGCTTGTATAGATTTCTAAATTTAATCCAAGACTTTTCAACAATTTTTCTACCTAAACCAAATTTAGTATTTCCTTTCAGTTTTGAATTTTCATTAACCCATTTTCCATTATGATTTCCATAAACACTTGTGGCAGATAGATAAATGAGTTTTTTAAACTTTGATTCTTTTAAAAATTTGCTAAAAATTTTTAGAACTAAGTCTCTTTTTTTTTGTGGAGGGATAGATATTAAAATGTAATCAGCTTCAGATAAGCACTTGATTAATTTTTTATCATAAAGCTTATCTTTGAACTTAAAGGATACAAACTTTTTTTTGCCAAAAGTCTTTAAAGTTGTTTTTTTTGTATTAGTAGCGCTAAAAATGAATTTTTTTTTTGATTGCTCCAAATTTTTTATAAGATACCTAGCAGTTTGACCAAATCCAAAAAAAAAAAATCTATCTCTATTCATTATTAGGCTAATTTTGACTTTAGTTCTTTTAATGAAATAGGATGATCTAATTTATCTAGCATCTCTATAGGACAAACTTGAACGAAATTTTTTAGTTCATTTTCATAGTTGCTAATGATCTTTTTTGAAATTTTTGAGTTAGTCTCTTTGCTAAATTCAAATATTAAATCTTTTAAATATTTTTTCCAATAGTCAGTTTCTACGTTTTGCCAAATAACAGATTGAGAATTTACATAGTTTTCAAATTTTTTATTAGGATCATAAATAAATGCCATGCCCCCAGTCATACCTGCAGCGAAGTTATCACCCACATCTCCAAGAATTGCTACTTTGCCTCCGGTCATATATTCACATCCATTTGATCCACATCCCTCTACTACTGAAATCCCTCCGGAATTTCTAACGGCAAATCTTTCACCAGCTTTACCTGATGCATAAAGTTTACCATTTGTAGCTCCGTATAAAACAGTGTTTCCTATAATTGCGTTTTGATTTGAAATTAAATTACTATTATTGACTGGCTTAACTATTATTGTTCCCCCTGACAATCCTTTTCCAACGTAGTCGTTAGAATCGCCATTAACAATTATTTTAATTCCTTTAGCTAAAAAAGCTCCAAGTGATTGTCCTGCAGAACCGTTTAATTTAACGATAACAGTGTTCTCCGCTAAGGCGTTATTGCCAAATTTCTTATAAACATAATGAGATAATCTTGTTCCTACCGCTCTGTGAGTATTTTCAACGTTAAACTCACAATCAGTAATATTGTCTTTATTAATTTTATCTTTTATCTCTTTCCAGATTTTTTCATCTAAAGTATCTGGAACAGCATTTATATCTTTTTTTTCGCAATACCTAGTGTTTTCACCTGGATCAGTTTTTACTAATAACGGATTTAAATCTAAATCATCCAAATTTGATGAGCCTCTACTTACTTGTTTTAAAAGATCTGTTCTACCAATTATTTCGTTTAAATTTTTAAATCCTAATGAAGCCAAAATTTCTCTAACTTCTTGTGCAACAAATCTAAAAAAATTGACAACCTTTTCAGGAGTTCCAGAAAATTTTTTTCTTAATTCTTCGTCCTGAGAACACACTCCGACCGGACAAGTATTAGAATGACACTGTCTTACCATTATACAACCCATCGCAATTAAAGATGAAGTTCCCATACCAAATTCTTCTGCCCCCATCATGGCTGCAATAACTACATCTCTGCCAGTTTTAATTCCACCGTCTGTCCTTAAAGTTACTTTGTGTCTAAGATTGTTTAGAGTTAAAATTTGATTTGCTTCTGTTAGTCCCATCTCCCAGGGAATGCCAGCGTATTTAACACTTGTTTGTGGGCTCGCACCAGTGCCCCCAGAGTGACCAGAAATGAGGATAACATCAGCTTTTGCTTTCGCTACTCCTGCCGCAATTGTTCCAATGCCTGTTGCTGCTACTAGTTTTACTCCAATTCGAGCCTTAGGATTTATTTGTTTTAAATCATAAATTAGCTGAGCTAAATCTTCTATCGAATAAATATCGTGATGTGGAGGAGGCGAAATTAGAGTTACTCCTGGAGTAGAATGTCTTAATCTGGCTATTTCTTTTGTTACCTTGAAACCAGGTAGCTGTCCTCCTTCTCCAGGTTTGGCACCTTGAGCAATCTTAATTTCAATTTCATTACAATTGTTAAGATAATCAATAGTGACTCCAAATCTAGCTGATGCAACCTGTTTAACTCTAGAATTAGCGCTATCTCCATTATTTTGAGTTTTAAATCTGGCTTCATCTTCGCCACCCTCTCCACTACAAGAGGCACCCTTAACTCTGTTCATACCTATAGCTAGTGTTTCATGGGCTTCAGCAGATAAAGCTCCGTGAGACATGCTTCCGCTGCCAAAACGCTTTGTTAAATTTTCTACAGGCTCTACATCTTTTATATCAATAGGATTATTTGTTTGTTTAAAGTCTAGAAGATCCCTCAAGTTTATTGGGGACATATTATTTATTCCATCTGTATATTTCTTGAAAGTTTCATAAGAGCCAACAGTTACGGCATGCTGCAAAGTATGAATTAATTTTCCTTGGAACTGATGACTTTCTCCAGTTTTTCTATATTTATAGATACCTCCAATTGGTAATATTTGTACGTCCTTTTTATAAGCTTTTTCATGAATTTCCTTAATTTTTTTCTCTATACCAATTAATCCAATACCCGATATTCTTGATATCATCCCAGGAAAATAATCTGATACTAGGGCTCTACTTAATCCGACTGTTTCAAAGTTACACCCCCCTCTATAAGAACTAATAACTGATATTCCCATCTTGGACATTATCTTTAATAAACCGTTTTCGATTGAACTTTTAAATCTATCTACACATTCATTAAATTTGAATTTACCAAATAAGTTTTTTTCAAATCTTTGATGTATGCTATCTATAGTTAAATATGGATTTACAGTCGTAGCTCCAACTCCTATTAAAACTGCGAAAGAATGTGTATCTAGAGTCTCTGATGTTTCAATATTCAACGAACAATATCCTCTTAGTCCAAGATTAACTAGATTAGAATTGATTGCTCCCACAGCTAAAGCCATTGGAATATTTGCTCTTTTTTCAGAAATATTTTTATCACTTAAAATTAAAGTAGTGCTACCTTCTCTAACTGCTATTTCTGTCTCATCTTGAACTCTTTTTAGATTATCTTTTAAAGACTCTTTAATATCAAATGTACAATCTATAATTTTGATTTTTTTGGAAAAAAGTTTTTTGAATTTTTTTAATTGAGAATTTGTAAGTATTGGGCTATCTAATACAAAAATATCTTCTTGGGTCAGATTGTTAAAATCTAAAATGTTACCTAAATTTCCAAATCGAGTTTTAAGGCTCATAACTTTATTCTCTCGAAGAGAGTCTATTGGTGGATTAGTAACTTGACTGAAATTTTGTCGGAAGTAGTGTGATATGGGTCTAAAATGACTTGATAAAACAGCAACAGGAGTATCATCTCCCATAGATCCTGTCGCCTCTTTTCCTTCCTCAACCATCGGATGAAGAATTAATTCTAAATCTTCTACACTGTAACCAGATAAGTATTGTCTTCTTCTAAGATCGTTACCTGAAAAATTAATTTCTTCATTGCTAACTTTTAATTTTTTATCTAGATCAACTATTTGACTATTAAATTGTTTATACTCTTTTGAAATATAATCTTTTATTTGTTTGTCTTGATATAATTTACCCTCTTTAAGGTCAACAGCAATTAATTCTCCTGGGCCTAATCTACCTTTCTTAATTATATTTTCCTCAGGGATTTTAATCATTCCAGTTTCTGAACCTGCAAATATTAACCCATCAGAGGTAATTGAATATCTAAGTGGTCTCAATCCGTTTCTATCAACTGCCGCTAAAACCCATTTAGCGTCTGTTGCACAAATCGCAGCTGGTCCATCCCAAGGTTCAATTGAGCTATTTAAAAAATTGAATAATTGTTGATGATTTTTAGGAACAGTTTTGCTTCTTTTAGACCAAGCATCAGGTATCATCATTAGTTTAATTAATGGCGCAAGTTTTCCGGAGTGAGTTAACAACTCAAATACATTATCTAATGAGGCAGAGTCTGAATTGCCGGGAATTATTACTGGTTTCAAATCATCAATATTTTTAAATAGTTTGCTAGTCATATCTTGCTCATGAATTCGCATCCAATTCACATTGCCTTTAAGTGTATTAATTTCTCCGTTATGAGCTAAAGTCCTAAATGGTTGAGCTAAATCCCAGCTAGGAAAAGTATTTGTTGAATATCTTTGATGAAATATAGCAAATCTTGATTTAAAGCTTTTATCGTTTAAATCTAAATAAAAGTCAGCAAGAGACTCTGCTAAAAACATACCCTTATAAACAATTGATCTTGAACTTAATGAACAAATATAAAAGTTGTTTAGCTGATTTTCTCGAGCAAGTTTTTCAATTTTTTTTCTTGCTTCATATAAATCACGCTCTAAATCATTTGTTTTAATAACTTCGTTTTTTCTGAATAAAACTTGAGCAATTTCTGGTCGATTTGACTCTGCAGTTTGACCAAGAACTTTAGGATTTACGGGTACTTGTCTCCAACCATATATATAGTAATTTTTATTTAGTAATACTTTTTCGATTATTGACCTGCATTTTTCTTGATCTGTATAATCGTTACGAGGCATAAAAACCATTCCAACACAAATTCTTTTATCTTGTTCATGATTGTGCCCTGTTTCTAAAATTTTTTGAATAAAAAATTCTGGTGATATTTCAAGTTTGATTCCAGCTCCATCTCCAGATTTTCCATCAGCATCGACAGCACCTCGATGCCAGACAGCTTTTAATGCTTCAATACCATTCTCAACTACCTTACGACTTTTTTTTCCATTTGTCGTAGCTACTAATCCTACACCACAAGCTTCATGTTCTAGAGAAGGATCATAAGCGTTGTTAATTGAGAGTAGTTTTTTATTTTTTAAATATCTGTTCTTCATGCAGCAAATTCCTTTTTATCTTTCTGTCTTTTTGCAGAAATATATTTATCCATTTGCTCTGCCGCATCTCTTCCATCTCTGATTGCCCATACTACTAATGATGCTCCTCTGACAATATCACCGGCTGCAAATACACCGTCGATGTTAGTTTGCATAGTTTTTAAATCAATTTTAATTGTACCCCATTTTGAAATTGCAAGATCCTCACTATTAAATAGTTTTGGAATATCCTCAGGATCAAACCCAAGAGACTTAATAACTAAGTCAGCTTTTATTTTAAACTCTCCATCGGTAACGGGCACAGGTCTTCTTCGTCCAGAGGCATCTGGTTCCCCTAGTCTCATTTTACTAACTTCGACTTCTTTGACTTCCTTTTCCCCTATAAATGATTTAGGACTAGTTAACCAAACAAAATCAACGCCTTCCTCCTCGGCATTTCCAACCTCTCTAGCTGATCCGGGCATATTGACTTTGTCTCTTCGATATAAACATTTAACAGATTTTGCTTTTTGTCTGACAGCGGTTCTAACACAGTCCATAGCAGTATCTCCGCCACCAATTACTACAACATCTTTTCCTTCCGCGTTTAAAGTACCATTATCGAAAAGCTCTACCTTATCACCTAGTCCCTTTTTATTTGAAGCAGTTAAAAAATCCATAGCAGGAAAAATATTTTCTAATTTTGATCCTGGTATATCAATTTCTCTAGCTTTGTATACGCCAGTTGCAATTAGAATTGCATTGTGTTCTGATTTAAGTTCCTCCAGAGTTTTGTCTTTACCTACTTCAAAATTTTGTACAAACTTAATACCGCTCGCTTTTAAAAGCTCAGTTCTTCTTTCAACAACAAATTTTTCCAATTTAAAATTAGGAATTCCATAAATTAATAATCCACCGGGTCTATCATAACGATCGTAGATTGTTACTTTATATCCAAATTTTCTCATCTCCTCAGCACATGCAAGGCCTGCTGGTCCTGCCCCTATAATGCCAATACTTTCGTTTAATTCTTTTGAAATCTTCAGTGGTTTAACCCAACCCTTTTCCCATGCGGTATCAGTTATATATTTTTCAACAGATCCTATCGTGACGGTACCATGACCTGATTGTTCGATAACACAGTTTCCCTCACATAATCTATCTTGCGGACAAATTCTTCCACAAACTTCAGGCATATTATTTGTACTCTGAGATATCTCATACGCTTCTTTTAATCTGCCCTCAGCAGTGAGTTTAAGCCAATCTGGAATATTATTTTGCAGTGGACAGTGAATCTGACAAAAAGGAACGCCACACTGAGAGCATCTACTCGATTGCTCTTTAGCCTTGTCAGTTATGTACTGATCATAAATTTCATTGAAATCTTTCTTTCTACTGTCGGTTTGCCTTTTGACAGGTGTTTCCTGATGTACATCAACAAATTTTAACATTTTTTTACTCATGGTTTTGTGTTCTAGGCTAAAACAGAGAAAAAAGGAATACTATTTAAGTCAGTAATACTTACTTAAATTTGTTGAAAAATAGGTTTTATAAGGCTTTTTTTATGCATGGCAGGTATGCTATTTAATTATATCTTTGGAATTCAATCTAAAGTTTATTAAACATAGTAATGTTAGAGATTCTTATTCTTTCACTGGTTCAAGGTATTACTGAATTTCTGCCAATAAGTTCCTCTTCTCATATAATTCTATTTTCTAAATTTATGAATTTTATAAGTGAAGACTTGATTCTAAATGTAAGTTTGCACATAGGTTCTTTTTTAGCAGTTATTGTATTCTTTAGAAAAGAAATTTTAAGTTTCTTAATTTATAGAAAAATTTTCATGTTAATAATAATTGCTTCATTACCTATTGTCTTAAGTGGTTATCTGATAGCTGAGTCCGGAATTATTAATGATTTAAGATCACTAAAACTAATCGGTTGGACGACAGTATTATTTGGAATATTATTATATTTCTCAGATAAAATGGAGAACGAGAAAAGTCTTGAGATTAATCTAGACCTTAAATCAGCTTTGATCATAGGTTTTTTACATATTTTTTCTTTAGTTCCCGGAGTAAGTAGATCTGGCATTGCAATTACTGCAGCAAGATTCCTTAAATTTGATAGAGTAAATGCTGCTAGAATTTCATTCTTATTATCCATACCAACTTTATTAGCTGTATCAGTTTTTGGGGCATACAAATTATACTTAACAGAAAGTTTTGATTTAATAAAATTGAATTTCTCTAGTGTTATTTTATCTTTTATCTTTTCGTACATAACTATGGTAGCTTTTTTGGGATATATCAAAAAAGCAAGCTTAGATGTTTTTGTTTTGTACCGAGTAGTACTAGGTGTAATTGTTCTTATATTTGCGTACCAAGGTTAATTAAAGAATAAATGTAAGTGAAAGTATCACAAAAAAAACTATTATAAAAAAAACTGTTACTGCTTTGTTTAAACTCATAAAACCTCCAGTGGTGCGCCTGCTAGGATTTGAACCCAGAACCTCCTGGTCCGTAGCCAAGCGCTCTATCCAGTTGAGCTACAGGCGCGATATATACCAATTATCAAATATATTGTTGAAATTAAAGGCTTTTAATTTATAAAGTAAATATGAACAAAACTGTAGTTATAACTTCGGCAGCAAGAACAGCAGTAGGCTCGTTGGGGAAATCTCTTAAAAATGTTCCAAGTGAGGAATTAGGATCAACGGTAATTAAAGAAGTAATTAATAGATCAAATATTAAATCTGCTGATGTAGATGAAACAATAATTGGACAAGTTTTGACTGGAGGAACTGGTCAGAATCCCGCGAGACAGGCAGCTATGAAGTCTGGTATCCCAAAAGAAAAACCAGCTTATATTGTAAATCAAGTATGTGGATCAGGACTAAGGTCAGTAGCATCAGGATTTCAAAGTATAAAATCAGGTGACTCAAAAATAGTTATCGCTGGCGGTCAAGAGAATATGTCTTTAGCACCACACGCAATTCATTTAAGAGATGGAAAAAAAATAGGAAATACCGAATTGGTTGACACGATGATTAAAGATGGGTTGTGGGATGCATTTCATGGATATCACATGGGGGTAACTGCTGAAAATGTAGCTACAAAATTTCAAGTAACAAGACAAGAACAAGATAGATTTGCTCTTAAGTCACAAGAAAAAGCAATAAAAGCAATCAAAGAAAATAAGTTTAAAGACGAAATAACTAATTTTAAAATTAAATCAAAAAAAGCGGAGATAGATTTTAATAAAGATGAACACCCTAGAGATGGTATTAATTTAGAGGGCTTAACTAGACTTAAACCAGTTTTTCAAAAGGATGGTACGGTTACTGCTGGAAATGCCTCTGGAATTAACGACGGAGCAGCTGCGGTAACTTTAATGTCAGAGGAAGAAGCAAAAAAAAGAGATTTACAGAAATTAGTTACAATTAAGTCTTGGGCTAGTTGTGGTGTTGAACCAGCTCTGATGGGCACTGGACCTATTCCAGCAACAAAAAAAGCTTTAGATTTAGCAGGATGGAAAATTGATGACGTAGACCTTTTTGAAGTTAATGAAGCTTTTGCAGCACAAAGTATTGCTGTATTGAAAACATTAGGAATTCCAGATGAAAAAGTTAACGTTAATGGTGGTGCAATTGCAATAGGTCATCCAATAGGTGCGTCAGGCACACGAATTCTTGTCACTCTTATTCACGAGATGATTAAACGAGATGTGAAGAGAGGTTTAGCCACATTGTGTATTGGTGGTGGAATGGGTATAGCCATGAGTGTAGAACGATAATGGAAATATCAAAACCATATAAAGGCAGAGGAAAACGTAAACTAAAAAAAATGCCGTTTACTCCAAAGGGGTATATTTTATACTATGCTTTTTTTTGGGTCGTTATAATTTCTATTTATCTAGCTTACAACTAAGATCTAATGCAACTACCCGTCATTAATCACCCCGATTATGTTGCAAAAATAAATGACGATAATAAATTCCCTATAAAAAAATTCGGTGCCTTAGCGGACCATCTATTAAAAGAGAAAGTTGTAAAAAAATTTTTTATTCCAAAAGAATGTTCTATTGAAACGATGAAAACTTCACATTCTTTAGAGTATATAAATCAGATAAAAAATAAAACTTTGGATATTAAATCACAAAAAAAAATTGGATTCCCTATTAATGATAGTGTTGTTAAAAGATCTTTTGTTGCAACCGGAGGAACAGTGCTTGCTAGTAAATTAGCTTTAGACTCCAAACTAGCTTGTAATACTGCAGGAGGTAGTCATCATGCAACTTTTGACTTTGGAGCTGGATACTGTGTATTTAACGATGTTGCAGTTGCAGCAAATTATCTAAAAAAAAAAGGCTATGCGAAAAAAATCCTAATTTTAGATTTAGACGTTCATCAAGGAAATGGTAATTCTGAAATATTTCAAAATGATAAAGATGTACTGACTTTTAGTATGCACTGTGGTTCTAATTATCCTGCTAAAAAATCAAAAAGTGATATGGATATCGAGTTAGCGGAAAATACAGAAGATGAAGAATACTTAAATATTCTTCATAAAAATTTAAAAGTGTTAAATCAAAATAAATACGATTTTATATTTTATGTTGCTGGTGTAGATATTCATTTCGAAGACAGATTAGGAAAACTTAAAATTACAGATGCAGGCGTTAATAAGAGAGATCAAATTGTAATCGAGAATTTTAATAGAAAAAATATTCCTTTATGTGGAGTTTTAGGAGGAGGATATAATAAAAGTTTTGAAAAGCTCATAGAACTTCACTCGATGCTTCATAAAAATTGTGCAGAAATTATAAGGTAAAAATTTTTATTTTAAAAAGTATTTTTTAAGTATGATTTTTTGAACCAAATATTCGCTGTTAGTCATTCGGTCTCTTTTTTTCAAAAAAATGTTTAATATCCACTTCATATGTTTATTGTCCATATTTTGATGACAAAAAATCGAGCAAATTGTGTCAAAAAAGGTTCATAAAGAATAAATTGCTTCAATTTTGGCATTTATTAATTTAACAATTTTTAATAAATTCCTTTTCAGTTTATAATAAGAATTATGGCTCAAAATATTTCAGTCCCTGACATTGGTGATTTTAAAGATGTGGAAGTAATCGAAGTATTAGTAAAACCAGGAGATCAAATTAAAAAAAATGATCCCTTGGTTACTATTGAGAGTGACAAATCAAGTGTAGAAATTCCATCTCCTTCAGAGGGCCAAATTAAAGATTTAAAAGTTAAAGTTGGTGATAAAGTTTCCGAAGGAAGCCTATTGGTAACATTAGAGTCTAAAGATAGCTCTAGTATTCAAGTCAAAAATGAAGAGCAAAAAGTTCATAAAGAAATTAAAAAAGAAAAACCCAAAAAAAACGGAAATGTTGTCACCACTCAATCTTTAAAACAAATTAAAAAAGTCTTTGCTGAACCAGCATCCAAAGAAGATATAGACCCGTTAGAAACAAATGAGTGGATTGAATCTTTAAATTCGGTAATTGAAAACGATGGGGCTTCAAGAGCAAGTTATTTATTAAATAAAGTAATTGACCAAGCTTATAAAGCAGGATTGGTACTACCTGATACCAGAACAACTCCATATATAAATACTATTCCGCCTGAAGCCGAGGTCAAATCACCAGGAGATCAAAATATTGAAAAAAAAATACGTGCCTACATAAGGTGGAATGCCGCCGCTATGGTTGTGAAAGCAAACAAAAAAAGTTCAGAGCTTGGTGGGCACATTGGAACTTTTGCATCAGCAGCAACACTGTACGATGTAGGAATGAACCATTTTTGGAGAGCAAAAAATAATAAATTTGGTGGTGACTTAGTATATTTTCAAGGACATTCGGCTCCAGGGATGTACGCAAGAGCATTTTTAGAGGGAAGACTAACTGCTAAACAATTGGATGGCTTTAGACAAGAAGTTGGTAAAGATGGATTGTCCTCTTATCCTCACCCATGGTTAATGCCAAATTTTTGGCAGTTCCCGACTGTATCGATGGGTCTTGGTCCAATAATGGGTATTTATCAAGCGAGATTCTTAAAATATTTAATTAATAGAGGTCTTATTAAAGATGAAGGGAGAAAGATTTGGGTTTTTCTCGGTGATGGAGAAATGGATGAACCAGAGTCATTAGGTGCAATTGGTCTAGCAGCTAGAGAAAAATTGGACAATTTAATATTTGTAATTAATTGTAACTTACAAAGATTAGATGGTCCTGTCAGAGGAAATGGTAAAATTATTCAAGAGCTTGAAGGTAGTTTCAGAGGGACAGGTTGGAATGTGATAAAGGTAATTTGGGGTTCATATTGGGATCAACTTTTAGCAAAAGATAAGAGCGGGCTTTTAATAAAAAGAATGAATGAGTGTGTAGATGGTGAGTATCAAGCTTTTAAGGCCAAAGGGGGAAATTATGTTAGGGAAAAATTTTTTGGTAGATACCCTGAACTAAAAGAATTAGTCTCTACTTTAACAGATAAAGATATATGGAAATTGAACAGGGGTGGTCATGATCCCCATAAAGTTTATGCAGCTTACGATGCTGCAATGAAAAATAAAGGTTCGCCGACAGTTATTATTGCCAAAACAATTAAAGGTTACGGAATGGGTAAATCTGGTGAAAGTATAAATACCACTCATCAACAGAAAAAAATGGATGAGGGAGATTTATTATATTATAGAGATAGATTTGGTGTTCCTCTTACCGACAAGCAAGTCAAAAATATTGAGTATTATAGACCGGACGAAAATTCAGAAGAAATTAAATACCTTAAAGATCGTAGAATAAAATTAGGTGGATTTATTCCAGAGCGTACGTCTTTTGCAAAAGCCATTAAAACTCCTCCAAAAGATATTTTTGATAGCTTTATGAAGTCGACAGGTGAGAAAGAAATGTCTACTACTATGGCCTTAGTAAGAATGCTTACTGCTCTACTAAGAGATAAAAATGTTTCGCCAAGATTAGTTCCAATAATTCCAGATGAAGCTAGAACATTTGGTATGGAAGGTTTTTTTCAAAAGATAGGAATATATGCTCATGAAGGACAAAAATATGAACCGGTCGATTCTGAACAACTTAGTTCGTATCGAGAAGATAAGAGCGGACAGGTTTTAGAAGAGGGAATCACAGAATCAGGAGCAATGTCATCTTGGATTGCGGCAGGAACAGCATACACCAATCATGATATAGAAATGATACCAATATATATATTTTATTCTATGTTTGGATTTCAGAGAGTTGGCGATTTAGCCTGGGCTGCAGGAGACTCTCAAGCAAGAGGTTTTTTAATTGGTGCAACAGCTGGAAGAACAACTTTAGCTGGAGAAGGATTACAACACCAAGACGGTCACAGTCATCTTATGGCATCTAATATTCCAAATTGTGTAAGTTACGATCCAACTTTTGCATACGAAATGGCAGTAATCTTAAGAGATGGAATGAAAAGGATGCATGAAAAAAAAGAGAATATTTTTTACTATATTACAGCAATGAATGAAAACTATCCTCATCCTGCTAAACCTAAAAATGCTGACGAGGGTATTTTAAAAGGAATGTATTTGCTTAAAGAAACAAGAAATAAAAGTAAAACTAGAGTTCAACTTCTAGGCTCTGGTACAATTTTGAGAGAAGTATTGCATGCTGCTGAAATCCTCTCAAAAGAATACGGTATTGACTCAGATATTTGGAGTGTCACAAGTTTTAATGAACTCAGAAAAGATGGTATGGAAACAGAAAGATGGAATTTATTAAATCCTGATGAAAAAAAGAAGAAATCTTTCGTGGAAAAATGTTTAGCAAATAGAGAAGGTCCTGTATTTGCAGCTTCTGATTATATTAGATCATTTTCGGATCAGCTTAGACCATATGTAAATAAACCATTCTATTCATTTGGAACAGATGGATATGGAAGAAGTGATACAAGAAAAAATTTGAGAAAGTTTTTTGAAGTTGATAAAGAACATATTGTTGCTTACACTCTTAGTGCATTAGCGAAAGAACAACTAATTGCGTCTAAGCATGCAGAAAAAGCAATTATAAAATATAAAATAAATAAAGAAAAAGTGTTTCCAACGAAATTATAAAATGTCCTCAAAAGATATCTTAGTACCAAACATAGGTGATTTTAAAGATGTTGAAGTCATTGAAGTTTTGGTTAAAGCTGGACAAAAAATTAAAAAAAATGATTCTTTAATAACAATCGAAAGTGATAAATCAAGTGTAGAGGTGCCTTCAACATCAGATGGGGTTATAGAAAAAATTAACATCAAAATAGGTGACAAGGTGAGTGAAGGTGACCTTATACTTACTGTTAATGAAGAGTCAAAAACAGATACGAAAGTAAAGCCTTTACAAAAAAACAAAGTTAAAGAGGAAGAAACAGAAAAACTAGATCCAGTACCTTCGCCAGTTGTTCAATCTTCTTCAGGGGTAAAATTAGCTAGCCCTAAAGTTCGAAAGTTTGCGAGAGAACTTGGTACAAATGTAACTCAAATACAAGGTTCACAAAGATCGGGAAGAGTAACAGAAGACGACGTTAAAAAATTTGTTAGATCTCAAGTATCTGTCGATCAAGGTAAAGTTGAGCCGAAAAAATATAAAGATGAATACTCACATGAAGAATTTGGAGAAATTGAAATTAAAGAGATGCCAAGAGTTAAAAAACTTTCAGGGCCTCAGCTAGTAAGATCGTGGACAGAAATTCCGCATGTAACTCAGCATGATGAAATTGATATTACAGAAATGGAGCAATTTAGAAGATCGCTGTTTGACCATTTCACTGGAGAAAAAATCTCTGTAACACCTCTAGCTTTTATAACTAGGGCAGTTGTAAATGCTTTAAAAGACTTTCCTAATTTTAATTGTTCTATTGATCCTGAAAAAAATAAAATAGTTTATAAAAAATATTATCATGTAGGTTTCGCAGTAGATACGCCTCATGGGCTGATGGTTCCAAAATTAAGAGATGTTGACCAAATGAATATCAAAGAAATAGGAGATGAGTTAAGAAGAGTAAGTAGAGAGTGTAGAGACTTAAAAATAAATAAAAAAGAATTTTTTGGCGGGTCGATGACTATTTCTAGTTTAGGGGGGATAGGTGGAACTTTTTTTACTCCAATTATAAATCCACCAGAGGTCGCAATTTTAGGTGTTGGAAGAAGTTATGATAAATTGGTTAAAAAAAAAGGACAGTTGGTAAATAGAAAAATATTACCAATATCATTATCTTACGATCATAGAATTATCGATGGTGCGGAAGGTGCTAGGTTTTGTGTTCATTTAAATAAAAGTCTTGGTAAAGATTTCGCTTTCAAGCTTGCTGTTTAATCTAAATTACAATATTAAAAATTATGAATAAAAGTTTTGTTTCTATAACTTGTGCTATTTCTTGCTCTTTTTTATGGGGAACAGCCTTTATAGCCCAAGATACCGGGATGGACTATATAGGTCCTTGGACTTTCTCTGCAGCTAGATTGTTTTTAGGGTTTTTTGCTTTATTACCTTTTTTTTTCATTTTCGAATTTAAAAAAATTAAAAAACTAAAATTAAATTTTAAAATAATCTTTTTTTATATGTTTTTTTTGGGTTTTTTTCTTGCAAGCGGAAATATTTTTCAACAAATATCACTTATATATACAGATGTAGCAAATTCGGCTGTGTTTACTGTTCTGTATGTAATAATAGTGCCTGTGCTAGCCTATTTCTTTTTTTCAAAAAAGATTCATAAGTCTGTTTGGCCGGCAGTATTTATGTGTTTATTAGGTGGTTTATTTTTAAGTGAACTGGACAATTATAGAGTTAGACTTGGAGACTCTCTTGTCATAGTTGGAGCTTTTTTTTGGGCACTTCATATTGTTTATGTTTCAAAATTTCTAAAGATATTTAATTTCCCAATAACTATAGCTGCTTTTCAATGTTTAATTGCCGCAATACTTTCAACTATTCCAGCTGTTTCAATTGAGTTTGTCTCTTTCAAATTATTAACTTTGGAGGCAAGAGAACTTATTTATGCGGGTGTTTTATCTAGTGGAATTGCTTTTTTACTACAAATTATAGCTCTACAACACTTATCACCTGCACCTGCCGCAATTATATTTTCATTAGAGGGTGTTTTCGCATCGATCGCTGCATGGATTTTATTAGATCAATATCTTAATGAGTTCAAAGTTTTGGGTATCATAATAATTTTATCTGCAGTTATTTTCTCTCAACTTGCACCAATTTATGGTAAAAAAATATATGGACGAAACTAAAAAAGGTTTTATGCAAAATATTGGTGATCTTTCTTTTAAAAAGATAGATGAAACTAATTATGAATTTAATATAAAAGTTGAGGAAAAATTTCTTAATACTGGCAAAATTGCACATGGAGGTTTTATAGCTACTATAGCTGATACGGGCATGGGGAATGCTGCTCATATAGCTGCAGGAAATAAAAGATCAGTTACTGTTAATTTAGATATAAAATATATCTCAGCGAGTAAGCTTGGTGACAATCTAATAGGTAAAGTAGAGGTATTGAAAAGAACTAAAACTCTAGTTTTTATAAATTGTAAAATTTTAAATTCTAATGGAATAGTCGCCACTGCCTCTGGAACTTGGAAAATATTATCCTAATCAGGAATAAAAATTAAACATAAACCATTATTGCAATATCTTTTGCCATTAGGCCCTGGTCCATCATTAAAAACATGCCCATGGTGAGCGCCGCACTTTGCACAATGATACTCAATTCTTTTCATACCATAGGAATAATCAACTTTAGTTTTAAAAGCTCCAGGTATAGCCTCATTAAAAGAAGGCCACCCTGTTCCACTATCAAATTTTGAAACTGAGTCGAATAATTTAGCGTTACAATTTGCACAGTGATATGAGCCTTTACGTTTTTCAAAATTTAGTGGACTAGTTCCAGCCCTTTCAGTGCCTTCGCCAAACATTATTCTTTTTTGCTCGTCAGTAAGGTTGGGATTAATAATTTTTTTCTCTATTGATGATAGCCTAAAGGGTAATAGCAAAGAGGCCAGTCCATAAATAAATATTTTAATAAATGATCTTTTTTTCATAACAAATTTAATTTTTTTGTCTTATTTTTTTAATACCACAATCCTTACATTTTACTGTTTCGGTTGAACCTGCTGCCCCAAAACCATATTTAGTATCAACAATATCGTATCTGTGAATTCCAATATAGCAGAACCATCTATAAATCTGCTTTAACATAATTACTCACTCTTGTTTTCGCCTATAATTATTATAACCAAAAATTAATAATAATAAAAACGAAAATGGGTAAACTATTGCCTTATTGGGTCTATCAGGATTTTCAATTTTAAAATTACTTATGATATCTCCCATTTGCATTCCTGATTTTTTAGCCTCACCTTTCCAGTTCAATTTGTCTACTATTAATTGTTCATTTTGTTCAGACAAAGTCACTCCGTATTCTTCTAAGTTATATTCATTTTTAAATTTTTCTCTATCAATTACAAATAGCTTATATCTTTCTCCGTATTCAGTAACTCTAGTCACCTTAATGTGAACTTCTTTTGCAGGATCAAAGGAAAGATCTTGAATATTTTCAGCTATAAGTTTCTGCTCATTAAACTTTGGGTAGAATTTACTTAAAACATAATCTGGGGCCAGAAAGGATATTGAGATTATTAAGAATGCTATAATTTCGTACCATTTTAATTTATTTATAAACCATTGCTGAGTTGCTGCAGTAAAAACTAAAATTCCAATTAAAGATGTAATTATTACAATTAATGCTTGCCAAATATTATCTACACCAATTAGTAAAAGTTCGTGATTGAATAAAAAAACTATAGGTAAAATACCTGTTCTTAAACTGTACCAAATAGCTTGCAGACCAGTTCTGAGAGGATCACCTCCAGAAATTGCAGCTGCTGCATACGACGCTAAACCAACTGGTGGCGTTACATCAGCCATTAAGCCGAAATAAAATACGAATAAATGAACAGCGATCAGTGGAAAAATATAACCAGATGCATTTCCTACATCGACAAGAACTGTTGCCATGAGCGAAGCCACGACAACATAATTTGCTGTAGTCGGAAGACCCATGCCAAGCAATAGACAGAGTATGATAGTGAGTAAAATTAAGATGATTACGTTGTCTCTAGCTATTGTCTCTATGACAATAATTAGGTTGGTACTTAGACCTGTTGAACCTACCGCTCCAACTATGATACCTGCAGTTGCTATTGCAATACCAACTCCAACCATATTGATTGCACCCTTTTGAAGTCCAACGATTGTTTGATTGTACCAGTCGGTTAGACCAGTTTTAAAGTCTGGATTTTTAATTATACGATTTACTAAATTTACAAAGATCAAAGATAAAGTTGCATAAAAAATTGAAAATCCTGCTGTATATCTCATATAAACAAGTAAAAAAATTAGGACGAAAATTGGTATTAAAAAATGCAAACCAGATAAAAAAGTTTTCTTTAGATGTGGTACATCAGCATCGTCCATTCCTTTAAGACCTAATTTTAATGCCTCCAAATGAGATATATAAAACAGGGCAATATATGAAATTACTGCAGGTAAAAAAGCATGTTTAACAACTTCAAAATAAGTTACGCCAATAAAACTTGCCATAACAAAAGCAGCTGCACCCATTACAGGTGGCATTATTTGACCATTAACTGAAGATGAAACTTCTATTGCTCCAGCTTTCTCCTGTGAGAAACCAGTTTTTTTCATAATTGGAATAGTAAATGTTCCAGTAGTAACTGTGTTTGCGATCGAAGATCCAGAAATCATTCCTGTCATTCCTGAACCAAGAATTGCAGCTTTAGCTGGTCCTCCTCGCATTTTACCAACCATTGCGAAAGCTAAGTCTAAAAAATATTTTCCACCTCCAGCGGTTTCTAATAATGCACCAAACAAAACAAATAAAAAGATAAAATCAACTGAAACACCGATTGGAATTCCGAATATTGCCTCTTGGTCAAACCATTGGAAACCTACCAATCTTTTTAGAGAAAGACCACCGTGAGAAATTATATCTGGTGCATATTTTCCAAAATATGAAAACAGTAGAAAACAAATTGCTATAATAACTAGAGGTAAACCTATTGCCCTTCTTGTTGCTTCCAACAAAATTAATATTCCAAAAGTACCAATAATTAATTCGACTGGAACTTTAAGGCCAAATATCTCTTTTACTAATAAAATACCTCCCCTATTAACCAAATCGTCATAAAAAAAATATATATAGAGACAACAAAAGGCTGCAACTAGACTTATTAAAATGTCTAAAAAGGAAATTTTTTTTCCCCTCGCTATTGGGAATATAAGAAATGTTAATGTTAGCGCAAACCCTAAGTGAATTGCTCTAGCTGGTAGACCCTTGAACATCCCAAAATTAAACCAAAATGGAAACGGAGAAGCATACCAAAGTTGAAACAGTGTCCAAATAATTGCTATCCCCATAACAATCTTTAAATGAAAACCTGATAAATTTTTAGTCGGAGAAATGTCTTCGCTAATTTTTTGTTTAATACTGTCTTTTATATTTTGACTCATTAGTTAGAAGATACAATATAATAAAAAAAAGGCCCAAAAAATATTGGGCCTTTTTAATTAAATTATTGAAGTAAGATTACATTAATCCAGCTTCTTTATAATACTTAATTGCTCCTGGATGTAATGGAGCTGATAAACCATCAGCTATCATATTTTTCTTTTCAAGAGGTCCAAAAGCAGGATGTTGGGCTCTGAAATCATCAAAGTTTTCCATTACCGCTTTTGTAACTAAGTATACTAACTCTTCAGAAACATTAGCGCTTGTAACAACAGTAGCTTTTACACCGAATGTTGTAGCGTCTTTTTTCTGATTTGAGTAAGTACCTGCTGGGATAACTGCTTTAGCATAATAGTCAGCTCCGTCAATTAAACCCTGAACTGGCGCACCAGTTAAATTAATTGGACTAGCTTTTGCTTTACAAGTTGCTGCTTGCTCCATAGCACCGTTAGGAAATCCTACAGAATATCCGAATGCATCAATTTTGCCGTCGCAAAGAGCTTTTACTTGTTCAGAAGAAGTAAGTTCTGTAGTTGCTTTGAACATACTCATGTCTGCTCCCATAGCCTTCATTAGCTCTTCCATAGTTCCTCTTTGACCAGAACCTGGATTACCAATGTTTACTGTTTTTCCTTTTAAGCCCTTAAAATCTTTTATTTTAGATTTTTTACTTGCCCAAATTTGGAAAGGTTCGTTGTGAACTGAAAATACAGCTCTTAAGTCACTGAACTGTTTTCCTTCCCATTTGCTTGAACCGTTGTAAGCATGAAACTGCCAGTCTGACTGAGCAACACCAAATTGAAACTCACCATCTTTGATTTGTCCTATATTATAGTTAGAACCACCTGTTGACGGTGCAGTACATCTGTAAGCTTTAGCTGTACCTTTTTTTCTACCATGCTCAGCGCTTATTGCTGATTTGTGTAACATTTTACATATAGCGTTACCTGTTTGGAAATAAACTCCAGTAGGTCCGCCTGTTCCTATAGTAAAGAATTCTGCTGCTTTAGCGATTGGATTCGTAAAAGCGAACATCACTAAAAACGCTGAAATCAATGACATTAGTTTTTTCATATATACCCCCGTTTGTTATTAATTATAATTTAACTATGGATAAAGCTTGAGGTCAAAGAGAATCTTTATAAATTTTTAGCCCAATTTGATAATTTTTGAACACCTTCAACCACATTTGGTGCATACTTCTCAATTATTTTATCATTTAACAATGAGCCACTAATATCCGCTTTTAAAAATTCATTTCCATCAAAATCTATATAACACAATCTAGTAAGCAATCTTTTAGAGTCAAAACCGAAATCTGAAGCAGGAAGCATAGCAACACCAGTTTCCTCTAATACTGTTTCACAAAGATGGGTTGAATTTTTAAATTTTTTATTTAGAAATTCAGGCATTAAATAAAAAGCACCTTGAGGTTGATTTATCAAAACTTTATTTGATTTAAGGTTATTAAAAACATAATTACCAACTGATTTTAAGATGTTTAGTGTTTTACTTTTATATTCAGTAAAATCTCCATCATATGCTTGAACAGCAGCATATTGTGCAGGTGTATTAACAGTGGAGTAAGACTCGCTAGCTAGTGTTACGATAGTTTCTAAAAAATTTGAGAGTTTTTTTGGAACAGCAAAAAATCCAACTCTCCATCCTCCTGCTCCACACCACTTGCTTAATCCTCCGCTTATAAATGTTCCTTCTGGATAATACTTTGAAATAGAATCATATTTGTTATAAAATGTTAAATCAGTATAAATTTCATCTGATAAAACTAAAAGCTTATATTTTTTTGCTACCATTGCTAGTTCTTCTATATTGTTACAAGTTGTACCTGAGGGATTGTTAGGAGAGTTAAGAATAAAAATTAAATTTTTTTTATTAAGAGACTTAATTTTTTTTTCAAGCTGTGTTGCAGTTGGAAACCAATTATTTTCCCTTGTTGTCTCTATCCAGTGTACTTTATTTCTACCTATAATAGCTTGCGGTTCATAAGAAACCCAGCTTGGTGCAGAAAGAATAATTTCACCGTTAAAAGCAACATGCATTAACAACATCGCTTCTTTTGAACCTGGAGTAATAAGAATATTTTCCGCAGGATATATGTTTCCAGTTTTTTTTTCTAAATATTTAGAAATTGAATTTCTAAGTTTCATGAGACCCTGGATAGGTAAATATTCTTTCCTATGAGCGTTTTCTTTTAACTTATTTATTATACTTTCAGGAACAGGAAATGGAGATTGTCCAAAACCAAAACTGTAAACTTTTTTTCCTTTAGCAATTAGTTCCTTAGACTTCTCGTTAATAACTAAAGTTGAGGACGGTTTAAGTTTTAAGATACTTTCTTTAGTATAATTCGTCATAGCAGCTTTTTAGTAAAAGCTATTAGTCACCATACGGGGACTCGAGGATTCAAGTCAATTAAAACTTTGAAAGAAGAACATTTGACAAATTGATTCGGTCATGTTTTAATCTTACTTTGTTCTCAGAGGCGACCTATATATAGTATAAAAAATTAAATCATACACAATTATGGAAAACTCTTCAAATCAAGTGATAGCTCTTTTAGGTCCCACTAATACAGGTAAAACTTTTGTGGCAATAGAAAAAATGCTTAAGTACGAGAGTGGTATTTTTGGATTTCCATTAAGACTTTTAGCACGGGAAGTTTATGACAAATGTGTTTCAGAAGTTGGCTATAATAGAGTGGCGCTGATAACTGGTGAGGAAAAAATCATACCAAGTTCCGCAGATTATTTTATCTGCACTGTAGAGTCGATGCCAAAAGATAAAAATGTAGATTTTGTTGCTATTGACGAAATTCAAATGTGTGCTGACAGAGAACGAGGGCATATTTTTACAGACAGATTGCTTAATTTTAGAGGAAAAAAACTTACTATGTTTCTAGGTTCTCAAGTCATGCAAAGTGTAATTAATGCTTTAATAAAGAACGTTAGTTTTGAAAAAAAAGAGAGATTTTCAAAATTAACTTATGGAGGATTCAAAAAAGTGTCTAGACTAGAGAGAAAATCAGCTATTATTGCATTCTCAATTGAGGAAGTGTACGCTATTGCTGAATTAATAAGACGGCAAAAAGGTGGAGCAGCTGTTATTATGGGTTCGCTAAGTCCAAAAACTAGAAACTCTCAAGTAGAATTATATCAATCAGGAGATGTTGATTATTTAGTTGCAACTGACGCAATAGGAATGGGTTTAAATATGGATATAAACGAAATTTATTTTTCAAACCTTAAAAAATTCGATGGAAAAAAAACAAGAAGATTAAATCTAATAGAAATTTCTCAAATAGCAGGTAGAGCCGGTAGATTTAAAAACGATGGATTTTTTGGAACCACTGGTGAGTGTGAAGTCTTAAATTCAGACGAAATAGAGAACATTGAAAAGCACAACTTACCTGAAACAAAAATGATTTACTGGAGGAATTCTAATTTAAATTTTAAAAGTCCGGAAAAATTAATATCTTCTTTAGAACAAAGACCTTTTAATTCGAATTTATTGAGAACTCAAGACTCACTCGATGAAAGTGTTTTAAGACATTTTTTAAAATTAGGGAGTAATAACATTATATATCATAAAAATTTAGAATTACTTTGGGAATGCTGCCAAATTCCAGATTTTGAAAAAAAAGCATATGGTCAACACATAAGTATAATAGATAAAGTTTTTAAGTATCTTTCAACAAGAAAAAGGAGAATTCCTAATGACTATATGAAAGAACAACTTAAAGGTTTGGAGAAGCAACACGGAAATATCGATGTTCTTTCAAATAGGATTTCAAATGTAAGGACATGGTCATATGTAGCAAATAAAAAAAATTGGGTAGAAAATTCTGATTATTGGGTACAATTAACAAAAGGAATAGAGGACAAACTTTCAGACAAATTACACCAAGAGTTGACAAATAGCTTCATAGACAAAAAAATTAGTATTCTTTCTAAAGGTTTAAAACAAGATTTAGTATTGGATACAAAAATTGATGAAAATGATAAAATCTTAATTAATGATCATTTTGTAGGCGAACTTAAAGGTCTTAAATTTTTAATAGCACTTACTTCAAAAACATTGGATACAGATATAAAATCTATAAAAAAAGCAGCTAGAAAAGGTGTTGGTGAAGAACTTAAGAAAAGAGTTTCTATAATTATAAAAAGTAAAGAAATTATTTTAGATGAAAAATGTAAAATTATTTGGAAAAATAATGTGGTAGCTAGACTTAAAAAAGGTAACAATTACCTTAACCCTGATATAGAAATTTTAGCTGACGATGCTTTAGATGAACTATCTAAATCAAAATTAGAGACATTTTTAAAAAACTGGGTTTATGAACACATTAAAGAAATTTTAGGTGATCTCCTTAATCTTAATAAAGAAAGCGTAAGCAATAAGTATATTAGAGCCTTAATGTTTCAACTTTTTGAAAATAATGGAGTAATAAAAAGAGAATTGGTAAGTGACATAGTTAAAGCTGTAAAAGTAGATGAAAGAAAAAAAATTTGGAGTCTAGGCATCAAAATTGGTCGGTATCACATTTATCTACCAAAAATGCTCAAGCCTAAGGCTGTTTCGCTTAGAATCTCACTTTGGAGATTATATTATCAAATAGCAGCAAATCAGGGTATACCCCGATCTGGATTAAACTATTTAGTCGACAAAAAATACAATAAAAATTTCCTTCTACTGTGCGGTTTTGAAAAGTTTAAAAATCATTATGTTCGTATAGATATATTAGAGAAATTATTTATTAAAATTTTAAATAAAACTGAAAAAAGAAAATTTAAAATTGACTCTGAAATGATGAATTTACTAGGTTGTAATAAAGATGATTTTTATAATCTAATGTTAAGTATGAATTACAAAAAAACTAAGGAAACTGATACATATATTTATTTAGGTGAGAGTAAAAAAAGAAATAAATTTATTAACTTAAAAGGTAAAGAAAATCCTTTTAAAAAGCTTTTATCACTTAATTTAAAGTAAAATGAATAAATTTGATGAAAAAGAAATAATTGGTATTGTGGCTTTGCTGATTCATGCTGCAAAGATAGATGAAATTTATTCTGAAAAAGAAAAAGAAATTATATTTAATTTTATAAATAAGAATCTAAAAGATAATACCTTATCAGAAAAAATTATGAATGAAGCTGAGAAATTTGAAAACAACTCCAATCAACTTTTAAATTACACTAAAGTAATCAAAGAAAGTTCAATGGAAAATAAGAGTAAAGTTATAGAGCAACTTTGGAAAATTTTAATGTCCGACAATAACATCGATCTGTATGAGTCCAACTTAATGAGAAGAATTTGTGGTTTAATTTATTTTCCCGATAAAGAAAGTGGTGAAATACAAATGAGATTAAAAAAACAAAAATGACTTACATAGTAAAAGATGAATGTATAAAGTGCAAACTTACAGATTGTGTAGAGGTGTGCCCAGTCGATTGTTTTTATGAGGGAGAAAACATGTTAGTTATAAATCCAGATGAATGTATTGACTGCGGGGTTTGTGAGCCAGAATGCCCAATAGAAGCTATAGTTTCTGATACTGTTGATATAGAAAATAAAGAAAAATGGTTGTTGCTTAATAAAAAGTTTTCTGCAATATGGCCTAATATTAATAAAAAAAAGAATCCAATGGCTGAGCACAAAAAATATGAGAAAATTAAAAATAAGCTTCAAAACCATTTTTCAGAAAAACCCTTTAAATAAATATGCCGAGAAAGAAAAAAGTAAAAATAAGTAAGAAAATTAAAAAGAAAATTAAAGTCGTATCAAAAAAAGTAAAAAAAACGAATGTTGAAATTGCACCAAAAAAAACAGTAGCAACAAATCAGGATGATAAGCCAGAGATTAAAAAAGTAAAAAAACAAGCCACAGAGAAACGACAATATAGTATTAAAGATTTTGTAGTTTATCCTAAGCACGGAGTTGGAAAAATTACTGCTATTGAAAAAGCTAATATAGGCCAAATTGAAATTCAATTTTATAAAATTTATATTGAAAAAGAAAAACTAACCTTAACTGTGCCAATTAATCAACAATCAAACCTGAGACCGATTTCTTCAATAAATCAAATAAACAAATGTGTATCTATTTTAAAAACTAAGCCAAAAATTAAAAGAACTATGTGGAGTAGAAGAGCTCAAGAATACGATCAAAAGATTAACTCGGGTAAGATATATGAATTAGCTGAAGTAGTTAAAGATCTAAATAAAAATACTGATATAATTGCTGATCAATCTTATTCGGAAAGACAGTTGTTTGAGAAAGCTTATGATAGACTTAGATCAGAATTTGAGGCAGTATTAAAAACTGGTCCTGAAGAAGTTCAAAAAAAGATGGACAAAGCTCTTGGTAGAAATAGAGATCCTTTAGAAACTTAATATAAAAACGCCCTTTTTAAAAAAATCAAAAAGGGCGTTTAATTAACAAAGAATTTAGAAGAGTACTATCTTCTTCTTCTTCTTCTTTTTTTAGCTTTTTTCTTTTTAGCTTTTTTTCTTCTTTTAGCCATCTTATCTCCCTGTTTTATAAACAAATCATTATGATTCGTTTTGTAATTTAATCTTTAAGTTTTTTTCCTTTGATGTCAAACACAAATTAAAGTGCAAATTTTTTATAAAAATTAAAAATTTTAATTTTTTTTGTTTAGTTTTATAAACTTTAAAAAGTTAAGTAATTTCAATGTTTTTTTAAGACAATTTAATTAATTTTTTATTAATTATTATAAAGTTTTTCTAGTTGTTGTTTATAATTTTTAATTATTTCTTTTCTTTTTAACTTTAAAGTTGGTGTAAGCATTCCGTTTTCAATTGTAAATTCTTCATAAATTAAGACAAATTTTTTAATTTTTTCTATTAAAGTTAAACTTTTGTTTATATTTTCAATTATAAGTTTAATTTTTTCTTTACTAATTTCTTTTTCACTTACAATTAATGCAACTAAATAATTTTTTTTGTCTCCATAAACAAAAGATTGTTTAATGTTTTCACTCAAGCATAAAATATTTTCAATCTTGCTTGGAGAAATATTGTCGCCGCCAAGATTTACAATAATGTCTTTTTTTCTATCAGTAATTTTTAAATAATTATTATTATCTAATTCGCCTATATCTCCAGTATGAAGCCATCCATCTTTGATTACTTTTTCAGTTTCCTCTTTTAAATTCCAATATCCCAACATAACATTTTCACCCTTAATAAGAATTTCTCCATCATCAGCTATTTTGACTTTATTAGTTCTAAAAGGAGGACCTACCGAATCGACTTTGACTAAATCTGGTAAATTACAACTTACAACTGGAGAGGCTTCGGTTAAGCCATATCCTTGAAGAGTGGGTAATCCAACAGCGTTTAAAAACTCTCCAACATTTTGATCCAAAGCTCCTCCCCCAGATACAAAGGCCTGCAGATTACCGCCGAACTGGTTTCTTATTTTTTTTCTTACTAAAATTTCACATAAAAAATTTGTGATTTTTTCAGTTAATTTCAGTTCCTCTTTTTTGAGTATTTTTTTTCCCAAATTTAACGTTTGATTAATAAGTTTTCTTTTTAATCCTGATTGTCTTTCAAAATTCATATTTATTTTTATAAAAAGGGTTTGATAAAATCTTGGAACTGCAGTAACAATTGTTGGCTTAGCCTTTTCCATATTGGTAATTAGTTTCTCTAAACTTTCAGCATAAAAAACTTTTGCTCCAACTATAATTTGTACAAATTGAACTGTATGTTCATAAGAATGTGATAAAGGTAGCCAGGTCAAAAATACTGGATCTTTTTTTTTGGTTAAAGTTTCCAATAATTCAACAGCACCCTCACAGTTAGATAAAATACCTCCATGACTTAAAACAACTCCTTTGGGATTTCCCGATGTACCTGAAGTGTAAATAATGCAAGCAGGCATATTTCTTTTTAAATCCTTATTTGCAATTTTTTCACTAATTTCCTCTTCAAGTATCTCTTGAATTAAAAGACTGTTAGCATTTATTTGTTCAAAAGATATTATTTTTTTGACATCGCTACTAATAAATTTTTTAATCTTATTAAATTGATCTTGATTTGAAACAAATATTAATGAAGGCTTACAATCATTTAAAATATATTCATAATCATTTGCAGAATAAGTTGTAAAAATTGGAACTGAAATTCCTCCAGCATTCATTATGGCTATATCTGTCATTAACCAGTATGGCCTATTCTCAGATAAAATTAAACATCTGTCACCTTTTTTTATTAATGATTTAATTTTTGCAGTAAGTTTATAAATTATTTGAGTAGTTTCTTCCCAATTATGATTTTGTTTATTTGGTTTGAGCCATTTTAAAAATGGTCTTTTACCGTCAACTTCTTCTACTTTTTTAAAATAAAGTTCAACTAAGCTGTTTAATTTACTTATATCCATAACTTTGTGGGCGAAGAGAGACTCGAACTCTCAAGGTATTGCTACCACCGGATTTTGAGTCCGGCGCGTCTACCAGTTCCACCATTCGCCCTTGATCAAAGTATATTATGAAACAATACTTTAATTAAAGAGTTTATTTAAGTTTTTTATTAATATTTGGATTTCTGTAAAGCTCAAAAAATGTTGATACAAATTTGCATAAATCAATTTGGTTTTCAGAAAACACTCTTCCGAGATCTTTAAGTTTAGCCTTATAACTCTTTCCAATTGTGTAGAGCTGTTGCTTATCTCTGTATATCATGCCAGTCTTCTCAGAAATTCTCAGTTTTCTTATTACTGTTGCTCTTGGAATACCAGTAATTTCAGAAATTGAAGAGGCATTCATTCCAAGAATATTTTCTTTTGACAAAATTATAAACTTTGCCCATTCCACAAAATTTTCTTCCCCAAGATCATTTGAATAAGTTTTTTTAGTTATAGGATTACTTTTATATTTTTCTTTTAGCCGAACTATGTTGTTAGCAAATATAGTTCCAGCAACAATAAAGCTTTCTAAATCTCCGTGGAATTTTCTTTGTCTAATTAAAAATGGAATCTTAAATCTAAAGAAAAATCTCCAAACAAGCGTAAAATTTTGCCTAATAAAATCATCTATATCTTGCGCTTCAACATGATTACCAAACCACTCCTGTGTAGCTAAGTATTTTGAACAAACATTTAGAAATTGAGATAACATTTTAATTGAATGTTTTGGCCTTTGATGGACAAAAGTTAAGGGTTTAAGAATAATCTTTTTTCCTTTCCTAATCAGTATCTCTTCAGAATTTAATTCATTAACTTTTCTTCTTACTGTTTCTTTGGCAATACCAAGATCCTCAGAAATTTCGATCAAATTAATTTTTTCAATTTCAAATTCTTCTTTTGTGTAAAATTGTTCTTCAGAGTGAATTATTAGTATATCTGCATAATGACGAAAAGACTTTTGAACAAGATAAATAAGAATCAGGTATTTGTCCATATCCATGAATGTTTGATAAGCATTATAGTTCCATGTAGTAGAAAACTTGAACCAATGATCACTTATTCTTCCGAAATTTGCAGATAATATAGAATGAACTTCTGACTTACTTATAAATTCATCATCAAATCCAGCCTGTTTTTTTTTAAAATCAACCTTTGTAAGATTGTTCAAGTTTTTTATTTCTTTTTTATCTGACATGCTTGTATAAGTGAATAATGTTACAGAAATTATATGATAGATGTCTTAATTTAGCTAGACATAAATTTTCAAAGCCCTTCTTGGCTTTTATATCTTTTATTGAGAGTTCGTTTTTTCCTATTCCACCTGACGTAATGATTGTACCGATGGTTCTCGCAAAAAAAGAGGATTATTTAAAAATTTTTTTCATAGCAACATTATTTTCAGTTTTAGGAGGAGTATTTGGTTATTTTTTAGGAAGTACGTTTTTAGATTTTTCAATGTCTATAATAGAATTTTATAATTATGAGGATAAAGTATTTAGTTTACAAGATAAACTGTCTAATAAAGCAGGTCTGTTTTTATGGATTGGTACACTATTTTTAGCTGGCTTTACTCCACTCCCATATAAAGTTTTTACTATCACAAGTGGCTTTATTAGTTTTAATCTTTATATATTTATATTAATAAGTTTTATTTCTAGAGGATTAAGATTTTTTATAGTCTCTTACTTATCAATGAAATTCGGTGATAAATTTGAAATTCTATTAAAAAAGGAAGGCTTCAAATGGTTTACAATTTTGGGAATTTTAATAGTTTTAATTTCTTCAGGAATTTATTTATACTTTAAATGACATGAACAATAAGGCTGCTCTAAATTTACTCGTGATTTTAAGTGCTATAGCATTAAGCTTCGCCTATTTTGTTGAATTTATTTTAGGTCACGAACCTTGCAATTTATGTAAAATTGAACGTATACCATATATCGGTACAATAATATTTGGATCACTTCTGATTTTTATAAATAAATGGGAAAAAATAATTTTACTTTTAATTCTATTTTTATTTTTATTTGGTTCAGTAATTTCAGTATACCATGTAGGAATTGAACAAGATATTTTTAGTGAAAGTCTATTTTGTGAACTAGGTATTAATACTAATATCCTAACTACGGAGGAGCTCTTAAAAGATTTAGCCAAAGCGCCAATAAGCTGTAAGGATGTAACTTTTACAATTTTTGGTTTATCACTTGCTACATTTAACGCAGTTTTTTCTATTATAATAAGTTATATATTGTTGAAAAAAATAATAAAAAAATGATTAAAACAGATAAAAAAACTTTAGAGGAAATAATAAGAGTGGATCACGCCGGTGAGCGTGGCGCTATTAAAATTTATGAAGGTCAATTATTGGCTTTAAAAACCTTTAAGCAAGATGAGGAATTGAAAAAAAAGATTGAAGATATGCGAGAACATGAAAAGGAACATTATGAATTTTTTGACAAAGAAATACAAAAAAGAAATATTAAGCCTACAAAACTTTTACCTCTATGGGACTTGATGGGTATCACGTTAGGATTTGGCACAGCCATGATGGGTAAAAAAGCTGCAATGTTATGTACAGCCTCAGTTGAGGAGGTGATTGATGGTCATTATAAGGATCAAACATATAAACTTCAAGATGATGAGAAAGATTTAAAAGAAAAAATCATAAAATTTAGACAAGACGAATTGGACCATAAAGATATAGCTTACGAAAGTGGGGCTACTAAAAAAGGGTTGTATAATGTTTTAGATAAAATTATTAAAACTTCTTCGAGAGTTGCAATCGCGATTTCAGAAAAAATTTAATTAGGGTTCTAGCTCGATATCCCAATATAAGTAATCCATCCAACTTTCATGTAAAAAATTTGGTGGAAAATTTCTTCCATTTCTATGGAGATCATCTACAGTAGGTCTATAAGGTTTATTAAATAATTTCATTCCGCTAGCTTCAAATAATTTTCCACCTTTTTTAACATTACATGTGGAGCAAGCTGTTACAACATTTTCCCAGTCTGTGATTCCACCTTTTGACTTAGGTAAAAGATGGTCAAAAGTTAAATCTTTTTTGTCTCCACAGTATTGGCATGTAAACTTATCCCTTAAAAAAACATTAAATCTTGTAAAATTCGGATTATCTGAGGGCTTTACAAAATTTTTTAAAGCTATCACACTTGGTAGATTCATTTCAAATGAAGGGCTTCTAATTTTTCTTTTATAATTTGAAACAATGCTCACCCTATTTAAAAAAACTGATTTAACAGCGTCTTGCCAACACCATAAAGATAAAGGATAGTAGCTTAGAGGTCTAAAGTCAGCATTTAAAACTAGAGCAGGACATTTTTCTAGTGGAACTTTATCATTGGCAGAAATAATCATATCTAAAGCTAAATGATATAAAAAATTAAATCAAGTTATAATTTTGTGACATATTGTTATAAATACATTTTTTTTTTTATAAATTCTAAGCCAAGACTTGAGCCTTCTTGAGGTATTCTATGTTCGCAATTTTGAAAAATTTTAGTTTGTATCTTATAATCCATTTTATTAAATAACTCTTTTGCCTCAAGTAAAAAACTTATTGGAACTACCTCGTCCTTATCACCGTGCATTAATATAATATCAGGTTTCGATATAATATTATTTTCAATATGTTCAACATCGATTATCTTGCCTGAATAACCAATTATTGAATTAATCTTATCTTTTCTTTTTAAGCCAGTTTGTAAACTAATCATACATCCTTGACTAAAGCCACATAAAATTATTCTTTCAGACGGGATATTGTATTCTTTTTTAACTTCATCAATTAGTTTGTTAAGTTTAATTTCAGCAACTAAAGACTTAGCCAAAATTTCATCCTTTGTTTTATTCATCAAGTCAAACCATTGAAAGCCGGTTGGACTAACTGCGCATCTCTCTGGTGCATCTGGACATATAAAAACCGTTTTTGTTAGATAATTTTTCCAATAATTTGCAAGTATTGAAATATCTTTTCCATCTCCCCCATAACCGTGGCAAAGTATTACAGCATTATCAGGTTTTTGTTTATCCAAAGAATTAATTATAGTTGTATTTAGTGAATAGCTCATTATATATACTTTCTTATGTCAGAACTGTTATTCAACTTTATTGGTTTTTCTCTTCTTGGAGCTGTCGCCATAGTTTTAATCTTAGGTATTTATACTTTATTCAAAGGTGGTAGTACTAGTAAAAAATACTCAAATAAATTAATGCAGCTGAGAGTTTTACTTCAGTTTATAGCTATTATTGTTTTGGTTTTGCTTGCTTATTTTTTCAAAGATTAATTTTTTTTTTAAAAGGTCTTTAAACCTTTTTTCATTAAAATCAAACTCTCCCATTATTCTACCAAATTCATAACCGTCTTTATCTACTAAAACTGTTGTTGGCATGCCAATTAATTTAAACTTTTTTGCCAAATCTAATTTAGGATCAAAATAAGTGTTTAAGCTCACTACTCCTATATCTTGTAACCAGTCTCTTATTCTAAGTTTATTAGGTGGTTCCATGTTTATTGGATAGACTTCTATCTGAGGAAGATCTTGAGCGAGTTTTTCTAATGACGGCATCTCTTTTTTACAAGGCGCACACCAGGTCGCCCAAAAATTTAATACCATGATCTTGCCTTTATTCTTAGATAAATCGACATCCTGAAGATTGATATCTTTAAAAGTTAAGTTGGTAATTTTTTTAGGTTTTTCGTGAATGATAAGATTGTTAGGGAGTTCAGCATAAGCAGGTGGGTTATTAACAAATAAAAAGCCTATAAAAATGAACGTTATGATTTTAAAAGATTTACTAATTTTCATATTAATTTAAATTAAAAATAACATAGTTTATGACAAATAAAAATAAGACAGTTTGGTCAAGTAGATTTAAAAGCTCAACTTCTAAATCATTTCAAAGAATTGGAGCATCAATAAACGTGGATAAAAGACTTTACGCGCAAGATATTTTTGCATCTAAAATTCATACTCAAATGTTAATTAAGAAAAAAATTATACCTGCTAAAGAAGGTAAGAAAATACTTAGAGGACTAGATAAAATTGAGGGGCAGATTAGAAAAGGTAAATTTATTTTTGAGGAAAAATTTGAAGATATCCATTTAAACATTGAAAAAAAATTATATGAAATTATCGGTCATTCTGCAGGCTATATGCATACAGCTAGATCAAGAAATGATCAGGTAGTTACTGACTTTAAGCTTTGGGTAAAAGATTCGTCGCAAATTTTGATTATGGAATTAAACTCTTTAATGAAAAATATTGTCGCCAAAGCAGATAAAAATGTGAGTACAGTAATGCCAGGTTTTACTCATCTTAAAAACGCTCAACCAATTTCTTTTGCTCATTATCTCTTAGCCTATTATGAAATGTTCAAAAGAGATAAGAAAAGATTTCAAAATAATTTAGGATTAATAGATGAGTCGCCTCTTGGGGCTGCAGCTCTGTCAGGAACTTCTTATAATATAGATAGAAATTTTACTTCAAAAAAATTAGGTTTTAAAAAGCCAACGAATAACTCAATTGATACAGTTTCTGATAGAGATTTTGCAATAGACTTTCTTTACGCTTGTGCGGTATGTGCAATGCATTTATCGAGATTGGCCGAAGATTTTATAATATTAAATTCAGATGCTTATCAATTAATTTATTTTAATGATAAAATGCTAACAGGTTCCTCTATCATGCCACAAAAAAAAAATCCTGACCCTGCAGAACTTATTAGAGGAAGAACTGGAATTAATTATGGAAAATTAAATTCTATTTTAACAATTATGAAAGGACTTCCGATTTCATATTTTAAGGATTTACAGGACGATAAAGCACTAGTATTTGACGGATTTGATACTTTAAAAGATACTTTGATTATGAGCAAGGAATTAATAAAAAACGTAAATCCAAATAAAACTAGAATGTCTGATATGGCTAAAACTGGATATACAACAGCAACCGATTTTGCAGACTATCTGGTGAAAGAAAAAAAACTTTCTTTTAGAGAGGCATACAAAATATCATCAAAAATCGTTAACTATGCTGAAAAAAATAAAAAAAATTTAGACGAATTAAAACTAGACGAATTCAAAAGGTTTTATAAAGATATTAATTATAATGTTTTAAAAATTTTTAATGTAAAAAACTCAATGAATTCTAAAAATTCTTATGGCGGAACTTCCGAAAGAAATATAAAGAATATGATTAAAAAATATAAAAAAGAACTCAAATGAAATTTTTAATAACTCTAATAATATTAATTTTTATATTGGGATCATGTGGAAAAAAATCCGATCCCCAGTATCAAGGATCCGTTAATAGTTTTACAAAAATAATTTAAAATATGTCTTATATAGGATATAAAAATAATAATCTATTTGTAGAGAATGTTTCGGTAAGAAAACTTGCTTCAAAATTTAATACTCCATTTTACCTTTATTCTGAAAGTAATATTATTAAAAATTATAAATCGTTTTCGAGTAATTTCAAAAAATCTAATCCATTAATTTGTTTTTCAGTAAAAGCAAATTCAAATATCCAAATTTTAAAAGTTTTAAAAAAAATGGGATCAGGTGCAGATGTTGTATCAGGAGGAGAGTTACTCAAGGTAATTAAATCTGGTATAAAACCTAATAAAATAGTTTTCTCTGGTGTAGGTAAAACAGAGGAAGAAATAAGGCTGGCTATTAAAAAAAATATTTTACTAATAAATGTAGAGTCAGAAAATGAAGCTATATTAATTAATAAAATTGCAAGTAAATTAAAAAAAAAAATAACTATTGGTATTAGATTAAATCCTGACATCAATGCTCCTACACATAAAAAAATTTCTACTGGCAAGGCAGAAGATAAATTTGGCCTTTCAAAAGCAAGTTTAATTTCATTTTGTTTGAACATTAAGAAATTTAAAAATTTAAAACTTAATGCAATAAGTGTACACATCGGAAGCCAGATATTAAGTGAAAATCCTTTTAAGAAAACTTTAAAAGTATTAGAGGAAATAATTAAAAGAACAAAAATTAATTTCAAGTATGTAGATCTAGGTGGAGGATTTGGTATTGCTTATAAGAAAAATGATAAAAAAATAAATTTAAAAAACTATTCAAATTTAGTAGTAAAATTTAAAAAAAAATATAATTGTAATATTATTTTCGAACCTGGTCGAGCAATTGTAGGTAACGCTGCGATTTTGGTAGCCAAAGTTCAATATTTAAAAAAAGGGTCAAATAAAACATTTGCAATATTAAATGCTGGTATGAATGATTTCATGAGAGCCGCACTTTATGACGCTGTTCATAATATAATTCCAATTATTAAGAATAGTAAAAAAATTAAAGGACCTTTAGAATTTGTTGGTCCAATATGTGAAACAACTTGTAAATTTATAAAATATAATAAATATCAAAAGCTCAATCAATCTGATCACGTAGCTATATTGGATGTAGGAGCTTATGGAGCTTCTTTGTCTTCAAATTATAATACTAAACCTTTGATAGCTGAAATAATTATAAATAAAACTAAAGCTAGAGTAATTAGAAAAAAACAAGATATAAATAGTTTACTCAACTAATAATGCAATTTATAAGATCGATCTTATTTACAATATTATTTTATCTAACTTTAATATTAGTTTTTATCATAGCTATACCAACATTAATTTTACCAAGTAAAGCAACTTTGATCTGCGGAAAGATATTAGCTCATATAATTATATTTTTATTAAAATTTATATTGGGAGTTAATGTTATTTTTTCTGGCCTAGAAAATTTAAAAAAAAATGAAAAGTTTTTTGTTGCAAGTGCACACCAATCTTTACTTGAAACATTTATACTTCAAGCTCCTTTGCAATATCCTATTTTTATTCTTAAAAAAGAACTTCTTAAAATTCCATTATTTGGTTGGTACTTAATTAAAATTGGTTCGATTGATATTGTTAGAGAAACAACAACAAAAGATAATTTGAGTTTTTTTGACAAAATCAAAAATACTATTGAAAATAGCAAAAGACCTTTATTAATTTTTCCTCAAGGAACAAGAGTAAAATTTGGAGAAAGGCTGCCATTTAAAAAAGGTGCTGGTAGAATATATGAGGCATTAAATTTGCCTTGTGTTCCAGTGGCTTTAAATACTGGTAGAGTTTGGCCAAAAAATAGTTTTTTAAAGCATAATCATGATATTAAAATATCTTTCTTGGAACCAATTGAGCCCGGACAAGATAAAAATGTTTTTATTAATGATTTAGAAACAAAAATTTATTCTTCTATTGATAATTTAAATTAATTTTTTTTTCTTCCAAAGTCAGGGGACTTAACATCTTGGCCGGCTTTAATAATTTCTTTTCTAACATTTTTAGTAGAAGCAAATATTTTAAAAAGTTTATCACTGTTTTTTTCCGATATAGCCTTTTTAAAATCATCAATATTTTTTGAGAATTTATCTAAAATCTTTATTATATTCTCACTATTATCAATAAAAATGTCCCGCCACATTAAAGGATCTGAAGATGCAATACGTGTAAAATCTCTTAAACCTCCAGCGCTATATTTAATTATTTCATCTTTGAATTTTTCATCTGTATTAATTGCTGTTTTTACAATATTGTAAGCAACAGCATGAGGCAAATGACTTGTAAGTGCAAGTATATGGTCATGTTCATCTACACTCATTAATTTTACCTTGCTTCCTAAAAATTCCCAGAATTTTTTTAATTTTTCAATTTTTTCTTTTTTTGGATTTTTATCTTCACAAATAATTGTCCACCTATTTTTGAATAAATCTTTAAAACCTGCAGATGGACCGCTTTCCTCTGTTCCAGCAATGGGATGGGATGGTATCCAAAAAACATTTTTTAAATTAAAATTTTCAAATACCTTATTCACCTCTTTTTTAACCGAACCAGTATCAGTAATTATAGCGCCATTTTTAAAAGAATCTTTTGCAGACAATAAAACTTCTTTATATGAACTTAAGGGAATTGAAAGAATTACTAGATCAGAATCTTTGACCGCAGTTTTGATATCTTTTGCTAAATCGCTGCACAAATTTTCTTTTTTAATTATTTCGACAACATCCTTTGATTTATCAAAAACTGTAACTGAATTACTGATTTTATTATTATTAATAATTCTAAGAATTGAAGATCCTATTAAACCACATCCAATAATCGTTATTTTTTCGAACATTAAATTATCCTTCTAATAATCTTAATAAATTTTTTATTCTCAGAGTTGTTTCCAATTGTAATTCTTAAAGAATTTTTAATTTTATACACTTCCATTTTTCTAACTAGTATTCCACTTTTAGCAAGTTTTAAAAAAATTTTTTTTGAATTTTTTCTTATTTTATCAAAGTTTACTAGTAAAAAATTTCCATAGCTAAAATTTGTTTCTATACCTAAATTTTTGAAAATTTTATAAAAAGTTTTAGTCCATTTATTAACGTGTTTTATTTCTTTATTTAACCACTTAATATCTTTGATCGACTCTACTGCAGCAAATAAAGCAGCTCTATTAATATTAAAAGGCGGCTTTACTTGGTTTAACGCGTATATCAAATTTTTAGGACCATATCCCCACCCAACTCTTAGTCCAGCAAGACCATAAATTTTTGAAAATGTTCTTGTGACTATAACATTTTTAGAATTTTGGAATAATTTCATACCAGGTAAATAATTTTTATTATTTACGTATTCAAAGTAAGCGTCATCAACTACCAGCAATATATTGCTTCTTAATTTCTTTCTTAAATTTAATAATTCTTTTTTACTAATAATGGTTCCAGTCGGGTTATTCGGGTTGGCCAAAAATACAACTTTTGTTTTTTTAGTAACCTTAGAAAGAATATTTGAAATAGAAACTCTAAAGTTTTGTTCTTTAGCATATTTAATTCTTGCTCCATAAATTTTACTATAAATTCTGTAAATTATAAAACTAAACTCAGGGACAATTACCTCGTCATTTTTATTAAGAAATGATTTACATATTAACTCAAATATCTGATCAGAACCTGATCCAAGTATAATTCTCTTAGGATCAAGTTTAAACTTTTTAGCTAAAACATTTCTAAGAAAAATACCGTCTGAGTCAGGATACCTTTTTAAATTTTTTGACACTTTATTGAACTCTTTTATTGCCCTTGGACTAGGACCTAGCGCAGACTCATTTGCTGAAAGTTTGATTTTTGCTGCTTTCTGCTTAAATAAACTTAATCCAGCTACGTACTTTTCGGCATTAATTTTTTTTGGCTTTGGCAAATTCATTTTATTTTAGTTAATATATAAAAAGCTATAGTAATGCTAGTTTCATTGCATATGAATTTGACAAGTTTACGACTATTTAGTATTAATTCTCGAAAGGCGCCGATTTAACCAAATTGCAGGCGCTTTATAAATGTAGCTAAACAGGAGGATGCCCAGTTTAGCTGGGCTTTTTTTTTGGATGAATAGTAAAACTGAAAATATTAAAAAACTTGTAATATCGAAGCCACTAAAGCTAGATTGTGGAAAAACGATCAATAATTTTCCGCTTGCCTATGAAACTTATGGAAAATTGAATGAAAATAAAGACAATGCTGTTTTGGTTTTTCACGCGTTGACTGGTGATCAATTTGTTACAGGAACAAATCCTATAACTAATAAAGAGGGTTGGTGGGTTACAGCTGTTGGTCCAGGTAAAGCTATAGATACAAATAAATATTTCGTAATTTGTGCTAATGTAATTGGTGGCTGTATGGGCTCATTAGGACCAAGAGATATAAATCCTGAAACTAAACAACCTTATGGATTAGATTTTCCTGTAATTACAATTAAAGACATGGTTAGAGCACAGGAGACTTTGCTAGAATACCTTGGAATTAAAAAGCTTTTATGTGCAACTGGCGGGTCAATGGGTGGTATGCAACTTTTACAGTTCTGTGCAACTTTTCCAGATAAAACTTTTTCAGCTATTCCGATTGCTTGTAGCTCAAGTCATAGCGCACAAAATATTGCTTTAAATGAATTAGCGCGTCAAGCCATAATGGCTGACCCCGTCTGGGATAAGGGTAAGTATTTTTTAAAGAATGTTCAGCCAAAAAATGGATTGGCAGTAGCAAGGATGGTTGGACATATTAGTTATTTATCAGAAAAAGGTATGCAAGAAAAATTTGGAAGAAAATTACAGGAGAAAGCTGATTACGAATTTAGCTTTAATGCAGACTTTCAAGTTGAAAGTTATTTAAGACATCAAGGCTATGCATTCGTAGAAAGATTTGATGCTAACTCAGTTTTATACATATCTAGAGCAATGGATTATTTTGATCTTTCAAAGCAATTTAAAGGGGGTTTGGTTGAGGCCTTTAAGACTCAAAAAACCAAATTTTTGATAATATCTTTCTCCTCTGATTGGCTTTACACAACGAAGGAAAATAAAGATATTGTTATAGCTTTAAACTCATCAGGTGCAGATGTTTCATTCTCAGAGATTATTACGGACAAAGGGCATGATTCATTTTTGTTAAATGTACCAGAATTTTTAAAAACACTTAAAAGTTTTATAGACTCAATGCATGATAAATTTAAAAATGAAAAAAGAATTTAAAGTAATTACAGAATTAATTCCAAACAATACTAGAGTATTAGACGTAGGTTGTGGTGATGGTTCACTAATGAATTTGCTAGAAAAAGAAAAAAATATTGAGGTTCGAGGATTAGAGCTTAATCAAGATAATGTTCAACAATGTATTCATAAGGGATTACCAGTTATTCAAGGGAATGCTGAGACAGAACTTCATCAATTTCCCGATCAATCTTTTGATTATGTAGTTCTTAGTCAAACGTTACAGGCTTTTTATAATCCTGAAAAAGTACTGAAAGAACTTTTAAGAATTGGAAAATCGGTAATAATTTCTATTCCTAATTTCGGATATTGGAAAGTTAGAACAAAACTTTTATTTTTTGGAAAAATGCCAGTTACTAAAACTTTACCTAATACTTGGTACAATACACCTAATTTACATATGTGTACAATTAAAGATCTTTTTAATTTTTGCGATGAGAAAAATATAAATATTAAAAAAGTTGTTGGAGTTAATGAAGACCATACTTCTCTGATCAAAAGAAGTAATTTAGAAATAAAAAATCTTTTTTCAAAATTAGGAATTTTTTTAATTGGATAAAATGAAAATAGAAATAATTAAATGTTTAAATGATAATTATAGTTACTTAATTTATGAGAAAGAGACTAATACAGTGTCAATAGTCGATCCATCAGAATTTAGTTCATGTGAAAAAGAAATTAGTAAATATAAAAAATTGGATTATATACTAAATACCCATCATCATGCCGATCATGTCGATGGAAACATTCAACTTAAAAATAAATATAATTCAAGAATTTTAGGATTTGATGGTGATAAAGAGCGTATTCCTGGAATTGATATAACATTAAAAAAAAATCAAAGTTATAAAATTGGAAATTTAAATTTTAGAGTGATTTTTATTCCTGGTCATACCAAAGGTCATATTGCTTTTTATTTTGAGAATGAAAAAACTATATTTACTGGGGATACTCTATTTTCTTTAGGATGCGGAAGAGTTTTTGAGGGCACCCACGATGACATGCTCAACTCATTAAATAAACTTAAAATTCTTCCGCCTGAAACCAAAGTATATTGTGGACACGAATATACAAAAACAAATTTAGATTTTTGTTTAAAATATGATCCTGACAATGCCAGACTAAAAGAAAAATCTGCTGAAATTAAATTAAAATTAGATAGTAATTTACCAACTATACCGACCTCTATTAGTGATGAATTAAAAACCAATATTTTTTTAAGATGTAATGATAATGTCATTAAACGAGCCTTAAATCTTAAAGATGCTACAGATCAAGAAGTTTTTACTAAATTGCGAGATTTAAAGGACACATTTTAACCTCAATATTCTTGACTTGATAAAATTGAAGGCTATATTGCGTGGAAACTTAAAAAATAAATTTTATGTCATTTGCAATAATTGAAACAGGTGGAAAACAGTACAAAGTCTCTACTAGTAAAATTCTAGAAATAGAGAAACTCAATGCTAAAAAAGGTGAAACTATTAAATTTAAAAATGTTTTACTTTTAAATGATAATAAAAGCACTGAAATTGGAAATCCTAGTGTAGAGGGAGCTACAGTTGAAGCTAAACTTCTAGATAATGTAAAAGATAGAACAATATTAGTTTTTCATAAAAGAAGAAGAAAAAACTCTAGAAAAAAAAATGGTCATAGACAACAGCACTCTAAAATTCAAATTACGAAAATTTTGGCTAAAGGTGGAAAAATTATAGATGAAGCTAAGATAGTAGAAAAAAAGAAAGCTGTAAAAGATAAAAAAAAAGATATAAAAAAAACATTAAAAAAATAGGGAATTAAATGGCAACAAAAAAAGCAGGTGGATCATCACGTAACGGACGAGATAGTAAAGGCCGAAGGTTAGGAGTTAAAAGATACGGTGATCAACAAGTAATTCCAGGAAATATTATAGTAAGACAAAGGGGAACCAAAATTCATCCAGGTGATAATGTTGGCATGGGTAAAGATCACTCGATTTATTCATTGATAAAAGGAAAAGTAAAATTTAAAAAATCTAAACTTAACAGAACTTTTGTTTCTGTAATCCCCAGCTAAAAATATAAATAACTTAAATTATTTATATCAATACAATGAAATTTTTAGATCAAGCAAAAATTAATTTGAAAGCAGGAAATGGTGGTTCAGGCTCCGCAAGCTTTAGAAGAGAAAAGTTTGTTGAATTTGGGGGTCCTGATGGGGGTGATGGTGGAGATGGAGGTTCAATTTTATTTGAGGCAGAAAGAAATTTAAATACACTTATTGATTATAGATACTCTCAACATTTTAAAGCTGAAAATGGGAAACCAGGCAGCAAAAGAAATAAAACTGGGGCAAATGGAAAAGACTTGATTTTAAAAGTACCTATTGGAACACAAATATATGAAGAAGATAATAATACAATAATTTACGATTTTAAGAAAAATAAAGAAAAATATTTGGTAGCATCAGGTGGAAAAGGTGGATTAGGAAACGTAAGATTTAAAAGTTCCACGAATAGAGCTCCAAGAAAAAAAACTAATGGAAAAAATGGTGAAGAGTTTTGGATTTGGCTTCAACTTAAAATAATCGCTGATGTTGGAATCATAGGTTTGCCTAATGCCGGAAAATCAAGTTTGCTTGCGTCTATAACGAGAGCAAAACCTAAAATTGCTAATTATCCATTTACTACAATTAATCCAAATCTTGGAGTAGCATATTATAATAATAAAGAAGTTACTTTAGCAGATATTCCTGGATTGGTTGAAGGCGCTCATAGAGGTGTAGGCTTAGGGGATAAATTTTTAAGACATATTGAAAGATGCAAGATATTACTGCATTTAATTGACGTAACCGAAAATAATTTAGCTGAAAATTATCTTAAAATTAGATCTGAATTAAAAAATTATGACTTATCTTTATCCAATAAAAAAGAAATAATTTATTTTAATAAATCAGATCTTGTTGAAAAAAGTGTTCTTAAAGAAAAACTTGATCTTTTTAGGAATAAAGTAAAAAAAAAATATAAAATAATTTCAGTATTTAAAAAGGATGATATACAAACTATAAAGAAGTTGCTTGTTACAAACGTTAATAAATAATAATTAAAATGGTTGCGAAATTGTCTACAATTAAGAGAAAAATTAAGAACGGGGAAAAATTAGGATTCTCTGAAAGAGCTAGAGCTGTAAATAAAGGACTATTACCGAGCAAAATGAAGAAAAAGAAAAAATGTTAATAGATAATTCAAAAAAAATTGTAATTAAGTTGGGTTCAACTACTGTTATAGACAAAAAAGGTAATTTTAAAAAAAACTGGGTTGATAGTTTAACAAAAGATATTAAAAGGTTTAAAAAAAATAGAGATGTTGTAATTGTTTCTTCCGGTGCTATTGCTCTTGGCCAAAACTACTTAAAGATAAAAACAAAAAAAATTAAACTTGAAATGAGTCAGGCTATAGCTTCAATTGGACAAATACGTTTAACCGAGGAATTTCAGAAAATATTTAAAAAAAATAATTTTAAGGTTGGCCAAATTTTAATTTCACCAGATGACACGGAACAAAGAAGAAGAGCTTTAAATGTCAGAAGAACATTTGATAATCTATTTAAATTAAAAGCTATACCCATTGTAAATGAAAATGATACAACTGCTACATCTGAAATAAAATATGGTGATAACGATAGGTTGGCAGCAAGAGTTGCTCAAATAATAGGAGCAGACACACTTATAATTTTTTCAGACGTTGATGGTCTTTACGATAAAGGGAATACAAATAAGATTATTAAAGAAGTTAAAAATCTTAATAGTAATATCTATAAATTAGCTGATACAAAAAAAAATAGTTATGGTTCCGGAGGGATGATTACGAAACTTGAAGCTGCGAATATTTGTATGAACGCTGGTTGTCATATGTTTATAAGTAATGGAAATAGAAAAAATCCAATTAAATATATGATAGAAAAGAAAATATTCACTAAATTTATACCTAAAATATCGACCATGGCTGCACGAAAAAAATGGATTGTAAGTTCATTAAGTTCACACGGTACTATTTTTATTGATAAAGGGGCGGCAGATGCTTTAAAAAATGGTAAAAGCTTATTGGCCGCAGGTATAAAAACAATCAGTGGTAAATTTAATAAAGGTGAAAATATTTTGATAGCAGATGAAAATAATATCAAGCTCGCAAGAGGGTTGGCGTCTTTTTCTTCTAATGAAATTGGAAAAATTAAAGGTAGACAAAGCAATGAAATAGAAAGAATCCTTGGATACGCTAGCAAAACAGAAGTTGTTCATAAAGATGATATGGTAAAATTATAATATGAAAAATATCTTAGTCATTGGTGAAAAATCAAAACAAGCTTTTGAAAAATTAAAAAAAATAAATCATAAAAAAATTAATAAAACTTTAGATTATTATATTAAGTTAATTTTGTTGAATAAAAAAAAAATTATTAGAGAAAATATTAAAGATGTTAAAAATCTCAAAAGGAAAAATATATTGGACAGACTTATCTTAAATGAGAAAAAAATTGAGGATATAATTAAATCTATTAGCGAAATAAAAAAATTTCCAAATCCTATCGGTAAAACGTTAGATAGCTGGATGGGAAAAAATAAGTTAAATATTAAACGAGTTACAACTCCCATTGGAGTAATAGGAATAATATATGAGAGCAGACCAAATGTAACCGCTGATGTTGCAGCATTATGTCTTAAATCTAGTAACTGTGCTATTCTAAGAGGGGGGAGTGAGGCCTTTTACTCAAATAAAATTCTTTCAGATTTATTTAGAAAATCTTTAAAAAAAAATAAAATCGACCAAAATTGTCTTCAGTTCATACAAAATAAAAATAGAAAAATTGTAGATTTTTTATTATCTAAAATGAGTAAATATATAGATGTGATCGTACCTAGGGGAGGGAAAAGTTTGGTCGCTAAAGTTCAAAAATATTCAAACGTCCATGTAATTGGTCACTTAGAAGGCATTTGTCATATTTATTTGGACAAAGAGAGCAATTTAGATAATGCAATAAAAGTAATATTAAATGCAAAAATGAGAAGAACTAGTATTTGTGGAGCTTTAGAGACACTTTTAATAAATGAAAAAATTTTAAAAACTAAAGGTATTAAAGTTATCAATTCGTTAATAGATAACGGCTGTGATGTTGTTGTAGATAAAAAAATTAATAAAATTTTTAATAATAATTTTAAATTAGCAAAGGAATTAGACTGGAAAACTGAATATCTGGATGCCAAGCTATCTATTAAAAGTGTAAAAGATGTCAAAGAGGCTGTTTCGCATATTTTAAAATATGGCACGATGCATACTGATTGTATAATTTCTAATAATAAAAATAATACTTCATATTTTTTAAACAATGTGAATAGCTCAATAGCAATGCATAACGTTTCCACACAATTTGCTGACGGAGGTGAGTTTGGTTTTGGGGGAGAGATAGGAATATCAACTAATAAGCTTCCACCGAGAGGACCTGTGGGTCTTAATCAATTAACTTCATATAAATATATAGTTAAAGGAAACAGCATTACTAGACCATAAAACTGATGGTAAAAAATAAATTAGAAAATATTGGTATCCTTGGTGGAAGTTTCGACCCACCTCACAAAGGACACTTATATGTAAGCAGAAAAAGTTTAAAACTTCTTAAATTAAAAAAAGTAATCTGGGCAATAACCAAAAAAAATCCGTTAAAAAAAAATCCATTTTTCTCTTTTGCGATAAGAAAGAAATTATGCCGAAAAATTTTAAAAGGACACAAAAAGATTTTTCTTAAACATTATGAAGATAAAATTAAATCAAAGACCACAATAGCGATGATAAGATTTTTAAAAAAAGACAATAAATGTAAGATTTTTTTTATCATTGGATCAGATAATCTCATAAATTTTCATAAATGGAAAAACTATAAAGAATTATTAAAAGTGAGTAATTTAGTTGTTTTTTCAAGAAAAGGATTTGACACAAAAGCAAAAAAATCTGTTATAATGAAGCATCTGAAAAACGAAAATTTTAAATTTTTTAAAAATTTGAAGATCGATGTATCTTCAACACGGTTAAGAAATAAAATTATTAATGGAAGTTAAAAAAATTAAAAAAGTAATAGAAGACTCACTAAGTAAGAATAAAGCAAATAATATAATTATTATCGACCTTAAAAAAAAATCATATATTGCAGATTACATGATAGTTGCATCTGGAACTTCATCTAGACACCTACAGTCTTTATCAGAAAATCTTTTGGTAGAGTTGAAAAAATATGGATTGAGCAATTGTAGAATAGAAGGCTATGAGAGCAGTGATTGGAAGCTTGTAGATGCTATAGACGTAATAGTTCATTTATTCCATCCAGAAAAAAGATCATTTTATGATCTTGAAAAAATGTGGTCAGAAGACCTGCCTAAAGAAAAAGCATTGATATGAAAAAAATTCTTTTAAGCTCTTTATTAATTTTTTTTATTTTTTTTAGTACCAAAGTCTTTTCCAATACTGCTTCTGATAAACTGTATGAAAAGATAGATTTATTTGGTGAAGTATTAGAAAAAATTCAAAAAGAATATGTTGATGAAATAGATCAGTCAGATGTAATGGATTCAGCAATAAATGGCGTATTACAATCTTTAGATCCTTATTCTGCTTATATGTCGCCTGAACTTTTTAAAAGTATGCAAACAGAGTCGAAAGGAGAGTTCGGAGGATTAGGAATTGAAATTGGGATGGAAGCTGGTGTTGTAAAAGTAATATCTCCTATTGCGGATACTCCTGCTGAAAAAGTAGGGATTAAAGCAGGTGATTATATAGTAAGAATTAATAATGAGCAGGTACAAGGGAAAACATTAATGGAGGCAGTTAAATTAATGAGAGGACCCGTCGGTTCAAGTATTAAATTAACAGTAAGAAGAAAAGGTATAAAAAAACCATTAACTTTTAATATTAAAAGGCAAATTATTGAGGTAAAATCTGTGGAGTCTAAAATTTTAGGTAAACAAAAAAATATTGGTTACATAAGATTAAAATCTTTTAATGAAAATAGTGATAAACAATTTATTAAAGAAATAAAAAGTTACGAAAAACAAAAAGAATTAGTTGGCTATATAATAGATCTAAGAAACAATCCTGGTGGTTTACTAACACAAGCAATCAGTATTACTGATTTTTTTTTAGAGGAAGGTGAAATAGTTTCGACTAAAGGAAGACAAGTAAGTGAAACAAGAAAGTTTTTTGCAAGAGCTGGTGATGGAATAAAAGGTAAGCCGATTATTGTATTGATAAACAATGGATCTGCTTCTGCATCTGAAATATTTGCTGGCGCACTTAAGGACCACAAAAGAGCAATAATAATTGGAGAAAACTCTTACGGAAAAGGCTCTGTGCAATCTATTATTCCACTTAACAATGGAGGTGGAATACGTCTAACAATATCAAAATATTATTTACCCTCTGGTAAATCAATTTCCGAAGTAGGTGTGTCTCCGGACATAATTGTAAAAGAAAAGGAAGAATTTAAATTAGACTCTGATAAAGACAATCAGTTAAATTATGCTATTAAACTTTTTCAATCTTGAAAATGTTAAGTAAGTTACCTATGAGAAATGGTGTTGGCGTAATTGTGCTTAACAATGAAAACAAAGTATTCGTTGGTAAGAGAAAAGATAATCCTGTGGACCGATGGCAAATGCCTCAAGGAGGAATTAATAAAAATGAAACACCTTTTAATGCCATGAAAAGAGAACTAGAGGAAGAAACAAGTATAACAAAAATTAAAATTTTAAAAGAAATTGAAAGTTGGTTAGAATATGAACTTCCTCCAAATTTACTTGGAAAAATTTGGAAAGGACAATATAGAGGTCAAAAGCAAAAGTGGTTTATAGTAAAGTTTATTGGCAATGAAAATGAGATAAATTTGAAAACTAAACATCCTGAGTTTATAGAGTGGAAGTGGATTGATTATAATACTCTTCCCGAAGTAATTGTAGATTTTAAAAAAGAGGTTTATATTAAATTAAGATTAGAAATTAAGAATTTTATAAACTAATTTGTTCTAAGGTTTCTATTTTATAATTGAGAATATATTTTTGTTTATCCGATATTTGATTTGAGGAAATTTTTTCTTTAGCCTCTTTAAGCATTAAATTAATTTTTTCTTTTTCAATGTGTTTTATATTTTGTATAGAGGCTGACAAAATTAGAAGATTATTATTTGAAAACTCTACTGTTCCATCTTCAACATAAAATTTTTTATCATTTTCTATTTCAACCAGTCCCGGTCTTAGGAAAGTTATTAAAGGAATATGATCCTTTAAAATAGTAGCCTGACCCTCAAAACAGGGTATAACTGCCTCTTTGATATCTCCAGAAAAAATACCTTTATCTGGGCTAATAATTTCAATTTTAAATTTTTCTTCCACTTTATTATGAGTCTTTTTTTAGTTTTTCAGCTTTTTCAACTACTTCTTCTATTGAACCTACCATGTAAAACGCTGCCTCTGGAAGATGGTCATATTCACCTTTACAAATTGCATCAAAACCTTTTATTGTTGAGTCTAAATCGACTAACTTTCCTGGAGATCCTGTAAATACTTCAGCAACAAAGAATGGTTGGGATAAAAATCTTTGTATTTTCCTTGCACGTGCAACTGTTAATTTGTCCTCCTCTGAAAGTTCATCCATACCAAGAATAGCTATTATATCTTGTAAAGATTTATAAGCTTGCAGTATCCGTTGGACTTCTCTAGCAACTCTATAGTGTTCATCTCCAACTACTCTAGGATCAAGTATTCTAGACGTAGAGTCTAATGGATCTACAGCTGGATAAATTCCAAGTTCGGCTATTTGTCTAGATAAAACTGTTGTGGCGTCCAAATGAGAAAAAGATGTTGCTGGCGCTGGATCTGTAAGATCGTCAGCAGGTACATAGATAGCTTGTACAGAAGTAATTGACCCTTTTCCAGTTGACGTAATTCTTTCCTGAAGATTTCCCATATCTGTTGCTAGAGTTGGTTGATATCCTACTGCTGATGGAATTCTACCTAATAAAGCGGATACTTCTGAGCCTGCTTGAGTGAATCTGAATATATTGTCAACAAAGAACAATACGTCTTGTCCTTCTTGATCTCTAAAATATTCCGCAACTGTTAAACCGGTTAAAGCTACCCTTGCTCTTGCACCAGGTGGTTCGTTCATTTGACCATAAACTAAAGCTGCTTTGGATCCTTTTCCATCTTTCTTAATTACACCAGACTCGATCATCTCATGATAAAGATCATTTCCCTCTCTAGTTCTCTCTCCCACCCCAGCAAAAACTGAGAATCCTCCATGAGCTTTGGCAATGTTATTTATCAATTCCATAATTGTCACTGTTTTTCCTACACCAGCACCACCGAATAGACCAATTTTACCACCTTTTGCGTACGGTGCTAATAAATCAATTACTTTAATACCCGTGACAAGAATTTCAGTTTCAGTAGATTGATCAGTAAACTTAGGTGACGGTCTGTGTATAGGCCATTTTTCTTTTGTCTTAACTTCTCCTTTTTCATCAATAGGTTGACCAATAACATTTATAATTCTTCCTAAAGTCTCAGGACCGACTGGTACACTTATTGGGGCATTAGTATTAAAGACTTTGTCCCCCCTCTTAAGTCCCTCAGTTGAGTCCATTGCAATAGTTCTTACGCTATTTTCTCCTAAGTGTTGCGCAACTTCTAAAATCAATTTATTTCCACCATTATTTGTTTCTAAAGCAGTGTAAATTTCTGGCAATTCATCCTTAAATTTTACATCAACTACTGCACCTATTAATTGTGTTATTATACCTTCTTTATTCATTATAAACTTTCAGCTCCAGAGATAATTTCAATCAATTCTTTAGTTATTGATGCTTGTCTACTTCTATTATAATTTATTGTGAGTTTATCAACTAAGTCTCCTGCGTTTCTTGTGGCATTATCCATAGCTGTCATTCTTGAACCTTGTTCACTTGCAGCATTTTCTAAAAAAGCTTTAAATATTTGCACTGACACATTTTTAGGCAATAAATCTTCCAATATTTCATCCTCGTCAGGTTCAAATTCATACGGAATTGTATCGTTTTTAACTTTATCTTCTTTTTTTATAAAAGTAGGGATTATTTGTTCAGCTTGTGGGACTTGAGTAATTACATTTTTAAAATTATTATAAAATATTAAACACTTATCAAATTGTTCTTGCTCATATAATTCAATTACTTTTTTTCCAATTTCATTAGCCTCTGTGAACGAAATTTGTTTTTTTTCTTTAAAACTTTTTTTTTCAATTATATATTTACTATATTCTGTTTTAATTTGGTCGTGGCCTTTGCTGCCAACAGTGATTATTTTTAGCTCCTTTCCTTCCTTTAAAATACTTTTAAAATGACTTTTAGCTAATTTACAAATATTTGAGTTAAATCCACCGCATAAACCTCTATCTGCGGTTATTACTACACAAAGATAAACCTTATCTTTACCATTTCCAGCTAATAGTTTTGGAGCGTTAGTTTCGTCTGAGATAGACTTGGTTAAATTCAAAATTATATTTCTTAATTTTTCACTATATGGTCTTCCCTTTTCAGCATTTTCTTGTGCTTTCTTTAGTTTAGCAGCAGCCACCATCTTCATAGCCTTAGTAATTTTTTGGGTTGACTTAACGCTTTTAATTCTTTTTTTTAAATCATCTAAACTAGGCATTAGAAACTTCCTTTTTTTGGACCTCTATAATCTCAATTAATTTATTTTTTGTTTCATCTTCTAACTTTCCAGATGTATTTATATTTTCTAATATTTCAGGATAATCACTTCTGATCTTTTCTAGTAAGTTCGTTTCAAACTTTTTAATTTTGTTAAGTTCAATATTGTCGAGATAACCACTTACTCCTGTAAATATTGATACAACTTGTTCTGCTACTGTAAGAGGTGAATATTGGTTTTGTTTAAGTAGCTCAGTTAGCTTTGATCCTCTATTTAAAAGTTTTTGAGTTGAAACATCCAAATCTGACCCAAATTGTGCAAACGCAGCCATCTCTCGGTACTGTGCAAGTTCCAGTTTTATAGAGCCAGCAACTTTTTTCATTGCTTTTGTTTGTGCTGCTGATCCTACTCTTGAAACAGAGAGGCCAACGTTAACTGCTGGTCGTATACCCTGATTGAATAGTTCAGTTTCTAAAAATATTTGTCCATCTGTTATTGAGATAACATTCGTAGGTATGTAGGCAGAAACATCTCCTGCTTGAGTTTCTATGATCGGTAAAGCCGTTAAAGAACCTCCTCCATTTTTTTCATTTAGTTTTGCAGCTCTTTCCAAAAGTCTACTGTGTAGATAAAAAACATCTCCTGGGTATGCTTCCCTACCAGGTGGCCTCCTTAATAACAGAGACATTTGACGATAAGCAACAGCTTGTTTTGAAAGATCATCATAAATTATCAAAGCATGCATTCCATTGTCTCTAAAATATTCACCAATAGTACATCCAGTATATGGAGCTAAAAATTGTAGTGGTGCTGAGTCCGAAGCAGTTGCAGATACAACTGTTGTGTACTTCATGGCACCAGCGTCTTCTAATGTTTTTACTATTTGAGCTACAGTTGATCTTTTTTGACCTATTGCAACATATACGCAGTAAAGTTTTTTCTTTTCATCACTCGACTCATTTATTGCTTTCTGGTTTATGATCGTATCGACCGCAACTGCTGTTTTACCAGTTTGTCTGTCTCCGATTATCAACTCCCTTTGGCCTCTTCCAATCGGTATTAAGCTATCTATAGCTTTAAGACCTGTTTGCATTGGCTCATTGACCGATTGACGTGGAATAATGCCAGGTGCTTTAACTTCAACTCTTTTTCTAATTATTTTAGAAGGCAAAGTTCCCTTGCCATCTATCGGTACTCCCAAACCATCGACTACTCTACCAAGAAGTTCTTTGCCTACAGGAACATCAACTATCGAATTGGTACGTTTAACAGTATCTCCCTCTTTAATTTGTCTATCATCTCCAAAAATTACTATACCAACATTATCGCTTTCTAAATTAAGAGCCATGCCTTTAGAACCATCATTAAATTCTACCATTTCACCAGCTTGCACGTTATCTAAGCCATAAACTCTTGCTATACCATCTCCTACTGTCAGTACCTTACCTACTTCAGAGACTTCAGCTTTTTCACCGAAGTTTTTTATTTGCTCTTTGAGTAGTTTTGTTATTTCAGAAGGATTAATTTCCATTTTAATTTTCAATAATTAACTGTTTAATTCTTTTTAATTTATTGCTCACAGAAGTGTCTATCAATAAACTACCAACTTGTATTTTTACACCGCTTATTAAGCTTACATCAGTTTTATATGTAAAATCTAATTTAGATTTTATTGCTTTTGAAATTTCTTGATTTATATTATTTCTTTCTTCCTCAGAAAGATTTTTTGAAGAAATAAGCACTGCTTTTATTTCTCCTTTTTTTTCAGAAGTCAATTTTGTAAATTTTTCCAAAATTTTATCCAAAAAATATATTCTCCTTTTTTTTATTAAAAACTGAAGAAAATTACTCAAAGTTTTATTTAATTTCATAATTTTAGCGATTTCATCAAAAATTTTACTTTGAATTTCTAATCGAATAGTAGGATTTTTTAAAAAATTGATAAATTCTGGGTTGTTGTTAAAAATCTTTAAAATAAGAGATATGTTTTTTTCAATTTCCTCGGTTTCAGATTTCTCGCTAGATAGCTCAAATAAAGCTAAGGCATAACGCTCTGAGGTCTCGTTTGAAAATGTTTTTACTCCACTCAATTTCAATCCTGTTTAAGAATTATTTAAGAAATAAATGGTCCTAGCATAGCTTAGTAGCCCCTTCAAGATGATATATTAAATTATGTGAAATTAATGGGATCAACATCAACTGTGAGTTTAATTTTAGAGGATATTTTAAGCTTTTCTAAAACCTTAGCCAGAGGTTTCTGACACATATTCTTGCTTTCTGTGCGTATTAATAATCTTGTTCTGAACATTTTTTTTTTCTTAAAAATAGGTGAGTCAACTGGTCCAAGAATTTGAACATGGTTTAGTTGCTCTAGTTTTTTCTTTATTTCTATAGCTCCCTGATAACTATTTTCTCTATTATTGGAGGAAATAATAATAGAAATTAATCTAAAATATGGCGGAAGATTATTTTGTTTTCTTACTTTTAATTCATTTATTAAAAAATTTTCTGTTTTATTTTTTGTAATATTTTCAAGAACTTCATCATTAGGATTTATTGTCTGATATATAATTATAGAATCCTTTGAAAATCTACCAGCTCTACCACTAAGCTGATTATATAATTGAATATTTTTTTCAGTGGTTCTTAGGTCGTAACCTTTTCCAGTAAAATCTGCATCTACTACAACTATACAATTTAGTTTAGGAAAATTAAATCCTTTTGAAATCATCTGTGTTCCAACCAAAATATCAATTTTTTCTTCATTTACTTCTCTGATTAAGTCTTCTGAATATTTTTTTTTATTCAAATAATCACTTGAAAATATTTTTACTACTTTATCTGGAAAATTTTTTTTTAATTCTTCAAAGACTTTTTCTACGCCTGGACCATACATAGAAAAATCACATAATAGATTTTTATCTTTACATTTTTTTTTAGAAATACTTTGGTGCCCGCAATGATGACAAATTATTTTATCCAATATTTTATGATAAGTTAAATAAATTGAGCAGTTAGGACAAACATGCCTATATCCACAATTTTTACAAATAAGAAATGGCGCATATCCTCTTCTATTTAAAAAGAATAATATTTGATTTTTCTTTTTTAGATATATTTCAACAATTTTGATAGTTTCATCAGATATTGATTTTTTGTTAATTTTTTCTAAATTTAAATTTATAATTTTTGTTTTCGGTAAAGGAAAATTTTTAAATCTATTCTTTAATTCGGTTTTTTTGTATTTTTTTATTTTTATATTATTGTAAGTTTCTAATGACGGTATTGAAGTAATTAAATGTATAGGTATGTTTTCTATAGATGCTCTTGATATTGCCATGTCCCTAGCGTTATAAATAACGCTCTCTTCTTGCTTATAAGATGAGTCGTGTTCTTCATCTACTATTATCAAACCAAGTTTCTTAAAAGGTAAAAATAAAGACGATCTTGCACCTAATACAATCTTTATTTTATTTTTTGCAACTGATAACCAAATATTTTTTTTTCTATTTAAACTAATTTTTGAATGCCAAATTGCTGGTTCATAACCGAAAAATAATTTAAATCTATTTTTAAATTGAGTAGTAAGAAATATTTCAGGAATTAAAATTAAAGCTTGTTTATTTTCTTGAACCAATTTTCTTATTCTTTCAAAATATACCAATGTTTTTCCTGATCCAGTAATACCCTGTAAAACAGAAACTGTAAAATTATCCCCTAGACTTTCAAGACTATTTAAAGCATGTTTTTGCTCATTGTTTAATATGTATTCTGTTTTTTCTATACTGCTCCAAATTATTTTTTTTTTCTTTTTTTCTTCGAAACTTTTCAAGTTTCCTAAACACATTTTTAAAATCATCCCCTTTGGAGTAATATTATAAGTTGAAAACCAATTAACAAATTCAATAATTTTTTTATTTAAACTTACATTAGTAATTTTTTTTTCTATTTGCTTAAGTTTGATTTTTTTTTCAGTTTTTTTAATTTTATCCCATACAACTCCTATTTCTTTTTTTCTACCAAAAGGAACAATAACAATATCTCCTTGATTAAGATTTTTAATTTTTTGAGGATTATAGATATAAGTAAAAGGATGATTAAAAACTTTTGGTAATAAAATAGGGACTTCCATAAATAAATTTTATTTTATTTTAAAAAAATTAAAAATGAATTGGTCTTTTATCAACAGCTAATGCAGCCTCTTTAATTGCCTCTGTGTGAGTTGGGTGTGCATGACAAGTTCTAGCTATATCTTCCGCGCTAGCTCCAAATTCCATAGCCAAGGCCATTTCAGCAATCATATCTCCACAATGTGGTCCAATTATATGTACCCCAAGAACACGGTCAGATTTGCTATCTGCTAAAATTTTTACGAAACCTTCTGTCTCATTATTAACTTTTGCTCTAGAGTTTGCTAAAAAAGGAAATTTTCCTACTTTGTATAGAACTCCATCTTTTTTAAGTTGCTCTTCTGACCTGCCTACATATGCTACTTCTGGTGAAGTATAAATTACTCCTGGTATAACTTCATAATTTACATGTCCGGATTGACCAGCTAATAACTCGGCAACTGCAATACCCTCCTCTTCAGCTTTGTGAGCAAGCATCGGACCATCGATAACATCTCCAATTGCGTAAATATTTTTTATATCTGTTTGGAAATTTTTATTTACTTTAATTTTGCCTTTTGCATCCTTTTTTACTCCAACTTTGTTTAGATTAAGTCCCTCTGTATAGGGTTTTCTTCCTACTGCAATTAGAGTTTTATCTGCTAAAATGGTGTCTTTACTACTTTTTTCGTTATTCTGATATTCTATTTTAACTTCTGAACCAAGGTCTTTGATCGATAAAACTTTAGAATTAAGTTTAAAATTAATCCCTTGTTTGGTTAATATTTTTTGAAACTCATTAGAGACTTCTCTATCCATTCCTGGTGTTATAAAAGGTAGATTTTCAATCACAGTAACTTCTGATCCAAGACGCTTCCATACAGATCCCATTTCTAAACCTATGTAACCGCCTCCAATAACAACTAAAGATTTAGGAACTGATTTTAGGGAAAGAGCAGCTGTTGAAGAAATAATGTTTTTTTCATCAAGTTTTACACCTGGAATAGAGGAGGCGTAGGAACCGGTTGCAATTACAATATTTTTAGTATTGTACGAGCTTTTTTTTCCCTGGTCATAAACTACTACACTTGTTGGTGAAAATATAACTCCTTTACCTTTTAAGTAAGTTACTTTATTTTTTTTAAATAAGAACTCAACTCCTTTTGTTAAAACTTGCACTGATTTATTTTTATTATTCATCATTTTCTCAACGTTCAATTTTACTTCTGAAACTTCAATACCTTGATTAAAAAAATTCTTTTTAGCTTTGTGAAAATTTTCAGATAGATTGAGCAAACTTTTCGATGGAATACAACCTACGTTAAGGCATGTTCCTCCAAGTGTTCCTCTACTTTCTACACATGCAGTTTTAAGACCTAATTGCGCTGCTCTAATAGCACACACATACCCGCCTGGGCCTCCTCCTATTATAATAACATCAAAATTATCGTTCATGCATTAAAGATCTAAAAATAGTCTTTTAGGTTGCTCTAAACAATCCTTTACTATTTTTAAAAATGAAACTGCTTCCTTTCCGTCTATTATTCTGTGATCATAAGATAATGCTAAATACATTATTGGTCTTACCTTAACTTCTCCATCTTCTACAATTGGTCTTTCAATTATATTATGCATGCCAAGAACTGCGGATTGCGGTGGATTTAAAATTGGTGTAGACAACATAGAACCATATATTCCACCGTTGGTAATTGTAAAAGTTCCTCCTTGAAGATCTTCAATAGTGATTTTTCCATCTCTTGCCTTTTGACCAAGTGAGCTAATATTTTTTTCAATATCAGCAAATGAAAGCTCATCAGAATTTTTAACAACTGGTACCACTAAACCTTTGTCAGTACCTACAGCAATGCTTATGTTATAATAATTTTTATAAACAATCTCATCTCCTTGAATTTCGGCATTTATAGCAGGATAATTTTTTAAACCAATTATGCAAGCTTTAACAAAAAAAGACATAAATCCTAATTTAACAGAATAATTTTTTTGAAAATCTTCTTTGTAATCATTTTTCATTTTAATTACCTCATGCATATTTACCTCATTAAATGTGGTTAACATTGCTGCGTTTTCTTGAGCCTCCTTTAATCTTTTTGCAATTGTAAGTCTCAATCTTGTCATTTTAATTCTTTCTTCCGGTCCATGAGCAATCTTTCTTTCGGACGGGGGAGGCTTTACTCCCATTAAACTCATAACATCTTCTTTTAATACTAAACCATTTTTACCAGTTCCTTTAATAGATTTAATGTCAATTTTTTTTTCAGAGGCTATTTTTCTTGCAGCAGGTGAAACTCTTAAATTATTTTTGATTATTTTATTTTCAACTTCTTTTATTTCTATATTTTCATTATGTTCTTTATCTAAAACTAAAGGTTCGTCCTCAAGAACAAGAGGTTCTTCATCAAAAACTTTTTGCGCTGCGTCTTCCTCTAAAACTAATGGCATGGTTGATTTCTTCTTTTTTAACTCAACCTTTTCAGTTTTTTTTATTTCATTTTCATCTAGTTTAGGTGGTAAATATTTTTTTTCACTAGGATTATTTTTTGTGCCGGAAGAAGTTTCTTTTGTTTGAGAAATTGATCCAAGTAAAGCTCCCACATTAACAGTGTCCCCTTCTTTTGCCGATATATTTTCTAGCACTCCATTTGACGGAGCTGGAACTTCTACATTTACTTTATCAGTTTCTAATTCAACCAAAGGTTCATCTGAGAACACTTTGTCTCCTTTATTCTTTAACCATTTAGCAACTGTAGCTTCAGTTACTGACTCTCCAAGTGTTGGTACGACAATTTTTTCAGACATTAATTCAATTTCCCAATAACCTTTTCTAATATTTTTTTTTGTTCTGCAAGGTGTTTATTATAATTTCCAGTCGCAGTTGTGGATGAGGCATTTCTTCCAACATATTTGACTCTATTTTTTTTAAATTCAATAATTTTAAGAGTCCTATCGATATAATTTCTCACAGTATTCCAAGCTCCCATATTCTTAGGTTCTTCTTGACACCAAATAAATTCAGCATTTTTATATCTTTTTAAAATTTTAGCTAATGTTTTTGCTGGAAAAGGATATAATTGTTCAATTCTAATTAGTACCAACTTATCATTTTTTAATTTATCTCTAGCCTCTAATAAATCAAAGTAAATTTTTCCAGAGCACATTACCACTTTTTCAATTTTGTTATCTTTTTTTAATTCGAGTTTATTCCAGCCTTTTGTGTATGCATGATCTTCAAGTACTCTATGAAAACTATTTTTTTTTGAAAAATCTTCAATTAAAGAAATACATCTTTTGTTTCTTAATAAAGATTTAGGTGTCATAACTACTAAAGGTTTTCTAAAATCTCTGTGCATTTGTCTTCTTAAAGCATGAAAATAATTAGCTGGGGTAGTACAATTTACTACTTGAATATTTTCACCAGCACACATTTGCAAAAACCTTTCAAGTCTAGCTGAAGAATGTTCTGGACCTTGACCTTCATAACCGTGGGGCAACAAAAGAACTAAACCACTTGCCCTCCCCCACTTAGACTCACCTGAAGTGATGAACTGATCTATTATAACTTGTGCTCCATTAGCAAAGTCCCCAAATTGAGCTTCCCAGATAACTAGGGTCTCAGGTTCTGATAAGGAGTAACCAAACTCAAAACCTAAAACAGCTAATTCTGATAATAGGGAGTCTATTACTTCAAATTTTTTTTGTTTTTTCCTGATATTATTCAAAGGAATATATCTTTCATGATTATCCTGATTTCTTAAAACTGAGTGTCGTTGACTGAAAGTACCTCTTCCTGAATCTTGACCTGATAATCTTACAGAAAAACCATCAAGCAAAAGTGTTCCAAAAGCTAAGGACTCTGCTGTTGACCAGTCGATTGGGGACTTTTCTGTAAACATTTTTTGTTTTTGTTCAAATATCTTTTTAATTGTTTTGTGAACATTAAAGTTTGTTGGGATTTCAGATATTTTTTTTCCAGTTTCAATAATTGTTTTTATATCGACCCCACTAACTCCTCGTTTATCTTTACCAAGTCCTGGTTTAAATCTTGACCAAACTCCATCGAACCATTTCAATTCGGATTTGTAATTTTTTGAGGAGATAAATTCTTTTTCTAAAAATTTTTTAAATTCATGTTTTTTTTGTTCAATTTGTTTATCGTTTAAAAGGCCATCCATTAAAATTTTTTTACTATAAATGCTTAAAGTTGTAGGATGAGATCTTATTTTTTTATACATTATTGGTTGAGTAAACGAAGGTTCATCGCCTTCATTGTGACCAAACCTTCTGTAGCAAACCATGTCGATCACAACATCTCTATTAAATTTCTGTCTATATTCGGTAGCCACTTTTGCACAATGCACAACAGCTTCCGGGTCGTCCCCATTTACGTGAAAAATTGGCGCTTGTGATAGTTTTGCTACATCAGATGGATAAGGAGAAGACCTTGCAAATCTTGGAGCTGTAGTAAAACCAATTTGATTGTTGACGATCAAATGAATAGTTCCACCTATGTTATGACCAGGCAAGCCAGACATTGCAAAACATTCCGCAACAACTCCCTGGCCAGCAAAAGCTGCATCACCATGAATTAAAACTGGTACAACAGACTTTCTGCTTGGGTCTTTATGAAAAAATTGTTTTGCTCTCACTTGACCAAGAACGACCGGATTAACAGCCTCTAAATGAGATGGGTTATCCGTTAAACTTATATGTACAACATTACCATCGAATTCCCTATTTGAGGATGCACCTAAGTGATATTTTACATCTCCCTCAAAATCCTCTTTTGCAGAAATTCCTTTACCAAAAAATTCACTAAAGATTGCTTGATAAGACTTGCCCATTACATTAGCTAATACATTTAACCTTCCTCTATGAGGCATACCAATTTTAATTTCTTTAACTCCTAAATTTCCTCCTCTTTTAATAATTTGTTCTAAAGCAGGAATAAGTGACTCACCCCCATCAAGTCCAAACCTTTTGGTACCTACAAACTTTACCTGCAAATATTTTTCAAAACCCTCTGCTTCGATCATCTTGTTCAGTATGGCTTTTTTTCCATTATCAGTAAAAGTAACTTTTTTTTCTGGACCCTCTATTCTATTACGGACCCAGGCCTTTTCTTCAGGATCGCTCATATGCATGAATTCATAACCTATAGTTGAACAGTAAGTTTTTCTTAATATCTTCAGAATTTCATTAAGGTTTCCATATTCGATGCCTAGAACGCCGTCTAAAAAAATTTTTCTTTGATAATCTTCTTTTTTAAATCCATATGTCTCTGGTTTTAATTCAGGGTGTTCGTCTTTTTTTTGTAAGTCTAAAGGATCTAAATTAGCTATTAAGTGCCCTCTAATTCTATATGCTCGTATTAACATTATGGCTCTAACTGAGTCAGTTGAAGCTTGCTTGACAGAAGATATTTCCGTAAAATCTTTCTCTATTTTTTGCTTAGCCTTTTCTTTAATTTTAAATTTTTTAACTTTTTTAGGGTTCCAGCTCGGACCTTTTATATTTTGTAAAATATTTTTTGAGTCTTCTTTTAAACCGTCAAAAAATTCAATCCAGTCTTTGGTTAATAAATTGGGATTTTGTAAATAAAGAGCGTAATATTCTTCAATATAGTCACTGTTTACTCCGGTTAAAAATGAAGTTTTTTTATATGTTTGATTATTCTTATCAACTGACATTAATATCAAATAATATCACAAATTGTATAAAATCAAGCCTTTAGTTTTTCAAAGAGTGTTTTACCTATGTCAGCTGGTGATTTAGAAATAGTAATTCCAGCTGATTTCATTGTTTCAATCTTATCATTGGCCCCACCTTTTCCGCCTGAAATTATAGCTCCGGCATGACCCATTCTTCTTCCAGGAGGAGCCGTTAGTCCAGCAACAAAACCCACCATAGGCTTTTTAATTTTAGATTTTTTGACAAATTCTGATGCCTCTTCCTCAGCAGAACCTCCTATTTCCCCTATCATTACAATTGATTTGGTCTCTTCGTCCTGAAGGAATAATTCTAAACAATCAATAAAATTAGTTCCGTTTATAGGATCACCTCCTATACCTATACACGTTGACTGTCCCATACCAGTATGACTTGTTTGAGCAACTGCCTCGTAAGTTAAAGTTCCCGATCTAGAAACTATCCCGACAGATCCTTTCTTATGAATATTTCCTGGCATAATTCCTATTTTACATTCTTCAGGGGTAATAATTCCAGGACAATTAGGTCCAATTAATCTACTTTTACTTTTTTTTAAAGCTTGCTTGACTTTCAACATGTCAATTATTGGAATGCCTTCTGTTATGCAAACAATTAATTCAATTTTTGATTCTATTGCCTCTATAATTGCAGAGGCAGCAAATTTCGGTGGTACATAAATCATTGTAGCGTTAGCATTAGTTTTTTTTTTAGCTTCTAGGACAGTATCAAAAACAGGTAGACCTAAATGCTTTTGGCCACCTTTTTTAGGAGTTACACCACCAACTAAATTAGTTCCATATTTGATAGCTTGCTCAGAGTGAAAGGTGCCGTGGGTTCCCGTAAAACCTTGACATATTACTCTAGTATTTTTGTTGACTAATATTGACATTTATTTAATTGCATTAATTATTTTTTTTGCTGCATCATTTAAGTCGTTAGCAGACAAAATATCTAAATTAGATTTTTCTAATATTTCTTTACCTTTTTCAAAGTTTGTGCCAGCCAATCTAACTACAAGAGGTACTTTTAAATCTGACTCTTTTGCTGCTTCTACTACTCCTTGAGCTAAAATATCACATCTCATGATCCCTCCAAAAATATTAATTAAAATTCCTTTCACGTTTTTATCGGCTAATATTAATTTAAATGCTGCAGATACTTTTTCTTTAGATGCTCCTCCACCGACATCTAAAAAATTTGCTGGTTCTTCTCCAAATAATTTTATTATATCCATTGTCGCCATCGCTAAACCTGCCCCATTTACCATGCAACCTATTTTTCCATCAAGTTTAATATAAGCTAATTCATTTTTACTTGCTTCTATTTCTGCTGGCTCCTCTTCATTTAAATCTCTTAATTTTAAAATGTCTGGTTGTCTGAACAATGCATTGTCATCAAAATTAATTTTAGCATCTAAACAAATTAAATCGTTATTTTTTGTTATTACTAATGGGTTAATTTCAATAAGACTAGCGTCTTTTGTGATTAAAATTTTATAAACTGCATTGATAAGTTTATATGCTGATGTTTTTTGTTTATCATCTAGTTTAAAGGGCAATATGATTTTATCAATGTCTTTGTTATCGATTTTTTCATTTAAATTTATTTTTGTTGTTACGATTTTTTTTGGATTTTCTATTGCAACTTTCTCAATGTCCATACCGCCCTCAGTACTACTGATAAAAACTATTTTGGAACTTGACCTATCCACTAAACAAGATAGGTAATATTCTTTTAAAATATCTGATGCTTCTTCAAGATATAATCTTTTTACTTCTTTCCCCAAAGGTCCAGTTTGATGTGTTATTAGAGTTTTTCCTAACATTTTTTGGGCTTCTGTCTTTAAATCTTTTTTGTCGGAAATTAATTTTACTCCACCGGCTTTTCCTCTTCCTCCAGCATGAATTTGGGCTTTTAAAACAAAATTTTTCGAGTTTAATGAAGAAATTTTTTTATCTATATCTTTTAAAGAAAATATAACTATACCTTTTGATACTGGGGCACCAAATTGCCTTAATAAATCTTTTGCTTGGTGTTCATGAATATTCATTTTTATAAAAATTAGTATTTAAATTTTAGTTTTTATATCTTAAGTTATTATTCTAAAGATGACTAAACTATTTGATAAATACTTCAATATATTTCTTTTCACAATATTAATTTTTATAGGTCTGATACTTTATAAAGATTACGGTATATCAATTGATGAGAAAATTAATAGATATAATGGCTTAGTAAATTTAAAATATTTATTTGATTTTTTTTCAATACCAACAAATAACGATTTGTTTAATAATATTGAAAATTTAAGTGATTACGCTGACAAATATTATGGTGCTGTCTTTGAAATTTTAAACGTTTTTTTTATAGAGATTTTATTAAAAAAAAATGAAATTAATGAGATATTTTTTTTAAGACATTTACTAAATCACTTTATATTTATTATATCTTTAATTTTTTTTTTTCTAATTTGTCAGGAAATTTTCAAAAATAAAATTTTATCTACATTTAGTTTGTTATTATTGTATTCTACACCAAGAATTTTTGCCAATAGTTTTTATAACGGAAAAGATTTAGTATTTTTATCATTATTTATAATAATGACTTATTTTTCAATCAAATGTTTAAATAAGTTGAATTATAAAAATTTATTCTACTTTTCTATTTTTTTTGCTTTAGCAGCAAACTTAAGAATGATTGCTTTATTTGTTCCATTTTTATTAATATTTTTTATTTTTTTTGACTCTTCAGTTAGAAACTACAGTTTTAGTAAAATATTAAAATATATATTAAGTCTTATATTTTTATCGTTTTTTTTCTTGTTTATCACCTATCCTTATCTTTGGGAGAGTCCAATTAAAAATTTAATCGAAATTTTAAAATTGTTTTCAAAATTTGAAAGATGGGATCTCAAAGTATTTTATCTAGGTGAATTTTATCAAGCTAAAAACCTTCCATGGCATTATTTATTTGTTTCAATATTTGCAACTACACCTCTTTTAATAATATTTTCTAGTATTGGAGGACTACTTTTAAATTTTAAACGTATATCAAATAGAATTTTGAAAATTGATGAACAAAAAGCAAATTACGATATATGGAAAAGTCAAAGAGAAAAGCTTATTGTTTTTACTGTTTCTTTAATATTTATACCATTATTCTCATTTTTTATTTTGAACTCAATCATTTATAATGGTTGGCGTCACTTTTACTTTATCTATCCTTTTTTAATTATTCATTCTGTTTATTTTATCAATTACATAATTATTAAGTATTTTAGGAATTATTATAAAAAATTAACTTTTTCGTCATTAGCTGTAATTCTTTTTTTTAACATATTTTCTTTGTATTATTACCATCCTCATCAAAATATATTTTTTAATCATTATATAAAAAATAAATCTAATGTTTTATTTGAGAAAGATTACTGGGGATTAGTAAATTATCAAAGCTTAAAACAAATATATAATTTAGAAAAAGATAAAATTAATATAGGTGTTGCAAGTTTTACTGATTTAAATTTAAGTAAGAATATCTTTGAAAAAAAAATTAGGGATAATTTTGTTATAGTCGGTCAAATGTACGAAAAAGCAGATTATATAATCAACAATTTTCAATATGAGATTAATCCAAAATATAACAAAAAATATAAAATACCAAAAAATTTTACTAAGATATCTGAAGTGAGACGTGGAAATGTTACTATAAGTGAAATATACAAAAAAAATGATTAAGATAAATTATTGATAAAGTATGTTTAATTTTAATTAATATCTTTGCACTTTTTTATGGAGTGAGAAACTAAAAATTTTCTTATTTGATTTTTCTTAAAACAAGACTCATCAATATAATTGTATATTTGTGAGCTATCTACGGGTAAAATTGTGTATATCACTTCAATATTATTTTTTTTAATTTTATTTATAAAAAGTTTTTTATAAGAATTATAATACTTATTTCCTACTTGAGGATAGTCAGTTCCATCAAAAACATGCCATCTAGTAGTTGAATATAAATTCTCTTTAATAACTACAGATAAAAAAGGATAGTTTCCTAGGACCATTTTTTTTCTGTTATCTTTTTGAAGTATATTTTTAATTTGGTTAATCATTGCAATTTCTTTTTTAGGCGTCTTTTTAAATTGGGGAGTAATCCATTTTAAACCATTCAGTTTTTTATCAATTTGGTTTGCACTTACAGCTTTGTTTAAGTTCACACCTTGTAAATCGTGAAATTTTCTTTTTTCATTAAATCTCTCGTGATATTTAATTGTGGTGAATAAACATAGAACTATAGTTGCAATTTTAAATATTTTATTTTTAACAGAGATATTTGCTATACCAATTATTAAGGGTATTAAAAAAAATATAAATATTTGGTTTCGAGTTAAAAGCTGATGAAAAATTAAGACTAATGCACTTATAACTACAATAAAAATATTAAAATTATTTTTTTCAAAAATTTTACCACTTTTGATTTTTTTTAAGTTAGCAATAATTAAAATTATTAAGCTTAAAAATACAAATTTAAAATTACCTAAAACTCCAAATATTTTTATTGTGAAATTATCGAGTCTATTGGATGCAATAGACTGGGGATATAGAATATATTGTTCAATAAAATTATTGAAATTAATTCCGGTAATTGCTCCAAAAATAAATAAAATTAATACAGAAAAAGTTATACCGTAAATAAAGTTTGGTAACAAAAATAATTTGTTATTATAAAATATATAAAATAAAAATATTGGTGTTATTGAGAATATCAAATAAGTTGATGGAACTTGTTTAGACATAAAACCTAAAACAAAAAATATTGGAATAAAAAAGCTCAAATTTTTTGATTCTTTTTTAATGCAAATCAAAATAAAATATACACCTATCAAAGAAAAAAAGGCCGAGTGGTGGTCTACAAAGGGTGTACCGCTTATTGGATATGCTAAAATACTAAAGCACAGAGAAAAAAATAAGCTTTCTTTGAAATCAAGATTTAAGGTTCTAAAAACTATGAAAGTAGAGAATGTTATTATAAAATTTATTAATGAAGCATGAAAAACATAGATTTTCCAACTTGTTCCAAATAAAAAAAATAGTAACGCCTGAAAATAGTCAACGAAGGGGCCGGAGACAATCCAAATATCATTAAATGGGTGATGTCCATTTAAAATCATATTTCCTGTTTCAAAATGTGCAAAACTATCATGAGGAAATATACCGATATTTCCATAATATTGATTAACCCCGATAGAGAAAATTAAAAGTATGATTAAACCGAAAAAGTTTTCGTGTTTTATTTTTTTTATTAAAAAATTCAAATTACTTGAGATTATTATCTATTTTTTTAGCTGCTTCAAATAAATCTTGTACAGCTTTAATTGATTTATTAAATTGATCTTTTTCATCAGACGATAATTTGATCTCCACTACTTTTTCGACACCATTTTTACCTATTATGACAGGAACTCCAGCATAAATATCTTTAACTCCATATTCTCCATTGAGGTATGCAGCGCATGGAAGTTCTTTTTTGAGATCTTTAATAAAACTCTCAGCCATTTCAACTCCAGCTGAGGCAGGTGCATAAAATGCCGACCCTTTTTCTAAGTATTTAACTATCTCAGCGCCACCTTTTTTTGTTCTATCTACCAATTTATTTAAATCCTCCTCTAATATTTTTCCAGATTTTACGAGATTTTTGATAGGTTCCCCGTCTACTTTAGTATGGTTTAACATAGCAACCATTGTGTCTCCATGACCACCAAGAACAAATGATTTTATTTTACTCGCTTCGATGTTTAATTTTTCAGATAAAAAATAAATGAATCTTGACGAGTCTAAAATACCAGCCATACCAACGACTTTGTTTTTTGGTAAACCAGAGTATTTTTGTAGTGCCATAACAATTACATCTAAAGGGTTGGTTATACATATAACAAATGCATCAGGAGATGTTTTTTTTATTCCCAAAGCTACTTCTTTTATTATTTTTAGATTTATACCTAGAAGATCATCTCTAGACATCCCAGGTTTTCTTGGAACTCCAGCGGTAATAATTATGACGTCAGAATTTTTAGTATCTTCGTAATTATTTGTTCCTCTCAAATTCACATTAAATCCTTCTATAGGTGAAGATTGGGCTATATCCAAAGCTTTACCCTTGGCAATACCTTCGGCGACATCAAATAGGACTACATTAGCTAAACCTTTAATAGCAATTAAATGTGCAAGGGTTCCTCCGATTTGGCCCGCTCCAATTAAAGTAATTTTTTTTTTCATTTTTATTTCATTGTTGGCATTATAAATTCTGGGTCAGATTTTAGTCCATCTGGCCAACGAGACGTAATTGTTTTTAATTTTGTATAAAATCTCACTCCTTCAGGACCATGCATGTGCTGATCTCCAAATAAAGATCTTTTCCACCCACCAAAACTATGGAAAGCCATTGGCACTGGTATAGGTATATTTATGCCAACCATACCTATTTTCACTTTACTTGAAAAAGTTCTACCTACATCTCCATCTCTTGTAAATATACTTACACCATTGCCGTACTCATGATTATTTACTAGAGCTAAAGCTTCGTCAAAATTCTCTGCTCTTACTACCGAAAGAACTGGTCCAAATATTTCTTCTTTATAAATTTTCATATCTTTATTAACTTTATCAAATAAGCATCCACCCATAAAATAACCTTTTTCATACCCTTGTAATTTCAAATTTCTGCCATCAACTACAAGCTCAGCTCCCTCTTTTACTCCAATATCTACATAACCTTTTACCTTTGCCAAGTGCTCTTTTGTAATCAGGGGACCCATCTCTGAATTTTTATCCATTCCTGGACCAACTTTTAAAGTTTCTACTTTTGTTTTCAAATTTTTTACAAGTTGATCACCAACATTACCTACAGCAACTGCAACGGACTGAGCCATACATCTTTCACCTGCAGATCCATAAGCAGCACCCATTAAACCATTTACAGCCTGATCAAGATCACAGTCTGGCATTACTACACAATGATTTTTCGCTCCTCCAAGGGCTTGAACTCTTTTTTCATTTTTAGCACAATTTTCATAAATATATTTAGCTATAGGAGTTGATCCTACAAAGCTTACTGCTGAAATGTTTTTGTTGCTTATAATTGCATCTACTACATCTTTGTCTCCATTAACTATGTTAAAAACTCCTTTTGGTAATCCCGCTTCGTTAAATAATTCTGCTAATTTAATTGAGCAAGAAGGATCTTTTTCAGATGGTTTCAAAATAAAAGTATTCCCACATGCTATTGCCATAGGAAACATCCACATAGGTACCATTGCTGGAAAATTAAAAGGAGTTATACCAGCGCAAACTCCTAAAGGTTGTCTAAGTGACCAGCTATCTACATTTTTTCCAACATTTTCTGTAAACTCTCCTTTTAACATTTGAGGAATTCCACAAGCATATTCAACAACCTCTAACCCCCTGATTAGCGAACCTTTTGCATCTTCGTAAACTTTTCCATGTTCAGAAACAATTATTTTAATTAATTCGTCCGCATTTTTTTCAATTAACTCTTTAAACTTAAATAATACTCTAGCTCTTTGTATTGGAGGAGTATTAGACCAAGTTGGGAAAGCGTTTTTTGAAATATCTACAGCTTTATTTAAATCTTCTGAATTCCCTAGTTTGACTTTTGCAGTTTCTTCTCCGGTAGCTGGATTATAAACAGGTGAAAATTTTTTTGAATTGCCAGAGTAATGTTTTCCTTCTATGAAATGTTCAATTATTTTCATAGTCTTTGAATAAATAAGGTTTTAGCTTGTTGCAAGCATTTTTTTTATAGATCCAATTGCCTTGGCTGGGTTAAGGCCCTTGGGACATGAATTAGTACAATTCATAATAGTGTGGCATCTATATAATTTTAATTCATCAGCAACTTTCTTTAATCTTTCTTTTTTCTCTTCGTCTCTGCTGTCGCTTATCCATCTATAGGCTTGTAGCAATACCGCGGGGCCTAAATATTTGTCACCATTCCACCAGTAACTTGGACACGATGTAGAGCAGCAGGCACATAGAATACACTCATAGTATCCATCGAGTTTAGCTCTGTCATTTTGGGATTGTAAAATTTCTTGTTTTTCTGTGTCTGTTTTTGAGGTCTTTAACCATGGTTGAATAGACTCATATTGCTTATATAAATTACTTAGGTCTCCAATTAGATCTTTTATTACTTTTAAATGTGGTAGGGGATAAATATTTAACTCACCTTTAATGTCACTATGAGATTTAATACATGAAAGAGTGTTGATTCCATCTACATTCATAGCACAAGAGCCACATACTCCATGGGCACAAGATCTTCTAAAAGTTAAGGACGAGTCTATTTCATTTTTAATTTTAAAAAGAATATCTAAAACTTTTGGTCCACAATCATCCATATCTACTTCAAATGTGTCTATTCGTGGATTTTTTCCATCGTCAGGGTTCCACCTATAAACATTTACTTTTTTGATATTTTTGGAGCCAGTTTTGTCTTTATAATATGTTCCCTTTAAAATTTTTGAATTATTTGGAAGAGAAAACTCAGCCATTAGTATACTCTCTCTTTTGGAGGGAAGTATTGAACATCGTTTGTCAGTGTTTTTGCATGTACATCTCTGTACTTGACTTTTACCTCTTTACCATCCTGCCATGCTAAAGTGTGTTTCATAAATTTTTTGTCGTCTCTTTTTGAGAAATCTTCTCTGGCATGAGCACCTCTGCTCTCTTTTCTATGATATGCTGAGTCCATAGTTGTCATAGCTTGTCTAATTAGATTATCAAATTCTAGGGACTCTACAAGATCGGTATTAAATAAAAGAGATTTATCTTTAACAGATATATCTTCTAAGCCTTCAAATGGTTTTCTAATTTCGTCTGCTCCCTCTTTTAAGGTTTTTTCAGTCCTAAAAACTGCACATTTGCTTTGCATTGTTTTCTGCATCGACAATCTAAGTTGAGAAGTACTCGTCTCACCTTTTGAATTTCTAATTTTATCAAATCTATCCAAACATTTTTCTGTTTCACTTTGTGGGGTTTCTTCGTGTGGTGTGTTGGGTTTAACAAGTTCTGCAGCTCTTTTAGCAGCAGCCTTTCCAAATACCACAAGATCTATTAATGAATTTGATCCTAATCTATTCGCTCCGTGGACCGAAACACATGCTGCTTCACCAATAGCCATAAGACCAGGCACTGTTTTTTCAGATCCATTTAAAGTTAAAACTTCTGCTTTATAATTTGTAGGAATTCCTCCCATATTATAATGGACTGTGGGAACAACTGGTATTGGATCTTTCGTAACGTCAACACCTGAAAACGTTTTTGCAGACTCTGCTATACCTGGTAGTCTATCATCAATCACTTTGGGATCTAAATGATCTAAATGGAGATGTACATGATCTTTTTCTTTCCCAACTCCACGTCCCTCGTTTATTTCGATTGCTATAGATCTGCTAACAACATCTCTCGAAGCAAGATCTTTTGCATTTGGTGCATATCTTTCCATGAATCTTTCACCCTTAGAATTTAATAAAAACCCTCCTTCTCCTCTTACTCCCTCTGATATAAGGCATCCAACTCCATATATTCCTGTAGGGTGAAACTGAACAAATTCCATATCTTGTAATGGCAATCCTGCTCTTAAGACCATTCCATTTCCGTCTCCTGTGCATGTATGAGCAGATGTAGCTGAATAATAAATTTTTCCGTAACCTCCAGTCGCAATTATTGTTATGTGAGATTTAAATCTATGAATTGTGCCATCATTCAAATTCCAAGCTATCAGTCCCTTGCATTCACCATTTTTCATAATTAAATCCAATGCAAAGTACTCAATAAAAAATTCTGTGTTATGTTTTAATGCTTGTCCGTATAAAGTATGTAAAATAGCATGACCAGTTCTATCTGCCGCTGCGCAAGTTCTTTGAACCGTTCCATTGCCATAATTTTTAGTCATTCCTCCAAAAGGTCTTTGATATATTTTTCCATCTTCAGTCCTACTAAATGGAACACCATACTTATCCAGTTCTTTTACAGCTTTTGGGGCCTCTTTACAGAGGTATTCGATTGCATCCTGATCTCCTAACCAGTCAGAACCTTTTACAGTATCATACATATGCCATCTCCAGTCATCTTCGCCCATATTACCCAGCGCTGCTGAAATTCCACCTTGAGCTGCAGAAGTATGGCTCCTAGTCGGGAATACTTTTGAAATACATGCTGTCTTAAGACCTGCCTCTGATAAACCTACGGCTGCTCTTAAACCAGAGCCTCCAGCTCCTAAGACAACAACGTCGTATTCATGATCGATAATTTTGTAGCTTTTCATATTATAAATTATAAATGGTTATTATAGTTCCTAAAGACAATAGTATAGCAAAAATAAATACTAACTTATTTGCGACATTTTTGATTTTTTCATTGCTCATATAATCCTCAAAAATCTCACTTATTGTTAAAGAATAGAAAAAAAGGGATAAAAAAACAAAAATTGAGAACAAAATTTTTGATGGTCGCTCACTTAAAAAAGCAATTAAACTATTGTAATCATTATTTATGATAGAAACAAAATTAATAATAAACCACGCCATAAATGGGATTAGAAACAAAGAACTGAACTTAATAAGTAACCATTTTTTTGTTGATTTATTCATAGTTAAAGACTCACTCCCAAAAAATAAATAATGATTGCAAGTAAAAAAGATAAAATTAAGGTTGCGTAACCGGTAATTTTTGTAATTTTTAGATCAAATCCATAACCTGCATCCCAAATTAAATGCCTAATTTCATTTAGTATATGGAAACTAAATGTCCAACATAATGAAATAGATATAAATTTTCCAAAAAAACTATTTAAAATATTTTCAAATAAAATCTTTTCATTATTAATTGTAAATAAAAACCAAATGCATATTAAACTAATAGCTAAAGCGTTAATCACACCTGTTATTCTATGAGTAATAGACAACAAAGATGAAATTTGCCATTTATATATTTGCAAATGTGGTGTTAAAGGATTTTTATCGTATTCCATAAAAATTTTATTTAATACCGTACTTTACTAATGTTTCTGCAATTTGCACTGAATTAAGTGCCGCTCCTTTCAAAAGATTATCTGAAACTATCCACATATTAATTGCTTTTTCATTAGACCTGTCTTTTCTCACTCTAGATATATAAGTTTTAAAATCATCCTGAGCTTCGAGTGGAGTTATATAACCTCCATCAACATGTTCATCAACAAGTTTACAACCTGAGGTCTCGCTTAATAATTTTTTAACTTCATCAATATTATAATTTTTTTCAAATTCTACATTTACTGACTCAGAGTGCGATGTAATAACTGGAACTCTTACGCAAGTTGCAGAAACTTTTATCTTTTCACTTAATATTTTTTTAGTTTCATTTTCCATTTTCCATTCCTCTTTGGTGTATCCGTCTTCTACAAATACATCTATATGAGGAATTAAATTAAAAGCTATTTGTTTAGTAAAGTTTTTTGATTTAATTTTTTTTTTTTCTAAAAAATCTTTTGTCTGACTCATAAGTTCATCCATTGCAGCTTTTCCCGCCCCAGAAACAGCTTGATATGTTGAAACTACTACCCTTTTAATATTAAATTTTTGGTGCAGTGGATTAAGCGCCAAAACCATTTGAATAGTAGAGCAATTTGGATTTGCTATAATATTTTTGTGTTTTTTTATATCTTCCGAATTCACCTCGGGTACAATAAGGGGGACATTTTTATCCATTCTAAAAAATTTTGAATTATCGATTACAATAGTTTTATGAGAGGCATCTTTTGCGTATTTTTCTGCAATAGAACTTCCTGCAGCAAAAAAAGTTATATCTGCTTTTTCAAAATCAAAATTTTCTAAAGCAACTACATTTAAGTCATTGCTTTTAAATTTTATTTTTTTTCCTAAACTGTTTTTTGAGGCTACTAAATGTAATTCTTCAATGTCTAATTTAGACTTTTCTAAAATATCAATCGTTTTTCTTCCTACGTTTCCCGTAGCACCAATAATTGCAAATTTCATTTTGTTAATATTAATTTAATTTTGATATAATTGCATCACCCATCTGAGAAGTGGTGACTTCTTTCTTGCCTTTAGATGCAATATCCTTTGTTCTGAGACCGTCATTTAAAACTTTTTGAACAGCTTGATCTAATAAATCAGCCTCTCTATCTAAATCCAAGGAATATCTTAGAGCCATTGACAAACTAAGAACTGTTGCGATCGGATTAGCAACGTTTTTTCCAGCTATATCTGGGGCCGATCCATGAACAGGTTCATAGAGTGATCTCAGCTTTCCATTTTTATCTTTTGAGCCTAAGGAAGCAGATGGAAGAAGACCTAAAGAACCAGTTAACATAGCCGCCTCGTCTGATAGCATGTCTCCAAATAGATTATCGGCTAAAATTACGTCAAATTGTTTTGGATTTCTCAATAACTGCATGGCACAGTTATCTGCTAACATGTGCTCTAATTCAACGTTGTTATATTCTTTATCTTTTAAATCTTGAACTTCTTCTCGCCATAAGACCCCAGCCTCCATTACATTTGATTTTTCGCACGAAGTTACTTTGTTTTTTCTTTTCTTAGCAAGATCAAACGCCACTTTAGCTATTCTTTTGATTTCAGTAGTAGTATACGTATGAGTATTAATTCCTTTGCGCTCATTGTTCTTAATTGGCTCTATACCACGTGGTTCACCAAAATATATACCTCCTGTAAGTTCTCTTACAATCATAATATCTAATCCTGAAACTATTTCAGGTTTTAAAGTAGAAGAGTCAACCAGTTGTTCAAAACAAATTGCTGGTCTTAAATTTGCAAATAATTTTAACTCTTTCCTCAATTTTAAAAGAGCTCTCTCAGGTTTTTTTGAAAATTCTAATTTATCCCACTTTGGTCCTCCACATGCCCCTAATATAACTGCATCACACTCTAAAGATTTATAAAAAACTTCATCTGTGATAGGAATTTTGTGCGCATCTATCGATGCACCCCCGATTAGTTCTTCTTCAATTTTAAAGTCTAAGGATTTATTTTTATTTAGCCATTCAATTATTTTCTTTACTTCTCTTACTACCTCGGGTCCAATTCCATCTCCAGGTAATAATAATAATTTTCTAGTGTTAGATATTGCCATTATTTAAATCCAAGGTTTTGTTTTATTCATAGAATTTTCAAATTTTTCTATATTAGGTATTTTTTTAAGTGAGAGGCCTATATTATCTAAACCTTCTAAAAGTCTTTTTTTCTTCGCTGGCTCTATATCAAATGTCAATTTCTTATTACCATAAAGAATCACCTGCTCATTTAAATCAACTTCGATCTCTTCTTTTCTTTCAGAATATTCAGATAATTCTTGAATTGATTTTTCGTCAATAATTATAGGAAGAATACCATTGTTAAAACAGTTATTATAAAAGATATCAGCAAAACTAGGGCTTATTACGCATCTTATACCAAAGTCGAGTAAGGCCCATGGGGCGTGTTCTCTTGAAGAGCCGCAGCCAAAATTTTTTCCAGCTAAGAGAATTTTTGATTTTGAATATGGATCATTATTTAATATAAATTTATTGATTAATTTGCCACTTTCATCATATCTCATTTCATAGAATAGACTTTTTCCTAAACCAGTTCTTTTAATAGTTTTTAAAAACTGCTTAGGAATTATCATGTCAGTATCTATATTCATTAAAGGAATATGTGCAGGTATACTTTTTAATTTAACAAATTTTTCCATTTAATTAATTTCTCTTACGTCAGCTAAATAGCCCTTTATTGCTGCAGCTACAGCCATACCTGGGCTCACAAGATGAGTTCTACCGCCTCTTCCTTGTCTTCCTTCAAAATTTCTATTTGAAGTTGATGCGCATCTTTCTTTTGATGAAAGCTGATCTTCATTCATTCCTAAACACATAGAACATCCTGGTTCTCTCCATTCAAATCCTGCATTTTTAAAAACTTTATCAATACCTTCTTCTTCGGCTTGTTTTTTAACTAATCCCGATCCTGGAACAACCATTGCGCTTACATCGCTTGCTATTTTCTTTCCTTTTAATAGTTTTGCAGCCAGCCTTAGATCTTCTATTCTTCCATTTGTACAACTGCCAATAAAGATCTTATCTACTTTTATATCAGAGATTTTCATTTTAGGTTTTAAACCCATGTATTCTAAGGATCTGTACATTGCTGTTCTTCTATCTTTATCTTTTTCTTTTTCTGGATCTGGCACCTCTCCAGTAATTGGGGAGACGTCCTGCGGAGATGTTCCCCATGTAACTAATGGTTCAATGTCTTTTGCATCAATGTTTACTTCCTTATCAAACTTTGCATCGCTATCAGAAAAAAGTTTTTTCCAATGTGCAACTGCTTTCGTCCAGTTCTCACCTTTTGGAGACATCGGTCTATCTTTAAAGTACTCAATAGTTTTATTATCTGGAGATATTAATCCTGCTCTGGCACCAGCTTCTATAGTCATATTGCATATAGTCATACGTTGTTCTACGCTTAAATTTCTTATTACTTCACCAGCAAATTCAATTACATAACCTGTTCCACCTGCAGTTCCGATTGTTCCGATTATTTTAAGGATAACATCCTTTGATGTAACTCCTGCCGGTAAACTTCCGTTCACATTTACTCTAAAATTTTTAGATTTTTTTTGAATTAAAGTTTGAGTAGCTAATACATGCTCCACTTCAGAAGTGCCTATTCCAAATGCAAGGGAACCAAAAGCTCCGTGGGTAGCTGTGTGGCTATCTCCACATACGATTACTGTCCCTGGTTGTGTAAAACCTTGCTCTGGTCCAATAATATGAACTATCCCTTGTCGCTTATCATTCACATCAAATAAATTTATTCCAAATTCTTTACAATTATTTCTTAAAGTATCAACTTGAATTTTAGATTGCTTGTCAGATATACCTTTTGATCTATCAGTAGTTGGAACATTGTGATCTGGAACAGCTAAAGTAAGTTTTGGTTTTCTAACTTTTCTGCCTTGAATTCTTAATCCTTCAAAAGCTTGGGGACTAGTGACCTCATGAACAAGATGTCTATCAACATAAAGTAAAGCTGTTCCATCATTGTCTTCGTGAACAAGGTGGTCATCCCAAATTTTATCGTAGAGTGTTTTTGACATATGAGAATATTATTTTTTTGGTTTATTCTCAGCTTCCAATTTTTTATCAGAAGTCTGTTTTTTAACTTTTGATACTTCAGTTTTTTTTTCGTCAGTTGATGTTTCTTTTTTGATTTTATCGTCCGACGCTACATTCTCAATAGCTTGTTTAGGCTCTGGTGCGATGTCGATACCAATCTTTTTTTTTATTTTTTCAGCTATCCTTGCTGATTTTCCTTTTCTGTCTCTTAAATAATATAGTTTTGCTCTTCTTACTTTTCCAGATCTGACAATTTTTATAGAACTTACATTTGGACTATAAAGTGCAAAGGTTCTCTCTACACCTTCTCCAAAAGATATTTTTCTTACTGTAAATGAAGAATTTATATCTCTATTTTTTTTTGCTATACAAACACCTTCAAAATATTGAATTCTTTCTCTTTTACCTTCAATGATTTTTACGCCTACTTTAATTGTATCTCCAGGAGAAAACTCAGCTATCTTTTTTGAAGAAAGTATTTTTTTTACAGATTCTCTATTTATGTCTTCTATATTTTTCATTATTTTTTCTCTTTTAAATATTTTTCCCAAAGATCAGGTCTCTGGCGACGTGTTATATCCTCAGATTGAGATAAACGCCAGCTTTTAATTTTCGCATGATCACCTGAAAATAGTACATCTGGAACACTTTTGCCTTCCCAAATTTTAGGTTTTGTAAATTGAGGGTACTCCAAAAGACTATTTTCAAAAGTTTCATCTTTTATGGAGTCTTTATTTCCTAACACTCCTGGTATAAGTCTTAAAACAGCATCTAATATTACAAATGCAGCGGTTTCACCGCCTGATAAAACATAATCTCCTATGCTTATTTCCTCAATATTTCTCGTAGACAATAAACGATCATCTACTCCTTCAAAATGACCGCAGATTAAATTAACACCATTTTGTTTACTTAAAGAATTAGCAAAACTTTGATTAAATTTTTTACCTTTTGGAGACAAATAAAAAATTTTTTCTCCCTTTGAAATATTTTTATCTAAAGAATTCGCTACTATATCAGGCTTCATTAACATTCCACTTCCACCACCAAATACAGTGTCGTCAACAGTTTTGTGTTTATCATCAGCGTAGTCTCTAATATTTACAGTTTTTAAACTCCATAGGCCATTTCTCATAGCCTTTCCGTAAATTCCTCCAGCTAAAGGACCGGGAAAAGTCTCTGGATATAAAGTAAATATTTTTACAGCGTACATTCTTTTTTAGGTTCCTCTTTTTTTGCTTCTTGTTTAGGAGCTTCTTTTTTAGGTTCCTCCGTTTTTTTTCTTTCTTTTTTCGGAACAGCTTTTTGAGGATTGTTACCTGGTTTTGGCATTGGCATTAACTGAGCCTCACCTAAAATTCTTGAAACCCTTAAAGTTGGCTTAGCCCCTTTGCTTATCCAATATTTTACTCTTTCGGCTTCTACCTTTATTCTCTCTTTCTTGTCTTTCGGAAGAAGTGGATTAAACAATCCAATCTTTTCTACAAATCTTCCATCTCTAGGTGCTCTACTATCGGCTACAACAATTTTGTATACCGGTCTTTTTCTTACTCCCCCCATTGATAGTCTTATTTTTAACATATGTTACCTCTCATTTTAGTTGATTTAATAATTCATCAGGAATATTTCCTGATGGAATTCCTTTTCCTTTAGACATTTTTTTCATCATGTCTGACATCATCTTAAATTGTTTAAGAAGTTTATTAATTTTAGAAATATCTAAGCCACAGCCTGTTGCTATTCTTTTTTTTCTTGATCCGCTTATAATTTTAGGATTTTCTCTTTCATTTGGTGTCATTGAAAGAATAATCGCTTCATTGTCACTCAACATTTTTTCATCAAACGATGAGTTTTCCATTTGCTGTTTAATTTTATTAGCTCCAGGCAACATAGACATCACACTTCCCATGCCACCCATTTTTTTCATTTGTCTTAGTTGGGATAGATAATTTTC